>JAZDKP010000154.1:0-24142 GCA_043802925.1 Fibrobacterota bacterium | reverse complement strand
CGCGCTCGCGCTTCACTGCAAGTCACCGGAAAAAGCGCCCTGCCACACGTGCGCATCGTGCCGCAAAATCCTCCACTACGACCACCCCGACTTCCGCATCGTCTTCCCGTTCGTCAGTGAAGCCTCCTTCGAGGACGTGGCCAAGGAACTGGGCCTTCGTGCGAAAGTTGAGAAGGAACGGCGCGAACGCATCACCCTCGGAGATCTCTACCGGCAATATTATACCGAGTCCGCCAGGGCCCTGGTGCAGTCCCCGTTCACACGGCCCGCGGTCGCGGAGGCCCTCGCCGGGAAAAACCGGGAGATATTCATTGCCAACATCCGCGCGCTGATCGGCGGTGATCGCGAAGACCTGAAAGCGACCGGCTTCTTCGAAATGCCCCCCTCGGAATCCTCCTGTAAAACGGTCATCATCCTCGAAGCGGAATTGATGAACTCCAGCACGTCCAATTGCCTGCTCAAGACGCTCGAGGAGCCCCCCTCCTACGTCCGGCTCCTCCTGGTAAGTTCCCAGCCGAACCGGCTGCTGCCCACGGTCCGTTCGCGCTGCCAGCGGATGGCCTTTGGCCCGCTGGAAGAAACAGAGGTCAAGGATTTCCTGACCGGACGGATGAAGGTGGGGGCGAGGGAGGCCGCGGAAGCGGCACGCCTGTCCATGGGGTCTGTCCAGGCCGCGCTCGATTTTGCGGACCCTGACAATGCGGAACTGCTGGAAGAGGCGCGTAAACTTGCGGGCTGGCTTACGGAGCGCAACACAAAGGCCGGGCTCGCGCTGGCTGCGGATTTTGCCGAAGGAAATTTTAACGTGTCCCAGCGCCGCCTGCTCTTTGCGGCCGCCTATCTGCGCGCGAATTCCAAGAATGCGCCCGGGTACCCTAACGCGATACGGAAACTTTCAGCGCTGCATGACGCCCTGGGCCACAAGGCGAATTCACGGCTTGCGCACAGCGCGTTCATGCTTTCGTTCCACTGTTTATGAAAAACGCCCCGCCTTTTCATTTATCCGATCAAGAACTGGTTATTTATCTAAAGACCGCGTTTCCCTTTGTCAAGACCCTGGGTTACACCCTGACGGACAAAGCCCGGGATTTTAATCCTGTTTTCGCCAATAGAAAGTGGATTACCATCCTGTATCTGGAGAAAGGCAATTATATATTGTACTATGAGAACGGCCGTGTCCTGAAAATCAAAGGTGGCGATTATTACTACCACCCGCCTTATAAAATGCATTATGACAATCCTGATAAAAAACTGACCCCCTATCGGCTCTATTGGCTGGGGGTGGACCTTAACGCTGCCGCCCGATACAAATTATTCACCGCGCAAGGCATAAAATATCTGGAGAAATCCGTGCCCAACGAGCCTTTCGTCGCGAAAGCCCCCGCTCTGCTTTCTACTTCTTTTCTGGATATCTTTACGGAATATGAAAACAAAAAGCCCGGTTATCTTTTACAGATCGAAAACTGCCTGCGGCAAATTATAATCTCCGCCTTCCGTTTGAAGAATGAAAACCATTCCGGTGGCCTGGAAGACCTTGCTTTGATTGAAAAAGTCAATGCAATGATTGATGATAATCCTGATTCCAACCAGACAATTGAGGATATTTTCAGAACGTTGAATTGCCCCAAAAACCGAGGATATGCCATATTCCGGAAAAATACCGGTATCAATCCCAGGGAGTATGTTAACCGACGCAGGATAGAACTGGCAAAAAAAATGCTGTTATCACGAAAAAGAATCACGGCCATCGCCTTTGATCTGGGCTTTTGTTCCAGCCAGAGTTTTGCGACTGTTTTTAAAAAAAACACCGGGTTTTCGCCAACGGAATTCAAACGTAAACACCCCCGATAAACGCCGCGCCTTCATCTGCCATCTGTTTTCCCAAAACCACGTTCCGGTGGCTGTACAATATTTTCATCATTAAAATTAGGAACGCATTTTTTTTATGGAAAGGCTATACTTTAAGTATGGTTTTCGTTAGGTTTAAATTTCCTCAAAAAGAAGAGGCGGCAGATGATTTATATCTATTTGATCTTCGTCCTTGGCTTGTTTTTTCAGCTTGTTTTTCCTTTGGAGGTGGGTTTAACGTTAAAAGAGACTGCCGGCGTAGGGAGTGCCTCGTATCCAGTCACAACAGTCATTCCCCTTCCAAAGGGTTCGTTTGTTGATGTCAATCACTTTAAGATCGAGGACGGGCAGGGCGGCAATGTACCTGCGCAGTTTGGCATCTTGAACAAATGGTGGGCCGAACCCGTGCAAAGCATCCGCCATGTTCTTGTCAATTTCCAGCCGACAGTGAACGCATTCAGCGGCTCCGGCACTGGCACGGCCCAATATTTTTTAAAGGACAACGGCAGCGGCAATGCCACTGGGACGGGCTTAAGCGTTAGTGAAAGCGGCAACGAGATTACCGTAATCACCGGACCCTTGAAATTCATTGTGAGCAAGGCCGCTTTTAACATTATCGACCAGTTGTGGCTCGATGATAACAGCAACGGCGTTTTTGAGGATTCGGAAAAGGTGATAGCTTCGCACCCACAAAACGGCGGCGTGTTTGTTCCCCGCGCCGGAGCCGGCGCTGTCCAGTATGACGCTACGCGTCCTGACGTGGCTGTTACAGTAGAGGAGTCGGGTCCTATGCGAACGGTTATACGCGCTGAAGCGCTGACGCAGTATTCCAGCACAATCAGTCATGTTCACGGATTTGCGGTGAGGATATACGCATACACTGGCAAGCCGTATGTGAAGATTGACTATCAGCTGCAGAACTCGGCCAAGGTTCTTTATTCCTGGCCTTTGTATTTTAAGGAGATGAATTTGGATTTTCGTTTGAATCTGAGTGCCAATCCCATGGTGAAGGTTGGGCGTGGAGATGGGACGCTTTATTCGCGTTCGAGGGATAATGGTGTTTATTTGGCGCAGGAGCAATTGGACACGTTCCGCATATACGATAAGATGCTTGGCAGCATTTTGTCTTCGGGCACATATACGGACGGTTTTATGGACGTTAGCGACAGCCGGCGAGGCGTTTTTGCCAAGACGCGATATTTTTGGCAGGCGTGGCCAAACGGATTGGAGATCGACAGCAGCAATAAGCTGAGCGTTCAGCTTTTTCCGGCATGGAGCCGGCAATGGTATGCGAACGATGCGATGGTATATCAATTGACCGACATGAATTTGTATTGGCTTCAGGACATGCAGCACACTTGCAAGGAGGTTCTGCTTTATTTTCATGGCAGCGGCGCGTCAAATACGGAGCTGACCAATTTGTCAAAGACCTTTGAGCATCCGCCGGTGGCGGCAGTGCCCACGGGTTGGTACAAAGAGACCCGGGCGGCCTTTGATTTTTATGTGCCGCTGGATACCCCCGTTTCCGTAACCGACAAGCGTGCGCCGCTCAAGACCGATTATCAGGAAGCGCCGCAATTAGGCTGGAATTGGTTTCTCGTCTCTCCGGGCAGAAAATTATATCCCAGCGATGCCGGCGGCTGGCCGGCCAGCGGAGCCCTGTTCGCCGCCACAGCGAATCCTTATGATTATTTCATGGCCCAGGAATACGCCATGGGGGAGATAAATACCAAGACGCAGTGGCTGGCCGGTTACACGCACGAGACGGATTGGAGCACGCTTAGGCTTACCGAAAATCCCTATGCTTCAGGAAGCTGGAAGGTGTTTGGCGATGCGTATAAAAACCCACCCTTTGACTCCGCTTTTCTGGAGGGCACCTCCAATGACTCCAAAGCGCGTGATGACGAACATGCCTGGTTTTATCATGTGGAAGAGGCCTATTATTTTTCCGGCAATCCCTGGATAAAAGACTGGTACAGATTTGTGGATGAATTCCGGCAGGTGCGCCTGGAGAATAAAGACCCGTTCCCGGACATGAGCAGCCGCGCCATCGGTCATCCGCTTTCTCACGCATTGCAGGCCTACCGAGTTACCGGCGATACCGGCATTCTGGGAAAAGTCAGGAATTACCTTAATGTTTATGTCAGAAAACCTTGGAACACCTTCAAAGGTCAAAATGTCCTTTACGGATTTAATGAGTATGATACCGACATAGGCGATGCGGCTTTCCAGGCCGGCTATCTGGTACGTCCCATCATCCAATTCATGGAGGAGATTCGGAACGTGAATCCGCAGGCTTATGCGGAGGCGTTCAATTACGTCTCCGGCACCATGCAATGGAACCTTCATTATTCCAACTTTGGATACTACAAAAATCCGGCCTACGGCGTGGATTCGTCCAGCGGCACAAGTTTTATTCTTTGCGATCCGCAGGCCTGGTATTATTGGAACACGGGCAAAAAAGAGTATCTGGATCAATTGAATCAATATCTTGCCGTGGGTATCAACGGTGACCGGCCTTATGGGGAATTTTCCAAATGGGAGGGGCAGTTCGAGAACAGGTTCACCTGGTTTGTGAACCACACGGTCCGGCCCGACACTGTTCCGCCCGCCGCCATTGGCGATCTTGTCGCGGTGATCGATACTACCACCGGCTATGCCCGGTTAATGTGGACAGCGCCGGACGACGCCAGGCGGTATCATGTGGTATGGTCGAATAAACCAATAGTGGAGCCTCAAACCATCGACAGCAGCGTCTGCAACTGGTGGGCGGCCAATGCCGTGGGTCCGGCGTTGCTTGCGGTACCCGGTACGCAGCAATCGGTTGTTTTTGAGGTTTCTGATACGCTTCCTTTTTACGCGGCGATATTTTCTTTTGACAGCGTTGAAAACATGAGCGCTATGTCTAATTCGGCGCAGGGGATTTTAGGACAGGTGGATGGTATTGAAGAAACCTTGGAGTCGCATCTGCCGATGCGTCTGGAAACAAATCCCAATCCATTTAATCCGACGGTCCGGATTTCGATCCGTGGACTTGCTCAACCAAAAGGTGTCAAGCCGTTATCCTTGGTTGTTTATGATGTTCAAGGCCGCCGGGTGGCCGATTTGTCCAAAGTGGTGAAGAATGGATTCGTGTGCTGGAATGCCGCTATGCTGCCTTCCGGGATTTATATCATAAAGGCAGTGGCGGGCAATCAAGAGATGAATAAAACGATTACTCTGTTGAAATAAGATTCCGCATAAACGTGTTGGGGCAAGGGATGGATAAAAACATGAATAATAAAATTGCTATTGCCGAAGAAGCCATCGAACTGATCTCCGATGGCTGCACTTTGGCCGCAACAGGTTTTGGCACTGCGGGCGTGGCCGAGGAAATCTACGTTCAGATGGAAAAAAAATTCCTCGCCTGCGGCCAGCCCCGTGATTTGACGATCCTGCACGGTGCCGGCCAGGGCAACAATCTCGGCAGCGGTCTGGATCATCTGGCCCATGAAGGAATGATCCGACGGATTATCGGCGGCCATTTTGCAAGCTGTCCAAAGTTGGGCCGGCTGATTACCGAGAATAAAATCGAGGCCTATAATTTCCCGCAGGGGGTCATCTGCCATCTGTACCGGGCCATTGCAGCAAAAAAACCCGGCGAAATCACCAAAATCGGCCTGAAAACTTTTGTCGACCCGCGTTTGTCCGGCGGCCGGATCAACCAGGTGACTCATAACGATCTCGTCAGGGTGTTGCGGATCGACGACGAGGATTGGCTGTTCTATCCTTCGCTGCGGATCGACATCGCCGTTATCCGGGGCACAACGGCGGACGAACTCGGGAATGTTTCCATGGAAGATGAAGCGTTCCATTCCGAGGGGCTGGCCCTGGCCATGGCTGCCCGGGCTTCGGGTGGAAAGGTCATCGTCCAGGTAAAAACCCTGGTCAATTCCGAGTCCATCCCGGCCAAAATGGTTCATCTGCCTGCCACGTTGACCGATAAAATAGTCATCTGTCGCGAACCGGAAAAACACCATCGCCAGACCTGCGATAATTTTTTTAATCCCGTACTGACCGGCCAACAAAAAGTCCCCACTTCCCAGATAGCTCCTTTGCCCCTCGATGACCGGAAAATAATCGCCCGGCGCGCGGCCCTGGAACTCACGCCTGACGCTGTGGTCAACCTCGGCATCGGTATTCCAGAGCTGGTGGCTGCCGTGGCTGCCGAGGAAAAAATCAGCTCCCACATCACCCTGACGGTCGAATCCGGTCCCACGGGCGGCATTCCAGGCAACGGTGGCAATTTCGGCGCTGCCGTAAATCCCTGGGCGCTGATTGATCAGACGAGCCAATTTGATTTTTATGACGGGGGTGGACTCGATATCGCCTTCCTGGGCCTGGCCCAGGTCAATCGCCGGGGCGATGTCAATGTCAGCAAATTTGGCGGAAAAATCGCTGGCTGTGGAGGGTTTATTAATATTTCGCAAAACACCCGCCGCCTTGTTTTTTGCGGAAAATTCACGAATAAGGGCCTGAACATGAAAATTGAAGACGGACAGCTGATAATCCTCAAAGAAGGAACATTAAATAAATTTGTCAATGCGGTGGAACAGATTACCTTTAACAGCGAAAATATCCCTGGCAATTACGATCAGGTACTTTACGTAACAGAAAGGGCGGTATTCACCTTCGGCCCGGAAGGCTTGGTATTGACGGAAATCGCGCCGGGCATCAACCTGGAAAAAGACATATTATCCCAAATGGAATTTGCGCCCATCCTGTCCCCCGACCTGCGCCTGATGGACCCCAGAATATTCAAAATCGAGCCGATGGGGCTTGATAAGAATTTCACCGGAAAACGTCATGGCCGTTGATATCACCAACGATTTCCATATTCATCCATCGGTTTATATTGCACCCGGCGCCCGTCTTTATGGAAAAATAACCATTGGCGCCAATTCCAACATCTGGGATGGCGCGGTGCTACGCGGGGATTTTGCACCCATTATCATTGGCGAGAACACCAGTATCCAGGAAAACTGCGTGGTGCATGTGGGTATGAACCACCCCATTCATATCGGCGATAATGTCCTGATTGGACACGGCGTTGTGATCGACGGCGCGACGGTTGAGAATAATTGTCTTATCGCGATCAACAGTACGGTACTAAAGGGTGCTGTCATCAAACAGGGATCCATTGTCGGCGCCGGAGCGGTCGTAATGGAAAAAGAAATAATACCTCAAAATTCCATGGTCTATGGCTTGCCGGCAAAAGTGGTCAAAGAAACGGACGCGGACAGAAGACATTTTATCCTGAAAGCCACCCAGGGCTATGCCGAACTGGCAAAACAATATAAAGAACAATTTAGGAATAAACAAATTAAAGAGAGGTGAATAGTATGAACGATGTCGTCATTGCCGGTTATCTCCGGACAGCGTTTTCCCGTTCCCGGCCGAATGAGCCGGCCAAAGACTGGTTCCATAAACTCCGGGCCGACGAACTTCTGGCCAAATTGCTGTTGCCGCTCATCCAACAAGGTGGACTGAAACCGGAAGCCGTGGACGATTTCATCGTCGGCTCGGCCATGGGCGTCGGCGAACAGTGGACCATGGGCGGCCGTCTGCCCTTGCTGCTTGCCAACCTGCCGGAAACGATCACGACCAAATTCATCGATCACCAGTGCGGTTCTTCTCTTTCAGCGATCCAGATCGGTTTCATGGAAATTGCCACTGGCAGCGCCGAAACGGTCATCGCTGCCGGCATGGAGCACATGACCCGGGTGCCGATGGGAGCGGATAACGGCATTAAAATAAACGAACACCTGTTTCAAGACGCACGATACAAACATTGGGACATGGACACCGGCAATAATATGGGATTGACCGCAGAAAAATTAATGGCGCAATCCGGTTTCACCCGGGAGGACATGGAAAAATGGGCCCTGCGCTCCCATCAACGCGCGGCTCAGGCCCAGGTTGACGGATTCTTTGACGATGAAATCTTGCCTGTGGCGGCGGAACAAACGGACGGCAGCATCCTGCAGGTGAAAAAAGATCAATCGGTCAGAAGTAATACCACGTTGGCCGCCTTGGCGGACCTTAAACCCGCCTATCGGGAAACCGGCAACATTACCGCGGGGACATCCTCGCCGCTGACGGCCGGTGCTGCCGCAGTCTTACTGATGTCCCGCTCCACCGCGATGAAAAACAATATCAAACCGCTGGCCACCCTACGCGCGTTTGGTGTGGCCGGCGTCCAACCCGCGCTCATGGGCAGCGGCCCTGTGCCCGCCTCGCGGAAAGCACTGCAGAGGGCCGGGCTCAATGTCCAAGACATTGATTACTGGGAAATCAACGAAGCGTTCAGCGCCGTTGTTTTATACTGCATTAAAGAACTCGGTATTGATCCTGAAAAAATAAATGTCCGAGGCGGCGCCCTGGCAATCGGCCATGCACTCGGCGCATCCGGAGCCAGGATTACCGGGACCCTGGCCAGAATATTGAACATGCGTCATGGCCGCTATGGCGTGGCGACCGCCTGCATCGGCGGTGGACAGGGGATAGCCGTTGTAATAGAACGGGAAAAACAATGAAGAAGAATAAAATAAACAAGGTGGCGGTCATCGGCGCAGGCGATATGGGCCATGGCATTGCGGAAAGTGCACTGCTGGCTGGATACCCCGTGTATTTAAATGACGTCCGGCAGGAATTTATCGACCGCGGTGTTGCCGGTATCGACTTCAGCTTGAAAAAGTTTTTGTCCAAGGGAATAATTACCCAAGCGCACTATGATAAAATCAACCGCACGCTGTTGCAAACGACCACGGACCTCAAGACCGCTGTCCGGGAAGCGGACCTGGTTATTGAGGCAATTTCGGAGAATTTGGAATTAAAAAGAGCGATTTTCGAAAAGCTGGATCAGTATGCGCCGAACCACGCCATACTGGCTTCCAACAGCTCGACCATACCCATTTCCCTGATTGCCAAGGCTGTCAAATCGCCCAACCGGGTGCTGGGCCTCCATTATTTCAATCCGGTGGTTTTAATGAAGCTGGTGGAAGTCATCCGGGGCGAAAAAACCGCCCCCGAAACCATACAGCAAGCGTATGATTTTATCCTGGAAATCAATAAAATACCTGTTAAGGTCGCCAAAGACACGCCCGGCTTTATTGTAAACCGCGTGCAGGCCCCCGGCGGCGTACTACTGCATTGCCTTGCGGACACGCCCATCGCGACGCCCGCTGAAATTGATGCTTTGTTCAGAAATGACGGAGCGCCGATGGGGCCCTATGAGACCATGGATTATACGGGCCTGGATATCAATTATAACTGCATGAAGTATTTCGCCGAGGCCGTGCATCCCGATTTTGCACCAGGGAAAATTGTGACTGAAAAAGTGCTGGCCGGCAACCTGGGTAAAAAGACCGGACGCGGTTTTTTTGATTGGAGTAACGGTCGGCCATTGATTGACCTGGGCAAACCAGCCGGATCGGTTGACATATTGGACTTCATTGCCCTGGAAATTAATGAAGCCTCCAAACTGATTGAAATGAAGGTCTGTTCCCTGAATGACATCGATCTTGCCCTGATTCATGCTACGGGCAGGAAAAAAGGCCCGATTGAAACCGCCCGGCTTCAGCCGCCGGAATATTGGCAAAATAAACTTAATGAACTGGCGGATAAATATCATAAAAGTATTTTCAAACCAACGACCTTGTTGATACAGGGTTTTTACCATTAAAATTCAAGGGGAAAACAGCATTATGAAAAAAATAGCTATCATTACCGGGGCCGGGCGGGGTATTGGCCGGGCCATTTGCCTGACCTTGGCGGAAAAACTGGGCTTAAACATCGTTGCCGTGGACATTGATGAAAAAAATCTTCAAAACCTGGTGGTTGAAATTAAAAAAAGGGGACAGGACGCCATTGCCTGCGTTTGTAATATCGCCGAAGCCGCGGAAGTCGAGAAAATGACGGCCCAGGCCTTTGATTTCGGTGACGTGGATGTTTTGGTCAATAATGCGGGGATAACCCGGGACGCGTTGCTGCTGAAGCTCGAGGAGGCGGACTGGGACTTGGTGCTGAATGTAAATCTGAAATCCATGTTCCTCACCTCCAAGGCGGTCTGCGGCCGTTGGGTGGCTGCAGCGAAACAAAAAGCCGCCCTCACAGCAACCGCTCCCTTTTCGTACGACAAAAAAAAGATTGTCAATATTTCTTCCATTGTCGCCAAGGCCGGTAATATCGGCCAATCCAATTATGCCAGTTCCAAGGCAGGCGTTCTGGGTTTTACAAAGACCATTGCCCGGGAAATGGCCAGATATAACATCAATGTCAATGCCGTGCAGCCCGGTTTTATCAAGACCGAAATGACCGAAAAGATTCCGGAAAAAGTGATAAATAAAATTTTACCCGCCATTCCTTTAGGCCATCAGGGAATGCCGGAGGATATTGCCAATACGGTTAAATTTTTGGCTTCCGCGGAAGCAGACTATATAACCGGGTTTTCCATAGAAGTGACCGGTGGCTTGGAAATGTAATTTATTCAGCTCGATTGCCGAACGCCCACTGGTTCATCCCCATCTCAAACCGCCCGGCCCGCACTCCCGTAAATCCCGCTTTGCGCAGGAACGTCCGCAACTGCGCACACCGGTAAAACGCCTTGTGCTCATGGATTTCCTCGGGGCTGACAAGTCCGAGCCGCGCCATGACGCGCAGAATTCCATCCGTGAAGGGCGGCGGAGTGACGCACACAAAAAGGCCGCCGGGCCGGAGCACGCGGTAAATTTCCGCGAACAAACCGGCAACGGATGCGGGCTCCAGGTGCTCGACCACTGACAGCAGCGTGACCGCACTGAAACGGTCGTCTTCGAATGGAAGACGTGGCGCGGCCTCAAGGTCGTGCGTGATACGCAGGATGCCCGTGGCCGCAAGCGCCTCTTCCGTCATCGCGGAGGCACACCGGTCCATGCCCACCTTTTCCGCAAAGCGCACGCCAAGGAGAAACCCGGGCCGCGTGCCGCACCCGATGTCGAGGAGGCGGCCCTGACGCAGGGTCTCCGGAATGAGCCGGTCCGCCACGCGGGCACGGTGGTGCGAAAGGAAGCCTTCGAGAAGCCCGTGGCCGCGCGTGGAACTAGGCATGCGTATCCTTTTTTCTGTGAACGATGAGGAAACCAATGGCCACCATAAACCCGAGTCCGGAAAGAATCCAGAATGCGGTCCTGAGCCGCGTAAGCCCGCCCTCAAGCCGAATGCGGCTTTCACCTGCAGGAACCGTAATACAGATAAAATTCATGTCCGCGCGGGACACATTCACGGCACTGCCGTTAAGCATCACGCGCAGTCCCGGGTGCCAGGAATAGGGCAGCCGCACATAAACGGGCTGGCTTGCTGTGAGTGTGAGGTTCGCGGTCCGGTGCGTCTGAGAAAAGGCGGAGACCGTGACAATCGGACGTATCGCGGAAGGCGAAAGCGCGGGCAATTCCGCCCCCTGCACAAAGAGCGTGTCCGCGGAACCGGTCGCATAGTCGATATTATAACGGTCCAGGAGCCAGCGGCCTTCGGTGCCGGGAGAGCCGCTCGATTCAAATGCCGCGATGTTCCCTGAATAGACAATGGGCGAACCAAAGGCCAGCTCCAGCACCGTCTTCTCCCTACCGAACAGGGTCCGTTTTTTAATGATTGGATTTCCGGGCGCGTTCTTTTCACCGTTCAACACGAGGAGGGGTGTGTTCGTGAGAAAAAAGAGATTTAGGAGCCGTTTATCAAGAAGAATGTCGGGCCTTTTCTCAATCTGATCCTGGAACTGGGGATAGAATTCCTTGAGATAAAGATAAGAAAGCGGCGCCCCCTGGCTGAAAGAGCCAAGGACCGAAGGATGGTATGCGCGCCGCACGGCCATGGGCGCGCCTTTCAGCTCAAAGTCGTAAGAACTGATGCCCTCATAGTACAGGCGCGCGGCCGGCACGGCCCCGTTGCTTGCACGGTACTCTTTTTCAAACGCAACGGTCATGGCCGCATGCTTGTCCCAATCGTCGCGCGGTGCAAAAGGGGCCTGCAGCGAAAGCGGGCCCAGATCCAGAAGCAGAAGCGCCAGGAGAAAGGGCATGAGCGCCAGGAGGCGTGCCTTCCCTTTCGTACCCCACACTGCTCCCTTCAGGTCCGACAAAAAGGCACAGGCGAACAGGGGCAGGAAAAAGGCGAGTGCGAGCTGATAGCGTTCGCAGGCCGTAATATAAAGCGAGCGCAGGAGCGGCACTTTGCCCACAATGTTCCAGGCCGCCACGAGGAGAAAGAAAGCGACGAGCGCTGCCGCGGCCCCTTTAAGCGTGTCGCTGTAAAGGGATTCGCGCCGCCGGAAGGCTTTCAGGAGCAGCGCCACGGGGAGCGCCAGAAAGAGCGTGAGTCCGAAATAGGCGTCCCCCCACTGCGGACTGCCGTAATTGAAAAGCAGACAGTGGTCATTGTTCCACACAAACCAGGCCGCGATGTTGAATGTGCGGCCCGCTTCGCCCAGGGGGTCCGTGAGTGCCATGTTCGCGCCCGCCATGGTATAGGACCGCTCGAGTACAAATGGAATGAGGGCACCCGCCGCGAGCACGGCACCACCACCGGCTGCGAGCGCAAATTTCTTGAGCGTATGGATCCCTTCAGGCACGGAGGGAACGGCACGATAGCGCAATACGATGCGGGCGAGCACATAGACCCCAAGGAACAGCAGGAACTGGGCCGGATAAATGAAGTGACACAGAAAAGCGAGCGAGCCATAGAGAGAAAGCCGCACCATGGCCGGCGTCTCCTCCCGGAGCGTGCGGCCGGGCGTTTCGAGCAGCCGGTGAGCTTCGAGGAAGAGCAAAGGCAACAGCGCGTACAGCGGGGCCACGGGGTAGCGGCCCATGATGAGGATGTAGTGCGAATGCCACCCGATGAGCGCGTAGGCCAGGGCGCCAAAGAGCGCGATGCGCTTGTCCCGGAGCACCGTGGCAACCATGTGAAAGAATGTCAGTCCCGAGGCCAAGTGAAGCAGGAAAAGGACCAGCTTGGCGGAGAGGGAGAGGTCGCGCAGGAGGGCAAAAGCCGCGCCCGCGAGGTAGAAAAAGAGCGGGCCGTAGTCCTGCAGAAAAGGGCTGCCGCAGTAGAGCCAGTTGCTCCAGACCGGCAGTTCGCCGTGCCGCAGGGACTCGCCCGCGAGCCAGACGTGCATGAGGTGCGCGGAAGCGTCGCCTGATTCCGCGATGGAACCGGGTGCAATGTAGAAACTTAAAAAGACACTAAGGACCGCGCATAGAAGGACGAAGGTCCTGTGCCTGCGCTCAAAGACCCAGTCCAGTAACTGATCCACAAGTCCGCAGGCAATCTGCAAAAAGAGTGTGAGTCCGAGGAAGACAGCAGCAGAAAGGACAAGGGGCCAGAAATTCGCATTGCCCTGCAACCAGCGCAGGTAGGGAACGAGTCCGGGCCATGGCCCTTCGGAGAGCAGCCGCGTCCCGAGCCGGACGAACTCAGACTGAAGCAAAAGAAAATGCAGGAGCAGCGCGGCCACAGGCAGCAGGCCGGCCCGCAGCGCGCGCGGATTGTGTCCTTGCGGAAACGGCTTGAGTGGATCAAACAGCATGGCCGGAAACCTATTCCTTCACCCGGTAAAGGGCCGCGGAACCAAGGGTCTTGACAAGTTCAAAGCGGTCCTTGAACTCCTCGAGCAGCGGCGCAAGATAGACCTGGGTGGAACCGGTCCACTGGAAATGGTCGATGACGACATACCCGGCCCGATTCTCTTTCAAATGATTGAACGCCTTGTTCCGGTCAAGTGTAAAGGGGATGGGCACACTCATCCGGTTTGACTTCAGATAGAACAGGAAGGGGCTCCGGGCGCACACCACCGCGCTGTCGGGCAGGGCGCTTTTTGACCATTCCGCAAGCCGGTAGAAGTCCGTCCAGTCCGAAGTAAGCGGCGTATGCGTCTTCTGGTAAATGGCGCTGAAATTAAGCACGCTCCAGAGCAGGCAGACCGCGCACGCGGCCTTTTTAAGGCGTGGCAAAAGGTCGGGGGTTACGAAACGCGTGATCCAGAAATGGCCGTTCTCAAAAAGGATGAGCAGAAGAAAGGGAATGATGGGCACCACAAAGCGCGGACCGGACCAGACCATGGGCCAGGTCAGGAGAATGCCAAGGTAAAGGAGCACGAGGAGCCGGAGGAAAAGCGCGCCGGGCCTGCGCAGGATCTCCCGGAGCGGAAGGGCAAAGAAAACCACGACGAAGAGCACCGTGAACAGAAGCACCGAGGTACGGTCAAAACGCGCCTGGTCGCCCAGGAAGGAGAAAAGCGTCATCTGCACCGTGTTTTCGGAGTAGAAGAGCGCGTTGTCAATAATGCGCCGGAACAGATCCGGAAGGCCGATGGTGCCCATCTCGGGGTTATAGGGGTCCGCGAGGAAGAGGATGCTTCCGTAGCCGCCGGGCGCCATGAAGCCGCGATTGACTAAATAAAAGAGCGCATACGCCGCACCGCAGCCGGCAAGCCATCGCCATTTCCGTTTAAAGGCGAGCCAGGCGAAAAGCGCAAGCGCGGGTGCGATGCCAATGGTGCGGATAAAAGGCGTGAGGAGGACACATCCAATGGCAAGGAGAAGATCCGTGCTGCGGCCGTGCTCCTCGTAACGCTGGAAGGCGAGGTAGGCGCCGAGCAGGAAAAGCATGAAGAAGGGTTCGGACATGGTGATGGTCGCGTTGTCGAGCAGCCAGTAGTTGGTGGCCGTGAGCGCGCAGAGTCCGAGCAGCAGGAGCCCTGAAAAAGAGCGGCGCGCAATGAAGAGAAAGAGAGCCATCCCTAAAGCGAAAATGCCAAGCATCGCGACTTTGAGAAGAAACAGGTGGTAACCGAAAAATTTAATCCAGAAAGCAAGGAAGAGCGGATAAAGGATCGGGAATTTATCGCTTTTGAGGTGAAGGGGATGGCTCGCCAGCGTAAGGCCCTTGCCGGCTGCGAGTGACCGGGCATAGGAAATATACGAGCCGTTGTCACCGTTGGTGTTGAGCTCGGCCTGAAAGACCGCGAACCCGAGCAGGATCGCAGCCACGGCCATGAGACCCGCGGCAAGCCATGGATTTTTCAGCCGTTCCATCATGCGAACATGTCAGCGGAAAAGGGAGTCCGCCGTGGTGATGCGCGCCGCCCCTTTTGGAAGCGCATCATCATATGCAAAGGTGTCCGCGGGCGGGCAATAGGGCCGCACCCGCCTCGCTTTGGAGGCGGCTTCCATCCAATCGCGCGCCGCAAGGTCCCGGTACGCGCGCATGACCAGACTGGCGCGCACACGCGGCAAATTGACATACGCGCCTTCGGCATAAGCCACGCCGTCGTAGCCGTCCAGCAGGCCGCCCGTAAAGGCCGACACTTTGGCGGTCCGGAGTTCGGAAAGAATGAGGGACCCCGCGGAAAGCAGGCTGTCGGCCGCCAACCGCACGGCCACAAGCGATGCCAGCGAATCCGCGGCAAAGAGGTCGGGGATGACGCGATAGCGGTCCGCAATGGCGCGGAGCGCGGCCTTCCATTGCAGGTCGGACCGGATCCCGGCCAGCAGGAGGTTGTAATATCGCTGGCGCGCCTCCGCGTAATTCCGGCACCGGTCAAACAGCGGCAGACGGCACACGGCATAACCGCGGTCCACGGCCTTTTGCGCGAGGCCCGAATCCAGGGCCGCGTCCGCGCTCTGAAGCCATACCAGGACCCGTTTGACGGGCCCGGCCGGTGCCGCCCACAACTGCCACGGCAGCGGAAACGGAGCGTCGGAGGAGGGCGTATCCACGGGCGTGAACGCGGGTTCCAGATTCACCTGGAGCGGTATTTCCATAAACGGCGCGGATATTTCGTTCAGGTCCTGTGCGCCCACGGTGAAGGTCGCCTGCTTCTGCTGCTCGGGCAGGCCCGTGAAACGCGCGGCAGCCAGCCGGATCGCATCGTTGCCAAGGTCCTCGCCCATCTTCTGAAGGCTCTTCTCAAACCCTTCCTTTACAAACTGGTCCGGGCTTTCCGAGGGGACCACGGTAAAGCCGAGGTTGTTCCCGAGAAAGAAGGCCCATTCCTTGCGGCCGGGCTCAAGGGGATAGTACCGGACGCGGTTGGCACCCACGGCCAGGAGCAGGGCTTCGGTGCCATAGGCGGCAACACCCGTAATGAGCGCCTGTACGGGCGCACGGGGTGAAGCGGCCAGTTCGGCCATGGGCGAAAGCCCGCCAATAATTGCAACGGATGTGAACCCGGGCTCAAGCGCCGCAGCGTACAGCGCGGTAAACGCGTCCTCGCCGATGCCAATAAGCCCCACGGAATCGGATGACGCGCCCGTGAGCTCGCAGAGCACGCGCCGGGCCGCGAGCGCTTCGCTGACAAACGCATCGGCCGGCGCAAAACCCACGGCCCCGGCGTTGACCAGGTAGGCATCGTGCGAAAAAACCGGGCCCGTGCGTTCGCCCGTGCCCGGCGCATCAATGCAAAGCACGGCCATGCCGGACGCGGCCAGGTTCTCGGCGTAATTTTTAGCCAGCAGGGAGGCTTTACCATCGCGGTCATTCCCCGGAAGAATCACGACCCCGCGCGAAGTCTTAACCCCGGAAGCGGTTGCGCCGGGCTGGTAAAGATTGGCGGTAACGACTTCTTTGAACGCACCCCTGAACAACACGCCCGAAAGCAAGATCCCCTGCAACCGGTACTGTGTCACCACCTGAAAAGGCGGACGGTCGAGGGCATCGCGGCGGGAGGAATAGACCAGACGATGCTTGAGAAATTCACCGAAAGGCGGAAGCGCGGCCGGCCTCGGCAGAGACAGTGCGCGCAAGGCCGCGGTATCCGGGCCCGCAACCCCTTCGAGTGCCGTGAGCGCGGTGAAATCGAATTCGTAGAGCGCGCTTGGATACTCACGCGCCACCTCCCGCAGTCCGAACGGCCGGGTCATGGCCGGATCCGCGAGGAACCGCAGGAAGGGAAAGGCGTTGTATTCGGGAAAGTCCGCGAGCAGGAGGCGCGCCCCCTTTTCCTTGGCCTGCCGGAGGAGCGGGAGCAGACCGTTGGTCGTGGAATCGAGTTGCAGGAAGGGCATGTCCAGGCGCCGTGCCAGCAACGGACGCTGCGCCAGCACCAGCCCCTTGGCCCCGGGATGGTCCGAAAGGTACTCGGCCAGGGCCAGGAGCTGTTTAGGCTCGCCTTTGGCGATTCCGCCGATGCGGTCCATATTGGAGAAAACGCTGAAAAACGACAGGCCCGTGAAAGCCAGGAGCAGGGCAAGGGCGAATCGGCGTTCGAGCGTACGCCGGTAAAGGCCGGAGCCCACCACGTCGGCCGCCAGCGGCACCAGGAAAATAACGAGAATAAAAGAGTTCAGTTTGTCGAACTCGAGGAGTGAAAGCCCGAGAAAAAAGAGCAGTCCAAGAAGGTGGAACGCGCGGCGTGGGCGGTCCTGAGGAGTAAGCACGGCAAAGAGAATACCGAGTACTACGAACACGCCGAGGGCCCAGCCGATGAGCTCGCCGATGTTCATGAAGATGCGAAAATAACCGGTTTTGAGATGCGTTAACAGCGCGTTGCCGCCCGCGGCTTTGACGAAGGGCAGAGCTGTAAAAAGGTGGACGCTATGCCCTTTCAAAAAAAGCAGGGCCGGGAGAAAGAAGACCGCAAAGCCCGCGCAGACCCAGGCCAGCGTCCGGGCGCGGGCACGGGCCCCCTCCCCCACAAGGCCGAGGGTCAGGACCGCAAGCCCCGCGAACAACAGGAGCAGCAGGGCCGCAATGTTAGTGAGGACCGCAAGCGCCATGAGCGCGCCGGACAGGAAAAGCAAAGCAGCGCGTCCGTCACGCGCCCCTTTGAAGAACAAGTGCAACGCACCCACGCAAAAGAGCAGGAAGACCACGCCGGGACACGCCGTATAGGTAAACTCGAAATAGACCGCGTTGGTGGCAATGAAAAGGAGCGAAAGCGCTGCGGTCCGCGTTCCGAAAACCGTCCGGAGAAGATAATAGGCCCACAGGAGTGCGCCGGTGCCGAACAGCGCGTTGAGGAAGAGCGCGGACTTGAGGATGTCGTGGCCGCCGCGCGCCTTGAGGGCCAGCAGTAACGGATAGAGCGGCCCCTCGAGCCCCAGTGAGAGGCGTGAAAAGCGGCCGGACAAAAGGTCGTTCACCAGCGGCACGACCTGCCCGAGAAACTGCTCCTCGAACCCGTAATTTCCGAGATGGTGGTAAAAGTAGGCGATACGGTTGGTATAGTAGAAGAAGGCGAGGGCGACTGCAAAAGGCAGAAACAGGAGAATTTCCCGGGCGATATCAGATTCCTCGTGCAATTCCCGGAAAAGGTCAAGGAACGCCCGGCCCTGTGAGACCAGACTTCGTTTCAGGAGGACCCACTCGTCCCTGCCGGATTTCTTGTTGTCAGCCATTCCAATGAAAAAATAAGGTCCCCGTGTCTCGGAACGCAATCTTTTCGCTTTCAGGATGGAAACATTTTTATTTTACAGACTATTACTATGAATCAAAGCCATTACTCGGTCTCCGAAATCGCCAAAATCCTCGTCCTCTCCAAAAAGTCCGTGCGCGACTTCTGTGCACAGGGAAAAATTGAAGCCGAGTCCACGGAGATTAAAGATTTCTACCGAATCCCGCACGAGAAACTTATCCGCTACATGCTGGAAAATAAAATCCCTCTGGATCACATCAACATGCTCAAGAAAAAAAAGATCAGAAAAGTGCTGATTGTGGACGACACCCCCGCCATCATTCTTCTGCTCGAAAACCTCCTGGACGAAACCTATTCCAATCTCATCATCGAAACCGCAAACGATGGCTATGCGGCCAACCTCAAAGCGAGCGTGTTTGTCCCGGACGTGATGTTCATCGACATCCAGATGCCCCGGCTCAACGGTGCCGAGGTCTGCCGCAACCTGCGGAGCCTCGAGGAAACCAAAGCCATCGATATCATTGTAATGACCGGGTATTCGACCCAGGAAAACATCACCACCCTGCAGGGCCTCAACATCCGAAAAATCCTGGTGAAACCGTTCACCCTTCAGTCCGTCATCAACGCCGTGGGCCCCCTACTCGACTGACCCTCCGCTTTTATTATTTATAGAAATTCTTCGTGCTAAATATTATTTTTTAATCAACCCTGTCATTCACTAGGAGGTCTCATGGGTAAAGAACAAGACACGAAAAAAGAGGGCAAAAAAGCGCCTCTGAAAACCCTCAAGGAAAAACGAGCCGAGAAAAAGGCCAAAAAGGCCGCGCGGGTTAATCCCCCACGCCCTTCCTTCACCGGCAGGCGGCATCCGTCAGGGGCTGTCTGCCGGTTGTTTATTTAATGGAGAGGTACCCATGGACACCATTTACATGACCCAGGAAGGCTATGGCAAGCTCAAGGAGCGGCTCACCTTTCTGATGACCACCAAACGCCGCGAAATCGGCCAGGACATGGAACACGCCCGTGGTTTTGGCGACCTCTCGGAAAATGCCGAATACGATGCGGCCCGCGAAAAGCTTGATGTGAATGAGCGTGAAATCCGCACATTGACGGAAACCATCACCACCGCCCGGGTGCTCGACGACAGCAAAATAGCCAAAGACAAGGCCTTTCTCGGCGCCCGCATCAAAATCAAGGACCTCACCGACAACGAGGTCGTCGAATACCAGCTGGTCTCCCCGCCCGAGGCCGACATCGATGCAAATAAAATCTCCGTGGCATCACCGCTCGGAAAGGCGCTGCTCGGTAAGGGCGTGGGCGAGGCCGTGGGCATCCAGTCCCCGCGCGGCGCACGCAAGTACAAGATCCTCACCATCAATCGTTAGCCGGCCATGATCGCTTCGCGGAAAAAACGAGCGCTCTTCCTTGTTTCGGACATCCTCACGCTCAACCTGACATTTTTCACGGTCGCCTTCCTCAAAGTGATGGTGCTCCCCTTCACACCCGGCACACTCCGCGAAGTGGGCACCATCGCGCTCTGGGGTAACCTCTACCTCACCTTCCCCTGGGTCATCATCTTCCTCCTGCTCGGGTTCTACCGCCGCAGCTGGAAGTTTTCCTTCCGGAACGTGCTGCTGGGGGTCACCGCCGGCATCCTCATCCTCAAAAGCATCGATATCGCCATCACGCTCACCAGTGGCGACATGTCCGACCTCCTGCCCACGTCCACGGGCCTCAAGCTGATCCTGCTTTACTGGTGCCTGCTCCTGTTCACGCTCTACACGTCCCGCTTCCTCCTGACCGCGTTCTTTGACGCGCGCGCCCGCCGCAGCGCAGGGAGCGACAGCGACCCGGACGCAGGCCCGGACAGGGAACGGTTCTCGTGCATGAGCGACGATTACCATCTCGTGGCCCCCCCCTGGCATTACCTGGCCATCAAGCGATTGGTTGACTTTGCCGGCGCGCTCTGTGCATTCGCCCTCTTTCTACCCACCCTCCTGCTCATTTCGCTCATCATCAAAATCACGGACCCCCGGGGCAGCGTCTTTTTCCGGCAGTACCGGCTGGGAAAAAACGGACGTCCTTTCCGCATCTTCAAATTCCGCACCATGATCCATAACGCCGAGGCCGTGCTCAAGAAAAACCGCGACCTGTACGAGGAATACATCCGCAACAATTTCAAGCTGCCCGGCAACAGCGACCCGCGCATCACCTGGATCGGTTCCTTTCTGCGCAAGACCAGTTTGGACGAGCTGCCGCAAATCTTCAACGCGCTCACAGGCGACATGAGCCTGGTGGGCCCGCGGCCCATCGTGCTCGACGAAATCGTGAAGTACGACAAGTACCGGAAAAAGCTGCTGTCGGTCAAGCCCGGTATCACGGGCTGGTGGCAGGTGTCGGGCCGGAGCAACGTGGACTACCCGGACCGCATTTATCTGGAAATGTTCTATGTGGAACGCGCGTCGGTCTTCTTCGACCTCAAAATTTTAATCGAGACCATCCCCGTCGTGCTCTTTGGCAAAGGCGCGCATTAGTAGGGACGCACGGCCGTGCGTCCCTACTAATGCACGGCGAATGCACGGCCCAAAAACCCGTTACCGCAGCTTTTCCCACGCCGGGGTACGGCCCTGGCGCAGGTAATGCCAGAAGCCGTAGATCTGCGCGAAGGTCGTCATCGTGAAATAATAGGGAATCTGGAAGACGAGGATGCGCACGCCATAATGGTTGAGAAAAAGCCCGGCCGCGGCACAGGCGTAAAATACGGCCTGCACGCCGAATACCGGGCGGAAGAGGGGATCCGCGGCCAAAAAGAAGGAACAGACAAAAAGAACAGCCTGGAATGCGAATGTAAGCCAGCGCAGAATCTTGTGCGAAACCGTCTTAATGAAAAGACGGGTGAGCAGCGCGCCCGGGCACTGGAGGAAAAAAGAGAACGCGCCTGCGAAGATGCGGATTTTCCGCTTGAATTCTTGACGGATCCGCTTGCTGCTTTCCTCAAAGGCGCGCGCCGAGGGTTCAAAGACGCACGCGTAGCCCTTCTGTACAATGAGCAGCGAGACCGCGAGGTCGTCCATGATGATCCGCTGGTCCGGCGGGAAAGGGTAGGCCTCCTTCCGCACCGCATAGACCGAACCGTCCGCACCCACGCACGAGCCCGACAGCGCCTCCGCGTACTTGAGAAAGGCCTCGTATTTCCAGTAACCGCTCTCACCCACGCCCGTGGTGGTGTCGGTGTCCATGTTCCGGATGATCTTGGCCCCGCTGACGCAACCCACCGAAGAGTCCGCGAAATGTTTGACCAGTTCCTTGATGGTGTAGCCCGCGTACATGGCATTGGCGTCCGTAAGCACAAGGATGTCGCCCTGCGCCTCCGTGACCGCCCGGTTGACCGTTCCCATTTTACCGCGTCGCTCACGGTAGTCGAGTACGCGGATACGGCCCTCGTAGCGTCGGGCGATTTTGACGGTCTCGTCTTCAGAGGCGTCCGAAGCCACAAGAATCTCCAGCCGGTCGGCCGGGTAATCCGAATCAAGGGCATTCTTTATTTTCTTCTCGATACAGCCCGCTTCGTTGTGCGCTGGAATAATGAGTGTAACGCGGGGACGGTAGGACGGGTCCACGGTCCGGCGCCTGCGAAAGAGCAGCCCAAAGAAAAAGACCAGAACCGGATAAGCCGCATAGGTATAGGCCAAAATACCCACGGTAACCCAGAAAATGGTCTCAAAAACGGTGTGATGCAACAGCTTTCTCCTGCACTTTTACTCCCCCGTCCTTCACCGGCCCCCCTCTCTTTGCAAGAGAGGGGGGAAAGGGGGGTGAGTTTACCTTGATCTTATTTACCCGACTTAATGATTTTATGGACAATGGATCGCCTTTACCTGATTGATGGCATGGCCCTCGCCTACCGGGGTTTTTTCGCCTTTATCAAATCCCCGCTCCGTAATTCAAAAGGGCAGAACGTGAGCGCGGTCTATTCGTTCCTCGTCATCCTCCAGAAACTCATCACCGAGGAAAAGGCCGAAAGAATGGCCGTGGTCTTTGACACGGATCGCGCCACTTTCCGCCGGGAGCTATACAAGGAGTACAAGGCACACCGTCCGCCCATGCCCGACGAGCTCCGGGAGCAGATCCCGCTCCTCCTTCGCCTGCTCGCGGCCCTGCGCATCACGGTCCTCCAGCAGGCCGGCATGGAAGCCGATGACATCATCGGGACCCTGGCCGTTAAAATGTCCAAGAGCGGGGGCCGCGCGTTCATCCTTTCCAAGGACAAGGATTTTGCCCAGGTAATCAATGAAAATATAATATTGATGGATCCCAAAATGCAGGGGGAAAAGACGGTCTGCATGGGCGCCGCGGAGGTCGAGGCGAAGTTCGGCCTGTTGCCGGAAAAAATCGTGGACTATCTCGCGTTGATTGGCGACGCCTCGGACAACGTGCCGGGCGTGCCCAAGGTGGGGCCCAAGACCGCGGTGGAACTCATCCGGGAATACGGGTCGCTTGACGGCGTGTACGCAGCCCTTGACCGGATAAAAAAACCCGCCCTGAAAAAGACCCTGTCGGAAAACCGTGAACTCGCTTTCCTGAGCCGTACGCTGGTCACGCTTAAAACCGACCTCGACATTCCGCTTCTGCCCCTCCGTTTCGGCCCCCCGGACGATGACCTCTACATCCCCTTTCTCAAGGAGATGGAGTTCGGCCGCTTTCTCAAGGAGGCGGGGAGCGCCCGCACCGGGACCGGACACCCGCCCGTCACGTATGCGGCCGCGGAAAACGAAGCCGCGCTGGCAAAGTTCGTGGCAGCCGCCCGGGCCGCGGGCGCGTTTGCCATTGACACCGAAACCGACGGGCTGGAGTCCCGTTCCGCAGGCCTGGCCGGCATTTCCCTCTCCTGCGCCGAGGGCGAGGCGCTGTACGTTCCCGTGGGACACTTGGAAGGAAAGAACCTCCCACTCGACGCCGTGCGCCGCCTCCTGGCCCCGCTCCTCGAATCGGACACCATCGAAAAGGCGGGCCACAATCTCAAGTTCGACCTCGCGGTGCTGACACACCACGGGTTCACGGTCACGGGACCGCTCTTCGACACGCTCATCGCGGCCTATGTACTGGCCCCGGGTGTGCGCCAGTACGGCCTTGACGACTGCGCGCTCGAGCATTTTGACATCGTCATGCAGCCCATTACCGCGCTCATCGGTGAAAAGAAAAAAGAACAGATTCCATTTTCGCAAGTGACGATTGCGGACGCGGCCCAATACTCCTGCGCGGATGCGGACATGACCCTGCGGCTGCGCCATCTTTACACCCGCAAGCTGGAGGAGGCCGGCCTCACGCCCCTCTTCCGCGACATCGAAATGCCCCTGGTACGCGTGCTCCTGGCAATGGAGTACGAAGGCATCTGCATTGACCGGGAGTTCCTGAAATCCCTTTCGGTCGAATACGAAAAAATCCTGTCCGGCCTGCATCAAAACATCATCCGGCTCGCAGGCCGCGAGTTCAACCTCAATTCGCCCAAGCAGCTTCAGGAAATCCTGTTCGACGAACTTAAGATTCCGCCCTTGCGCAAACTTAAAACCGGTTTCTCAACTGACGCGGACGTGCTCGAGGCCCTGGCAATCGAACACGAGCTTCCCCGCCTCCTGCTCCAGCACCGCAAGTACACCAAACTCAAGTCCACCTATGTCGACGCGCTTCCGCTCGATGCGGACACGGAAGCTCTTGTGCACACCTCCTTCAACCAGACCGTGACCGCCACGGGCCGTCTCTCCTCCAGCAACCCGAATCTTCAGAACATTCCGGTCAAGACCGAGGAGGGCCGCGAAATCCGGAAGGCCTTTGTACCGCGAAAAAAGGAAAACGTACTCGTGTCCGGGG
>JAZDKP010000153.1:0-4842 GCA_043802925.1 Fibrobacterota bacterium | reverse complement strand
GTCTTGCCCTCATTCGTTGATTTCATGATCACGCACTCGGTCAGGATATCAGGCGACCCGTTGCAGAACGAGATGTGATACTTGATGGGCAGGCCCATGGATTCCCAGAAATTCATCGGAATCGGCCGGTAGGATGGATTGGGCGACCTCCGTTTTTCGGTGAACGCCAGCATGAGATCACCTTCGGAATCCCTCCACAAAGAGACCCAGCAAGCATATCCCGGGCGTTGGGCCGGTTGGTATATATCGCTTATCGTTACTTCATACGCGCGGGCACCTGATTTCCCTTCACTGTTCATGTTCTGCTTCCTCCATATGCTCTCGCTCTTGTAAGATGACGCCGGGGACGGCTCCCCGGATATTCCTCTACGACCGCCACTGAATCAGCGCGGCGCCGGACCGGTTAAAATCCGGGCTTTGGAGTCCCAGTCATGGAACACCTCAGTGCATACTCCCCGGAACCAGAGGTCCACCAGCGCGCCACGGCTGTTGAAAGCCAACTGAGCACAGGACTGGTCAAGGGCTTCCGCGTCAATGAAAAATTCAAAGAGGTCCTGGCCGAAGATTGCCGATTCAACCTGCGGATCATCAGGCGCAATTGCCCTGACTTTACCCGGTTGAGGTTCTTCGGCCTTTACGGCGATATAGAGGTTTTTACCGCTGTGAACCATGGCGAACGACGTCTGCGGATCAGCCGCGGTCTTCTCTGGATCGCCCAAGACGGTAAAGCCACCCTGCCACGGAGCATTCTTCCAGACATTCTGCGACAGGTCCCCGTCAAGCTCCGGGGCCCGGTCCACCAGCGGAATAATAATTTTTGCCATCTTTTTTTCTCCTATTTGATGAGCTAATTGCAAAAGTCCCGCGGACGCGACGGAGCGCGTCCCTCCACTGTTGAAAACAGGCTGTTTTTCAAGGTCGTGGAGGGCCACGTTTCACCCGCCTGCAACGCTGAGCGTAGCACTGCGGGCAGGTCGTGGCCGTCTTTTCTACACCCCGCCACCCTGCTTATCAGTCTCGCCCAGGGGACAACCATTGGAGCCGGCGAACCTGAAAGAAAAGAGTTCGGCATTTTTAAGAAAGAACCGCAGTTTCCGCCATACCAGGCGCTCTTCGTTGCCGGCCGGAATCTCCGGCGAACCTTTCCAGGTGACCACATGATTTACCGAATCACCGCCAAATGGGTCGCAGTTGTCCTTCAGGCAGGGTTTTATCACTTCGTCATACCGGTCGGCAACTTCCACCCGGATCGTTCCCCCGGGTCGGCAACGGCCGTTGATAATCAGCTTTGTCCCCAAACTCACCAGCGCCCGGGTTGTCACGATTCCCTCCCGATAGGCGTTGGCGTCAATTGAAGCAAACCCTTCTTTTCTTAATTTAGCCAATCCCAAAGAGAGTTGAATTTTTTCCGGGTCTTCGTGCTCAGGATGGACAAAACCCTCATTGCGGCACATCCAAAGGTCATGCGTACAGGCGCTTCCGCCGGCATAAAACCACAACTCATCGCCGACCTCTATTGGCGGACTGCAGATTGACTGCATATAGCCGTCCCAATATCCTTCTCCGCGCGCGGCCAGGAACGGCTGGCGTTTATTGGTCCGCTTCCAGCGCAACCCGTCCCGGCTGACCAGCAACTGCACGTCACGGGTATTATCCACGTAATGTAATACTCCGGCAAACGCGAGATGAGTCGTGCCGATTTTCCACTGGCTCATTCCGTAGAATGATTCGTCCAGGTTGTCTTCGTCGTCATCAGTATTTGCCGCCAGAATCGGTTCGCTCCAGTGAATAAAGTCATGGCTGTGCGTCTGCCAGACCCGGCGCCTGCTTTCCAGCGCCCAGTTGTCCAGGGCGTGCGGCCCGTTGAAAGAATGCGTGTACGGGCTTCGCAGGTTAATCGCCCCCGCCCATTGCAGGTAGTGGCGCGTGTTCTGCACAAATTCCCGGGCATCCTCATCGTAAAACAGACATGTCACATCGTTTAAGTTCGGCCCGCTCATGCCGAACCGGGGATAATGAGTATCTACCATCCAATGAATCCCGTCCGGTGAATGGGCGGTTTCAATCCGATTGCGCGGGCTGGCGGCGTCCTTCCATTGATGAGAAAAAAGGGTGCGGAACCGGTACTCAAGTGAAGGCGGATAGGGATCCATAATCACCGAGGCGGAATGGACCCACCCGTATTTTTCATCTCCCAGGACAATGTTTGTTTTGCGACCGTCAACCAAGCAAATATCCAGTTCGGGTTTGATGAAATTTATTCCGTCTTCGCTGTAGGCGTAAAGCTGGCGCGAATGATGGGCAAGAGGAGCCGGATAGACGCCGGGAATCACATTCAGGTCTTCATACCAGCATTTGAACAGACCGTCCGCCGGGTCGCGCAGAACCGCGTAATTGGAATAGGTAAAATAAGTCACGTTTTCCCAGGGGCGGTCCTTTTTGATGACCACTTCCTCACCCTGAAACTGCGGTTGGTACCAGCGTTTGGTTACATCCTGCACCTGCTCAAGCGCCACGTTATCCACAAACAGTTGCACCAGGTCGTTGACGATCAGATGGGTGCTATCCTTATAATACATTTTTTATACCTCTCTTTTCTTAATTGGTTACGCGCATAATCTCCCTCTCTTCCGTACCAGATCAATTACCGCTTGAATATTCTCCCACGGATAGGCGGGGTAAGAGGAATTCGTATCCCCCAGCATATGGCGATACCCCTTGGTCGCATCCAGCACGTGTTCCGCCTGCCGGATCAGTGCGGCCTTATCACTGCCATAGAAATATTCCACGTTGATCCCGCCGCGGGTCGTGATTTCCGGACCGATCTCCCGGCGGGTTTGGGCCAGATCGCTGATATCGCCGGTCGGCAGGGATGACAAACTTTCCACCACCTTGACTTTCATCTGCTGATAGACTTTGGCTTGGGCGAGTTTTTTCAACTTGCCGCAGGTATGAATCCAGGAAAGTTTTCCGTGCGCCGCGGCGAATTCGTTGATCCGGCGGGCCTGGGGGATCATGTAGCGATTGTAAATATCGGGACTCAGCCATTCCAGGCCGTTGATGGCATAATTATAAATGTCAATGTCGTTTTGGGCGGCCAACTCCAGCCAAACGCGGGTCATGTTCCAATGGTGTTCCATCAGCTCTTCCATCAGGTCGCGCGCATCGTGGATCTGATAAATGGCCGTCTCCTGGCCCATATAATAAGAGGACATCAGTTCCACCGCTCCACAGAAGACGTGTATTTCCGTGGGAAATATCCCATGGACTTCTTCGCGCGCTTTTTTGATGTTCTCATCCACCCGCTGACGCACCGCCGGGTTTGAGACAACCGCTTCTGTGGTTTTGCGGATGAAACAGGCAAAGGCCTTTAAATCCTCCGGCCCCTTGACAAAAAACTCGGTATGATATGAACCCTTATCTTTCGGAAACTCTTGCACCGCCCGCAATATCCCCTCGGGAGTTTTTATGACTTGTGTAAACCGCGGGGTGCCATCCGGAAGTTTGTCCCACGTTTCGGTCATGGTAATATCCTTCAAAAACGGCACGGCGTCAAACGGCAGGGGACTGTACAGACATATTACGTTATGCGTCCCGGTTTCCTCGGCCACCTTGATGGCCTCCGCCCACGTCACTTCGCCCTGGTCCTTTCCAAGGTACGCGGCGGGCGCCTCAAAACCGGGCGCCATCAACACCGGTACTTTTTCCGGATCCCCGTTTCTAATCCACTCCAAAAGACGTTCCCGTTTTGTTCCTTGATTTGACATGCTGAATTTCCTTTCCTCTTTAAATAGTTCTCACAATACTATGCATGCCACTTAAGCTGTTTTGCGGCCTGTGTCAAGACGGAACGTCGTCAACACGTAACCCCTCAGCCATCTGGTGGATTTTGTAGGGCCGCCGCTTGCGGCGCGCCGTCTGTTCTTGCAAATATGTCCATAAAACGGCATCGCGCAAGCGCGAGCCCTACATAAGAAAATATTTGCGCCCCCCATAACTGACCCATTACGTCAACACGGCGGCAGGTTACTGCTCTCGCGCGCGCATCAGCTCCACGGTGTAATCGGCCATCTTTCGGCGGACTTTCTGCAGGTCCTCATTGACACTGAAGCTTGCCAGCCATTTTTCAATCTCAGAAACCAGTTGCGGAGATGCTTTGGCTTTCCTGGCCAGGTCCAGGTACTTCTCAAGGGTCGCCATGTAACGGGTGTCGTAGATTCCCTCGCGCCAGGCCTCGTAGATTACGGTGTCTATCGGCTTGCCGCTCCAGGTAGGGAAGGCAAAAGCGTACAGGGGTTTCGTATAGTCGAATTCGTAGGATTTCACCCCGCTATATTCCCAGGGAGCCGCTCCGTTTTCACCGTTCTTCCACAGGGAAAGACCGTAACGACGGCGGTAAACGGAGGGAGAGGCAGCCATGTTTGAACATGGTGTATTGTACATCCAGACCTCTTGCCCCGCCGCCTGCGTGGCCCTGACTATCTTTTCTGTCTGTGGGCTGGTCACTCCGCCATATAGTATCGGCAGAGTCATCGCCGTGCCCAAGGTGCTGAAGTAATCGGAATAGCAGGCACAGGTAACTATGCCGCCGGCCTGGTTGACGGCCTCGTACCCCGATTTCAGGGCAATCAGCTTCTCGCCGCTGGCCTCGTCGTGGCCGTAAAATGCCGGCTGGGGATATCCCTTGCCCTTACAAAACCGGTTGACCGCGGAGACATACTGGTTTATAAATTCAATAGACTCTTTCTTGTTCTGGGGAGCGGTCGGGCGCTCAGGCATAGGGCTGAAATACATCCCGTGTCCAAGCCAGGTGAACGGACTGCGGGTCAGGCCGGCGCGCTT
>JAZDKP010000152.1:0-16376 GCA_043802925.1 Fibrobacterota bacterium | reverse complement strand
TCATGATGACAAAGCTGACGGTCAGCTTTCCCTTGAGAGTCTTGTCCGTTTTCTGCAGTCTGGCATAGGCATCCATGACCGTTCCAATGCCAGCGGAAAGCACGGAATTCACATCATCAAACGTACGGCAGCTCTTTTTGCCCATGGGCTCGGACTCGATGGCGGGTTCAACGGGCTTGGGCGGCTCCGGCGGTGCTGCCGCGGCCTTCAGGGCAGAATCCGCAGCGGCTTTGATAGCCGTGGAATCCACGGCCGGTTTTGTCGTGTCCGCAACAACAAGCGGTGCCGCAGCCGGAACCGCGGCTTCGACAAAATCTTCGGCCACTGTCTTTGAAACCCACCCTTTTTCAGCCCCGATGTCATCCACGACCTTGTACCAGTCGCCTTTCAGCTCTGTGACCAGCATGACCGTGTCCTTGGGTACCACGCGGATGGCCTCCCCGCTCGAAGAAGCGGTTTTACGGAGCTTGCCGTTGGAAATGAGCTTAATCTTCTTAGGTGTTGCAGGAGCGGCCGCAGGCGCGGGTTCCGGAGCGGGCTCAGAAGCCGCCTCAGGCGGCAGTTCATCTGAATACTCCTCGGCCACGGTCTTGGAGACCCATCCCATGTCCGCGCCTCCCTTGTCGACCACATGGTACCAGTCGCCGGCAAGCTCGGAGACAGCCATGACCGTATCCTTAGGCACCACACGAATGGCTTCTCCCGTGGCAGCGCCGGTCTTCCGAAGCTTGCCGTTGGACGTGAGCTTGATTTTTTTGCCGGTCATGGGCGTTGAGGCAGGCGCGGACTCGGGCGCAGGTTCAGCCGCAGGCGTTTCAGCAACCGCCTCAGCCTTGGACGGCTGTGTCAGCTCGCTCACGACCCCTTTGGTGACCCACCCTTTTTCTTTACCGTTTTCATCCGTGATTTTATACCATCCATCCTTCAGTTCCGTGTAATAAATGACCGCGTCTTTTTTCGCCCCCTCAACGACCGCGCCCGTCTTAGAGGCCTCCTTGCGGATATTGCCGTTGGCCAAAACTTTGAGCGTTCCGGGCTTTACGGCATTTTCCTGCGCGGACAAGGCAAAGGCAAAAACCAGCACCAACGGAATGAATAGATATTTTTTCATGGGATTCCTTTTTATCTTATTTATCATAAAAATCGTTTCCTCATGGCAAAAGCGCAAGTAAAATTCGCGGGTGCGAAAACCGCAGGCCCGGTTTTCACGGGTTTTCGATGATTCCTGTTTTTATTTTTTAAAACATAGGATTAACATGCGATTTAAGTATATTTTTTTCTTAAAACGAAAGTTTGCTTTTTTTCAACTCCAGTGTTAACCAAGGAAACGACATGTCGCTCAACCTCAAGGCCGGTGACCGGGCCCCGGATTTTTCGTTGAATAACAAAGACGGAAAGCCCGTCCGGCTTTCTGCCTTCAAAGGCAAATGGGTCGTCCTCTATTTCTACCCCAAGGACGATACACCGGGATGCACACAGGAAGCCATCGATTTCACCGGCATGGCAGCCCGGTTCAAGAAGGAAAACGCGGTCATTATCGGCATCAGCCCTGATTCCGAGGCGTCGCACGTGGAATTTACTGAAAAATACAACCTCAAGGTCGAACTGCTGAGCGACCCGGACCATAAAGTTCTGGAAACTTACGGGGCATGGCAGGAAAAGAATAATTACGGCAACAAAAGCATGGGGGTAGTGCGTTCAACGTGTATTATTGACGACAAAGGCTTTGTCCGTGAAGCATGGGAAAAGGTTAAAGTGGATGGCCATGCGGATGAAGTATACGGCGCCGTGTGCAGCCTGAGACTTAAAAAAGATTGAATCTTAAAACAGTTCCGACAAGGACTCCATCATGGTAAAGAAAAACGCCTGTTATGCGGGTGTCGATATCGGCGCCACAAAAATACTTTCAACGGTCTATGACAAAAACTTTCGGGTCCTGGGAAAAGCCCGGAAAAAAACCAAGGCCCACGAAGGCACCCGTTCCGTGGTGGAGCGAATCTATAAAGCCGTTGACGAAGCCCTGGAAGAGGGCGGTGTGTCCCGGCGTTCACTCAAAGGCCTGGGCGTGGGTTGCCCCGGGCCCGTGGACCCGGCAAAGGGAATCGTGCGCGAAGCCCCCAATCTCGGCTGGAAAAACTTCCCGCTCAAACGGGTGCTGCAGGGCCGTTACGGTTCTTCCGTGGCCATCGTGAACGATGTGGACGCCGGTCTGTACGGCGAATGCCGGTTCGGCGCCGGGAAAAACAGCAACTGCGTGGTCGGCATCTTCCCGGGAACAGGCATCGGCGGAGCCTGCGTGCGCGACGGCCGGCTCTGGACCGGGGCGCATTCCTCGTGTTTTGAAATCGGCCATGTCATGGTACAGCCGGGCGGCCCCCGCTGCGGATGCGGTGCCCGCGGCTGTCTGGAGGCAATGGCCAGCCGCCTTGCCATTTCCTCGGCTGCCGTGGCAGCCGCCTACCGCGGCGAAGCGCCCCATCTGCTTGCCAGCGCGGGGCTGGACATCGCTAACTACGGCAGCGGCGTTCTCGCCGAAGCCATTACAAAAGGCGACAAAGCCATCGAACGCCTGGTTCGCGACGCCGCGGACTGGCTGGGCGTTGGCGTGGCCATGACGGTCAACCTTCTTCTGCCCGACTTAGTGGTCCTGGGCGGCGGCCTGGTCGAAGCCATGCCCAAGCTTTATCTGGAAGAGACCGGGCGCAGCGCCAGGGCCCGTGTGCTTCCCTCCTACCGGAACACCTTCAAGCTGTCGGTCGCCAAACTCGGTGACTTTGCCGCGGTACTGGGGGCAGCGGCGTGGGCGCGCCATCTGTTCAACCCCAACGACAAATTCTAAGGGCGCATGATATGCAAGTCCCGAACACAAACCCGTCGCCCTTCGCGGTCATTGACATCGGCACCAACGCCGTGCGCATGGACATCGCCCAGATGGACGACAAAAGCGGCTTCCGCAAACTGGAAAGCGCGCAACAGGCGGTCATGCTCGGTAAAGACACCTTCACCCGGGGCACCATTGAAAACGCAAACCTGACCGAATGCATCAACGCCCTCAACAGCTTCCGCCGCGTCCTCGACGAATACGCCGTGGACATGGCCGAGCGCGTCCGCGTGGTGGCCACCAGCGCGGTACGCGAAGCGGGCAACCGCGACATCTTCCTGGACCGTGTCGAAACCGCCACGGGCTTCCGCGTGCAGGTCCTGGAGGAGGCCGAGGTCAACCGCTACGCCTATTTGAGCGTGCAGCCGTTCTTCGCCAAAGGCCGCCTCGCAGGCCGTAACCCCACCCTCCTGCTGGAAGTAGGCGCAGGCAGCACCGAACTGCTCATTTTCCGCCAGGGACGCGTGGCCTTTTCCTATTCCTACCGTCTGGGCTCCCTGCGCATGCGCGGCATGCTCGAAGGCATCGGCGCCACCTCCGACCAGTTCCGCGAATATGTGGCCAACCAGACGCAGCGTATCATCGAACACTTCCGCCGGCAATTTCCGGACGAAAAGTCCGTGCCCCAACTCCTGGCCGCCGGCGGCGATATCCGTTTTGCGGCCTCCCTCATCAAAAAGGACCGCGCCATCGGGGATCCCGATAAAATCCCCATCGGCGCCCTGGGCCGGCTCGCGGACCAGTTTATCGGCCTTTCCGCGGACGATATCGTGCGCGACACCCATCTTCCCTACGGCGAAGCCGAACTGTTGGGCCCGGCGCTCCTCGTTTATGCCGGGGTGGCAAAATCCCTTGGTGCAAAGCATGTCCTGGTGACCAGCCGGACCATGCGCGACGGGATTTTCATGGAAATGGCGGCGGGCAACGCCTGGTCCCCGGCCTACCGCCAGCAGATTGTGTATTCGGCCCTTGAAATCGGTGGAAAATACCATTTTGATTCCAGGCACGCGCAGCAGGTCGCCTCCTTTACCGACAGTCTCTTCGACACCCTGCAGGAACGCCACCGTCTTTCGGCCCGCTACAAGCTCATCCTCAACGTGGCCGCCCTGCTCCACGATTCGGGCCTTTTTGTGAGCAACCGCAACCATCACAAGCATTCCCTGTACCTCATCCTTAACAGCGACCTGTTCGGCCTGGGCTCCCGTCACATTCTCCTGGCCGCGCTGGTGGCACGCTACCATCGCCGCGCCCTGCCCGAACCCGACCACGAGGGATACCGTGACCTTCCCCGCGAGGAACGCCTGGCCGTGTCCAAAATGGCGGCCCTGCTGCGGATTGCGGACGCCCTCGACCGGCGCCAGGAGCAACACCTTTCGCGCGCGGTGTTTGCCGTTGACAACGATACGCTGAACATCGGGATCCGCCGGGTGAGCGACATCGGGGTGGAACAGATGGCGCTCAAGAAAAAGAGCGACCTTTTTGAGCAGATTTTTGGAATGCGCGCGACCCTGACGCGCACCACGGATTGACATCCCATGTTTAAAATCACGTCCAAACGCTTCATCAACCGCGAATTAAGCTGGCTGGCGTTCAACCGCCGCGTCCTCGGCGAAGCGCTCAACCCCGGCCTTCCTCTGCTCGAACGACTCAAATTCCTGGGCATCACGAGCTCCAACCTCGATGAATTTTTCATGGTCCGCGTGGGCGGGCTCCAGGTGCTCGCGGACAACGGACTCGAATACCCGGACCCCGCCGGCCTCGCCTGCCGTGACGCGCTGGAGGCCATTCGCGTCCAGGTCAAGGACATCGTTCGGAAACAGTACCGCTGCCTGCTGAAAGTCATCCTGCCTTCCCTGGCCCGACACGGCCTTCACCGGCTCAATCCCGGCACCCTCGCCGGTTCCGACCTGCGCCAGGCCGAACGGTTCTTCAATAACGAACTCTTTCCGCTCATCACGCCCACGGCCGTGGAACCCGATTACCCCAGCCCGTTTATCATGCCGCTCCGCCTGCATGCGTGTGTGCGACTTCAACCCGGGACCGGACAGAAACAGGAACGCCATGCGGTCATCCCTCTGCCCGCGGGGTTGGAGCGCATTGTCCCCCTCCACGCACGCAAGGATTACCGCTTTGTGCTGGCCGATGACCTGCTGCGCCATTTCATTGACCGCTGCTTCCCCGGTGAAACCGTGCGCGAATGCGTTTTTTTCCGGGTCACCCGCAACGCGGACCTTCTCCTCCGCGAAGACCAGTCGCCCGACCTGCTGTCCGGCATGAAGGAAATATTGCAAAAACGCAAGCGCAGCGACTGCGTCAGGCTCGAAATTGAACATACCGTGTCAGCCGCAGCCCTCGGTTTTCTGCAGAAGCTGCTGCAGGCCGAAGCCAGGGAAACCTACCGCCTGCCCGGTCCGCTTCAACTGCAGGCCTTCCAGAAAATCGTCACGCTGCAGGGGTTTGACCGACTCCGGGTTCCCCCTCACCTGCCCATGCCCCAGACAGGCCTCGAAGCCACCAAACCCCTTTTCGAAACCATCGCACGCCACAGCATCCTGTTGCACCATCCCTACGAACAGTTTGACCCCGTGGTTCGGTTGATCGAAGAAGCATCGCAGGACCCGTCCGTGCTTGCCATCAAACAGATACTCTACCGGACCAGCCGTGAAAGCCCGGTGGTCCGCGCGCTGGAGGCCGCGGCCCTGCGCGGCAAACAGGTGACCGTGCTGGTGGAACTCAAGGCCCGGTTTGACGAAGAGCGTAACATCGACTGGGCGCACCGGCTGGAACAGTCCGGGGCCCAGGTCATTTACGGCATCCGCAACCTGAAAACACATGCCAAACTCTGCCTCATCATCCGTCGCGAACAGGGCGGCATCGTCCGGTATATGCATTTTGGGACCGGCAACTACAATGAAATCACGGCCCGCCAGTACACCGACCTCAGTTACATGACCTGCGACGAAACCCTGGGCGCCGAGGCTTCCGAGTTCTTCAACGCCATCACCGGCTATTCGCAACCCCCGGCCTTCACAAAATTGGCGGCCGCCCCCTTGGGCCTCAAAGAGACGCTCCTTGGGCTCATCGAGGCCGAGGCCGAACGACGCCGTCAGGGGGACAAAAAGGCCCGCATCATGGCCAAAATGAATTCGCTTGTCGACAAGGACGTCATTGAGGCGCTTTACCGCTCCTCGCAAGCCGGCGTCCGCATCCTGCTCAACGTGCGCGGCGTCTGCTGCCTGCGGCCCGGCGTGCGCGGCCTTTCCGACAATATCAGCGTGGTGAGCATTGTGGACCGCTTCCTGGAGCACAGCCGCATCTTTTATTTCCGTCATGGCGGTGAAAACCGCCTGTATATGTCCAGCGCAGACTGGATGCCCCGCAACCTGGAACGGCGGATTGAACTGATGGTACCCGTGGAGGACCCGGCCTGCCATAAGCGCTTATTCGGAATCCTGGAAACCATGTTTAAGGACAACGTCAAGGCCCACAAACTGACATCCGACGGCACCTATGTGCCTGCAGGCAAAAGTACACGCCGCAAGCCCTTCCGCGTCCAGACCTTTTTCATGGAAGAGGCGCGACACAATTTCGAGTCCATGGTCAAAAACAGACCCACGGTCTTCATTCCCCACCGTCCGGCTGAAGAACGGTGACCTTCTCGCAACAAATTAACCTTCTCATATATTTCACCGGACTCCAGCACCCTTTCATTCTTCTTTTGCGGGGGTCCGGGGGGTCGAGCCCCCGGCGCGTTTTGCTACTTTTGCGCGGTCAAAAGTAGATAAAAACCATTTTCTTCGAAGAAAACTCATTTTCCTGTCCCTGCATACCTGCCATATAATATTTTACTCTATTCGTTTTTTGAAGAAACCGCACCATGAAAACCACCCTTAAAATCCTCAAAGTCCTCGGCATTACAGTCGTTTCACTGCTCATCCTCTATTCCGCGGCCTTTTCCATCATCGGGACCTACGCGGTCTACAAAGGCTACCAGTACGTCATGCAGCCCTTCCGCGATGTCCAGGCGCTCGTGGGCAAAAACCCGTTCGAGACCGCCTACATGTCTCTCTGCCGTGAACAGCTCCGCAAAAATGGAAAAAGTGACACCCTAACCTGTATTTTCGTACCGCTGGATTCCATTTCCCCCTATCTCCGGCAAACCGTGCTGGCCGCCGAAGACGACGGTTTTTATGTGCATCCCGGGTTTGACATCGAATCCATTCTGAGCGCGCACGAATACAACATGCGCTATAAGAAAATAAAGCGCTGGGGAAGCACCATCACCCAGCAACTGGCAAAAAACCTCTTCCTGAACAACACCCGGAGCTTTGAACGCAAGTTCAAGGAATTCGCCTATACGCTGCTGTTGGAAAAATATCTGGGGAAAGACCGGATACTGGAACTGTACCTGAACTACGCGCAATGGGGCCCGACCCTGTTCGGATGCGAGGCCGCGAGCCGCGCCTATTTCCGCAAGCCCAGCCTGCGGCTCACCTACCACGAATGCGTGCGCATGGCCGCCACGCTGGTCAGCCCGGAACGGTACACGCCATTGCGCGAAAACTCGACGTTTCTCGCGTCACGCGTGCAGGTAATTGCAAACAACCTCTACCTGCACCATCAGATTGACGATTCGGGTTATAAGAACCTGACCGGCACCCTGCCGCCCGACAGCAACACCCCCGCCATACAGCGCGAGGATGTGCCCGAGGATTCGGTTGCGGCCCCCGCGGATTCGGCATCGCGGCGGTTTCCTTTTTCGGTACGCACGCCCGTGCGACCCAACACTAAAACCGGCCGCGGCAATAATCCGTCCCGTTCCACAATCTCGGGAACCTTGTGTTCCCATTCAATGGCCATGAGATGGACACCGCTCACGCCTTCGATGGCGCGCAGCTGTTCAATCTGCTCCAGGCATATTTTGATGCCCTCCTCCCCGCCCTTGCCCTTGGGCGCGGCTTCCATGCGCGTAAGCAGTGCGTCAGGGATGATGACGCCTGAGACATTGTTCGCCATGTACTGGGCCATTTTGAAGGACTTGAGCGGTATGACGCCCGCGAGGATTTTGCATCGTTCGTGAAGCCCGAGGTTCCGCACCTGCACCATCCAACGCTTGAAGATATCCATATCATAAATAACCTGCGTCTGCGCAAAATCCGCGCCCGCATCGACCTTCTTTTTAAAGTGAAGCGCGCGGAATTCGAGGGGCTCGGCAAAGGGGTTGGCCGCCGCGCCGATGAAGATTTTAACGTCACCGTCGAGGGCTTCGTCGCTGTCGAGGAGGCGCTTTTCGTCGCGCATGCGCTTGACCATCTGGATCATCTGGATGGAATCGATGTCAAAGACGCTTTTGGAGCAGGGCTGGGTGCCAAAGCAGGCGTGGTCGCCCGAGAGGCAGAGGAGGTTGCGCACCCCGAGGGCCGTGGCGCCGAGAATGTCGCTTTGCATGGCAATGCGGTTGCGGTCGCGCGCCACCATTTGCATGACCGGCTCCAGCCCTTCGCGCACGCACAGGGCGCTCGCGGCCGCGGAGGACATGCGCACCACCGCGGTCTGATTGTCCGTGATATTCACCGCGTCCGCGTTACCCTTGAGCAACGCTGTTTTTTTACGGACCGCCTCCACACTGTTGCCTTTGGGCGGCCCCAGTTCCGCGGTGATCGCAAAATGGCCCGCAGCCAGCACCCGTTCGAGATTTCCGTCTGATTTCATGACTTTACCGGCTCCTTTGCCTTGGGATAACGGCCTTCAAAACCCGCCTGCACCATGACGCCCTGGATATTGTTGCGCCAGGCCATGCGCGGGCGGAGGGTCAGAATATTGTCGAGGCGCCCCTGTTTTTTCAGCCGCTCATAAATGTCGTTCCAGGCGCACGGAATGTCCTTGTCAACCTCGCACTTTCCCTTGTTGGTGCCGCCGCACGGGCCGTTGAAAATACTCTTGGCGCAGCGCGTGACCGGACAAATTCCGCCCGTGTACGCAAGCGCGCAATCACCGCAGGCCCGGCATTTCTCCTCGTACACGCCGACTTCGCGATCCACGCCAATGAACAACGTGTTGACCGCCGGAAACACCGCGATGTCCGGATAGCGCTCCGCAAGGAACTGCACGCCCGCGCCGCACGCCATGGAAAGAAGCGCGTCGTGCCCCGGGACCTGCGCATCAAGTTCGGTTAAGAACGCGGTGTTGCACTGACGCTCAATGGTAGTTTCATCCAGTGTGCAGCCGGGAAGGGCCAGGGCCAGTTCATCGCACAGCAGTCCGGTCTCCTTCTGGCCGCCGGCCAGACAGACCGAGACACATCCGCCGCAGCCCGCAACCAGGACCTTTTTCCGGCCTTTGAGGCTCCCGCTGATTTCTTCGAGGGGTTTACGCTTGGCTTTGACCATTCATTCCTCCGTACCCACGTTTACTTAGCGCGCGGATGACATTCCGCACAGGTGAGCGGCCCGCTTTTCTTCTTTTGTTTTACAAGCCCGCGATGGCATTCCATACACTGGCGGTGAAAGGCCTTCTGGAGTGACGCGGGCCGTTTGTGACTATGGCACGCTTCGCATTTTGCCGCAGGCGCCCCCGCCTCCAATTCGCCCTCGTCGAGCACATTCCGTCCCTTTTCATAGCGATGGTGGCACGCCTTGCAGCCAAGGGAATCGACCATCATGTGGTTGGCGTGCGTAAACAGCACGGGCGAGCGCTGTTTTTTCTTGAACACATCACGATGGTCCAGCGTCATCGTGTCCGTCTGGGCAAAACAGGCCATCGTGAACACCGCGACAAAAAGGGGCAACAGGCTATTTTTCATAATCAGGATAAACTCCCTGCGAACGGCAGACGCTCCGGGCAAACCCGATCATTTCGGGGATATTGAGCCCGAGCGGGCAATAACAGCGCATGCAGAGCACGCACCGCTTGAATGCGATTTCGCGCATCTCTTCGAGGTCCTGTATTGTGACCCGGCCCTTTTTCTTATAGAGCCGGCCCACGGTGTTGATGACCTTGTGTGACGGCATATATTCGGGGTCTTTACCTTTTGAGCGATAAAGAAAACAGCTGTCAGCGCACATGCTGCAATGGGCGCAGAGCGTAAGCGCGAGCTTGTTGCGGCCCGCGCGCTTTTTCAGGCGCGCCTGGACGGCCGGGACATCAACCACGGTTTTTGATGCGCTCATGTGTTCCAGACCCTTTTACCGCGTTTAAAGCTGCTTTCACCCGGAAGCACAAACCGCATAAAAAAGAAATAAATCGCATGCATGAGCTTGGTGTACGGGAGCGCCATGATCATGAGCTCCCCGGAAAACATGTGCAGAATGATGATGGTGCGGTAGTTGTAAATCTGGTGATAGGCCAAAAATCCGGTGAGAAAGGGCATAAACGCGAGCGCGAGCACGAGATAATCGTAGAACGAGGAAATGGCGCGCACGCGGGCCAGAAATAGACGGCGCATGAGAAAAAAGAGCACGCAGGCCATGAAAAGCACGGTCATGCGGTCACACGTCTTTTCCGAAAGAGAAAAGAGGGAGACCCCGAACGATTCATTGAGCAGGATATTGTGGCCCACCAGAAGCAGCGGGGCGAAGAAAAGGCAACCGTGAAAAACAAAACTCACGAGCGTCATGACCGGTTGACGGCCGATGGCCGTGCTTTTGACGCCAATGAACGCGTACATCAGCCGGAGACGAAAGGTGTGCGGTTGCCGCAAAAGAAGTTGGGGACGCGTGTCCGGATACCCGGCAGAAGGCCAATCCGCGTTTTTAGTGAGCAGCCGGAACCGGATGATTTGAAAGACAAAACCGAGGCCGCAGACCATGAAGGCGAGGGAGGCCAATGGGCCGCGCACAAATTCGTAAACTGCCGGGTCGTTGAATAAAACCATGGCCAGTTATCGCGGAATCGACTTGCGAACCGCGCGGATATGTTCGGGCGCAGTACCGCAGCAACCGCCAATGACGCGCACCCCGAGTTTTTTCAGCGCAAGCGCATGCTCCGCGAAGGTTTCGGCCCCCATTTTATACACGGTCTTTCCGTTCTCTATAACCGGCAGGCCCGCATTGGCTTTAATCCAGATTGGCAGTTTTGTGCCCTGCAGCAGCGCCTGCGCAATGCCGACATATTCTTCGATGCCCACCCCGCAGTTGGCGCCCACCATGTCAATATCCGCCTCTTCCGCGGCCTCAATCATCTGGGCATAGGTGGCGCCCATCAGGGTGCGGTCGTGGTCCTTTCCACTGTCAAACGACATGCACCCCACGGTAAACAGCCCGTTTTCCTTGCACGCGTCGAGGGCCAGTTTGAACTCGTCGATGTCGCCCATGGTCTCCACGCAGACGCCGTCCGCGCCCGCGGCCTTGAATGCCGCGGCCTGTTCGAGGAAGGCCTTGTAGGCCTCCTCGGGGTCGATGTCGCCCATGGAAATCATTTTTCCGGTGGGTCCCATGTCGCCAAACACGAGCGCCCGGCCGGCAACGGCCGTTCGCGCGTTCTGGACGCCCAGACGGTTCAGTTTATCGGCCATAAGCTCGAGTCCATATCCCTTGAGCACGATGCGGTTGGCGCCGAAGGTGTTGGCGAGCACGATGTCAGAGCCCGCGTCAGCATAAGCCGCGTGGATCTCTTGGACCCTGGCCGGTTCAATTTCGTTCCAACGCGCCGTGGAATCGCCCACCGCAAGCCCGCGCTTGAAGAGTTCGGTGCCAAACCCGCCGTCACTTAAAAACACACCGCCCGCAAGCAATTCACTGGCATTTTTCAGCATAAAAGACCCCCGTTAAAACAAACCGCTAATCTTCCCGTTTTCGTCAATGTCAATAATCTCCGCGGCCGGGACCTTGGGCAGGCCGGGCATGGTCATGATGTCACCACAATAGACGACCAGGAACTCAGCGCCCGTGGCAAGCTTTACGTCACGGATATTCAAGTTGAAATGCTTGGGCCGTCCCAACAGCTGCGGGTCGGACGAGAGCGAATACTGCGTCTTGGCCATGATAATGGGGAAATGGCCGTAACCCTGCTCCTGAAACTGGGCGATCCTGTCGCGGACGCGCTTTTCCGCCTCCAGTTCCGCGGCGCCATAGATTTCCTGTGCAATGCGCTCGATTTTTTTCCAGAGGTTGAGGTTGTCCTCGTAGAGATAGGTAAAGTCGCCGGGGATTTTGTCGATGACCTCGACCACGCGTTTGGCAAGGGCCTCGCCGCCTTCGCCCCCTTTTTCCCACACCCGGCTTTCGACCACGTCCACGCCAAGATGCGCGCACTTTTCCTTGATTAGGGCGACTTCGGCGAGGGTGTCGGTGTAAAAATGATTGAGCGCCACCACCACGGGCATGCCGAAGTTACGCATGTTTTCAATATGCTTTTTCAGGTTGGCCAGGCCCTTTTCGAGCGCCTCGAGGTTTTCCTTTTTCAGGTCCTCTTTTTTGACGCCCCCGTGCATTTTGCAGGCGCGGATAGTGGCCACAATGACAACCGCGGACGGCTTGAAGCCCGCCTTACGGCAAACCACGTCCATGAACTTTTCACCGCCGAGGTCCGAGCCAAAGCCCGCCTCCGTGACCACGTAGTCGGCCATTTTGAGGGCGCAACGGGTGGCGATGATGGAGTTGGCGCCATGCGCGATATTCGCAAAGGGGCCGCCGTGCACAAACGCGGGCGTCTGTTCGAGGGTCTGGACCAGGTTGGGCCTAAGCGCGTCCTTGAGGAGCGCGGCCATGGAGCCGTGGACCTTGAGGTCCTTGGCAAACACGGGCTTTTTGTCGTACGTATAGCCAACCATGATGTTCCCCAGACGGCGCTTGAGGTCCGCGAGATCCGTGGCAAGGCAGAAAATGGCCATGACCTCGGAGGCCACGGTGATTTCAAACTCGGACTCGCGCGGGATGCCGTTCATGGCGCCGCCAAGGCCGAGGATGACGTTGCGCAGCGCACGGTCGTTCATGTCCAGCACGCGCTTCCAGATGACGCGGCGGGGGTCCATCTGCAGGGCATTGCCCTGGAAGATGTGATTGTCGATGCATGCGGACAGAAGGTTGTTGGCCAGGCCGATGGCGTGGAAGTCACCCGTGAAGTGAAGGTTGATTTCCTCCATGGGAAGCACCTGGGCGTACCCGCCGCCCGCTGCGCCGCCCTTGACGCCAAAACAGGGGCCTAAGGAAGGCTCGCGGAGGCAGAGCATGACTCTTTTGCCGATGCGCTTTAACCCGTCGGCCAACCCCACCGACGTGGTGGTTTTACCTTCGCCCGCGGGCGTGGGGCTCATGGCGGTCACCAGGATGAGCTTGCCGTCCTTGCCGCCTCCGTTCATGAGCTCCGCCACTTTTTCGCGGGTGACCTTGGCAATATACTTGCCGTAAAAGTCATATTCATTTTCAGAGAGCCCGGAGGCTTTGGCGATGTCACGGATATGGGCGGGTTTGGCGGCCTGGGCGATGTCGATGTCGCTGGGCACATTCGTGGTCGGAATCTTGTCTGCCATGGCGTGTGGCTCCCTTTTGATTCTCTAAAAGTGGTGGATTCAATTCAACTGTAGAATTCCTGGATACGCATGACGGTTTCCATCCCCCCCGCAGCCAGGGCCTCTTTGAGCGTGGTGAGCGCGTCGTCGCCTTCCCGGAGTATCCGGTATTTCTTTTTGGTGCTCGCAATGGAATAGTCGAGGCCGAACGGCATGGCGAGTGTCAGGAACGCACTTTCGAGCGGCGTTTTGACGAGTTCGCCATTGGCGCGCTTTTGCGGGAGCATTTGCGTGAAATTGGAAAGCCCCACGGACATGTGGACGCCCTTGAGCTCCGGATCGTTGTGAATGAGCTTCATGGCATCGAGGGTGCAGAGCGTAAGTCCCTCAAAGTCCGCGCCGATGGGAGCCACGCCCGGATCAAAGACGATGCGGTCGTTGTTGAAATTATACGGGGCGCTGCAGACAAGTTTGCGGAGCCGGCAAGCGGTTTCATAAATCTCCTGCGGGGTCTTGTTGGGCTGACCCGACCCGTTTTCCACCCGTTCAGTACAGATAAGAATGGCCCGGAACGGCTGGATTTTGTTGAGTTCCAGGATTTCCAGGCGCATTTCGGATATGGAATTAACCAGGGGCATGCCGTTGCCGAGGGAGGGATCGTAGGCAGAGAGACCTTCCCGCTGGATATTGACGTCGGGTGAGTCAATGGACAGCGGGCACCGAACCGTCTTCTGGATGGCCCGGACCACCTCGCCCATGAACTTCGGGTCACGCTTGCCGATGTTAACGTCAATGAACGCCGCGCCGCCCTCCGCCTGCGCCTGGGCCAGAGCCACGATACCGGCGATGTCGCCCTTTTCAAACAGTTCGTGCGTGGTGGGTACGGAGTCGTTGATGCTTTCGGCAATAATGTGAAAGCCCGGAATGGGTCTGTAATCCTCTGCCATACGATTTCCTTTCCGTTTGGTTGCTATGACGCTCTTTTTAAGTTATTATCGTTCTTCAATCTGTCTTTCTTTTGTAGGGGTCCGGGGAATCGACTCCCCGGTGCGTTTTGCTACTTTTGCGCAGTCAAAAGTAGAGAAAACTAAAATCCTGTTACCTTGCGCCTTTATTTTAAAAACATCACCAGGATTACCCACCCCGGAGTTTAGCTCCGGAGTGGGCGTCCATTGTTAATTCGATTACTTCAGTTCTTTTACAAAACGCTTGAACACGTCCACGGCCGAGGCCGCGTCATCGGCATAACCGTCCGCGCCGATTTCATTGGCGTATTCCTGCGTCACGGGCGCGCCGCCCACCGCGATTTTGACCTTGTCGCGCAGGCCCGCGGTCTTGAACTTGTCGATGACGTCCTTGAGCGACGGCATGGTGGTGGTCAGGAGCGCGCAAAGGGCGACCATGCGGACGTTGGATTCCTGGAACTTTTTGATGAAGTTTTCAGCGGGCTGGTCAATGCCCATGTCCACGACCGCAAAGCCCGCGCCCTTGAGCATCATGGCAACGAGGTTTTTGCCGATGTCGTGCAGGTCGCCCTTGACCGTGCCAATCATGACCGTGCCGATGGGCTGGACGCCGGCCTTGACAAGCGCCGGTTCGAGCGGTTCCATGCCCGCCTTCATGGCGCGGGCCGCGATCAGCACTTCGGGGACAAACACTTCGTTGTTGCGGAACTTGACCGCAATCACGTTCATGCCCGCAATGAGGCCTTCCTCGAGGATTTTTTTTGCGGGCGCCCCTTCCGCGAGTGCCGCCTTCACAAGTTCCGCCACGTCCTTGGCCTTGCCCTTCTGCAGCGCCGCCGCCATACCCGGATAATCAGCCATCACGAACCTCCTTTGTATTTTGAGAATTTGGGTTAGACGAAAACATTCTGTTCCTGGTACAACCGGAGAAGCCCCACGCCCCGTGCCCCCTCTTTGATGTCAAAAGGAATGAAGCGGATATCGAGCTCCTTGCCTAAAACATTCAACGCGTAATATAATATTCTATCTTTGACCCGCTCCATGAAGACCGTGCCCGCGTGCGTTATGGCTCCGCTGATGATAACCCGCGCCGGGTTGAGCAGGTTGACCACATTGGCCACTCCCTGGGCCAGGTAGTCCATGCCCGTTTCGGCCACGGAAAGTGCCACCGGATCGTTCTGCCGTACCAACCCGTAAAATTCGGCGTCACCCATATCACGGTCGGTGGGGACCCTGGACGGTTCGCCATTGCGCACCCGCAGCTTGGCCTCATCAATGAGCACGCGGTTGCTGGCATAGGCCTCAAGGCAACCCTTGGCCCCACAGAGGCAGGTACGGCCGTTGTATTCGATGACCATGTGGCCCAAGCCCCCCTCGTTCTGGATATTCCCGCGGTAGGAACGGCCCTCGGTAAAGAGCGCCATTTCGATGCCTTCGCCAAGTTCGATGTAAACGAGCGGTTTATTGTACTTTTCGCCGAACGGGAGGATTTGTGAATAAGCGGCGCTGCCGAGATAACGCGAGAGCACAACCTTGCGACCGATTTCTTTTTCGAGAAGCGCGCTGACTGGATTATTGAAGAAATTGGAAAGCCGGGAAAAGAAGATGGAGATCCCTTTTTCCGGATCCACGAGGCCCGGGATGGCGAGTCCGATGCCGTCGAAAGGCTGGCCCTGGGGCAGTTTATCGACGAGCCGCCTGATAAGGCCGGCCGTTTCGTCGAGAAAAATATCAGCCTGTGTCCAGATAGGAAGCGAAAGGGTCTCTTCGGCATGAATGTCGCCGTTCAGGTCAACGATAACGCCTGCAATTTTTGGAATGGCCACGGCCACACCGATGGAAAAACGGCCCGTGCCATTGATAGTAAAGATAACGGGACGCCGCCCGCCGCGTGATTCGCCGGTCCCGCTTTTTTTAATGAAACCGCTGGCAATGAACTCATTTAAGATTGAGTCAACAGTAGGTCTGGAAAGACCGGTTTTAGTGACAAGGTCCGGGGCTGTAATACTTTTTTCCAGAATGAAAGCTTCGATAACCTGAGTGCGGGTGAACTCGGCTTTTGATTCCATTGAAAAGAAAGATA
>JAZDKP010000151.1:0-2732 GCA_043802925.1 Fibrobacterota bacterium | reverse complement strand
GCAGGGAGCGGTGGTTTTAAAACGTGAATTTGAGTGCTACTTCGGGCATGCGTTCGTAATCCGGAGAGAAGGAAGCCTCGCCGTTGATATCGCGAACGCAATCATCGAGCCTTCTTTGATTGTAACGGTGGCTTGCATCAATGCCTCCATAGAGGCTGCCGGAATACCAGGTGAATTCGAAGAAGGTGATGACGGCAAAACCACCCCATTGTTCATCGTTGGCCGTGGTGGCCATCCCGAATATGAACAAGCTGTTGAGGATCACTGAACGGAGCGCGTTTGCGTATTCGCCTGCATAAGCATAGCCCAGTCCGGGGACCAGCCCCAGTAGGCCCCCCAGCGCGGGTTTTTTGTCACGCCCGGCCTCATAGTTGTCCAGTGCTTGAACGGCTTTAGCCTGATCGGCAGGGCTAAGGGCCAGGGCTTCGCGCGTTGATGGCAAGTCATTTTGACGAAGGCTGGATTCGGCCAGCCCGCGGCTTGCGTAGGTTTTCATGTCGGAGGAGGTGTCGGCTCCCAACAAAGATTTGAAATAAAAGGCGGACTCCGGCCATTTCTTTTCTGACCGGGTGCTTTCCGCGCGCAGCAGCAGTCCGGGTGTCTTTGCTTTATCGGAAGCGTTTTCGGCCGCGTCCAGCATTTTGGAGGTAATGTTGAATTGTTCGGTTTTCCAATACTCGTAGGCCGAGGCCCAGAAGTAACCGGACCGGGATTCTGCCTCGTTCGAACTCAAAGCGAGCCGGCGGAATTCAACGGCGGCCCCCGCGTGATCGCCGTCCCTGGAAAGGATTTGCGCGAATTCAGAATCGTCACTGAAGGTGAGACTGTTTGATAAAAAGAGCCCCGTGATTACCAGTAAAGAAAGCTTGTTCATAATGGCCGTTTCATTCAATCCATTGGTCATGATCCGAAAGGGGATCGGCTATCCGGATGTCATGGCCGACGATGACTTCATGCTCATGATTTAAAACAACAGACGGCTCCCGGATTAATCGGTCGGCGGCCATCGGAATCGCGAGCAGTCCGTGTTTCCGGCTGGCCTGAAGAAAATACTCCGAACAGCCGGGGGTCAGCGAACAGCGACTGCCAATGGCCGGTCTAATGAGCCCCCGATAAGAAAAAACGATCCATTCGCCCGGCTTTGAGGTGAGCCGCGACTGTTTGGTTTTGGCACCGGCTCGCTCTGCCGTCTTCACCTTGTCGAGGAGCGACAGGGCCGCCTCATTCGATGGCTGGTTGACCAGGATTCTCAGGCATTCCCTTTTGCAGGCCGTCCAATCACCGTCCTGGAATAACCCGACGGCCAGCTCGGTTTGGGCATAACAGGATAATGTCCATAAAAGCAAAAAGACTCCGGGCATAAAACCCGGAGTCTTTTTCAAAACCCTGGAACTATTCATCACAAGGTTTAATAAAACGCCGCGCCATACTGATTGGCGTAATCCTTGGTCGTCATTCCGTTAGTTCCGTCGATACCATCCCAGATGGCGAAGACGATATTGGCGATGGGGATCAGGCGAACCCACTGGCGCCAATGCACTTCCTTGCCGTCGTTGTAGGCGGCCCCGGAGCGCACACCGAAGCAGCAACCGGAGATAAAGCCCATGAGTCCGCCGCGCTGCGGATTAACCGCGGAGCTGTTTGCAGCCACGCCGGCTACAACCGCGGCAATCAAAAGACAAACAATAATTTTTTTCATGAATAAGTCTCCTTGATACATTCGGTTCAATAATACATGGCACCGTATTTTTCGATATAATCTTTCGATGTCATGCCGTTTGTGCCATCCACGCCGTCCCAGATGGCGAAAACGATATTGACGTAGGGAATCAGGCGAACCCATTCACGCCAATGAATTTCCTTGCCGTCGTTATAGGCCCCGCCCGCGCGGACACCAAAACAACAACCGGCAATAAAGCCCATGATTCCGCCCCTCTGGGCATTGACGGCTGAAGATGTGCCGACACTGCAAGCCAGGAAAGCGGCTATCAGCATTCCTGCAATTACTTTCTTCATTCAATTACCTCCTGTTGACCAGTTAATCTATTCATAATTCGGCATGTCGTAAAGTTAATTTTAGTGTTCACTCGGCCGGCTGGTAGATTTCGTCAAAATCGCTGACAAACTGGACATTTTTAAAATATCGGCTTGCATCGAAAAGCCCCGGATCCACCGGTTTGTTGGCCTGCAGATTGTCGACTCGGCTGGATTCGGAAGCGTCAACGCCGCCCTGTGAATAGCTCAACCGATGAAGGGCGGGTATCCACACGCCGGAGAGCACTTCCTGGAAATGGCTGTAATCGTATTGAGCCGTTTTTTCCGGGGTTTCTTTCGAGCGGTAAAACTCGAACCGAGCGAGCCGTCCTTCCCGGTCCAGGGACAGGATCACATAGACCTTGCCGGCGTCGTAACTTTTTCGCACGGGGAATTCCTCGGTTGCATCGATATCGCTTTCGGGAACACCCTTTAACCGGAGCAGGTGATCCATCGCGGTTCCCGGGACTTTGCGGAGAGAGATCAGCATTTCTTCGTTCAGTTGGCTGATGGGTCTTGAAAATCCTTTTGGGTCCCCTTCGATGAAACTGAAAAAGTTGGTTCCATCGGCGACGATGGTCCGCTTGACCGGTGTTACATTTTCAACAAACAGGCGATCGGGTCTTTGGAAGGTTACATGGCTCAAGGTCGTGATTTGAGCGTCGGTTGTTTCCGTGTCGCGACGGATATCGCAGGTC
>JAZDKP010000150.1:0-24083 GCA_043802925.1 Fibrobacterota bacterium | reverse complement strand
AGCGGAGACGCTCGTTATAAAGGACCTGGAACGATGCGCCGCTCCCGCAGGTGTCCAGGACCAGGGTGGTGCCGCTGCGCAGCGCCTCGAGTGCGCCGAGGTGGACCGCGTTCATGGCCTCGGCCTCGGAGCGGGCCGCCCGTTTGCGCTGGCACTCCTCGTACCAGAGGGCGAAACTGCTGCAGTGGGAAAGGGAGTTGCGCAGCCCGCCGTCCTCGAGGTGTGTGTGGGCATTGATGAGGCCGGGCATGATGAGGGTGCGGGGGAAACAGGACTCGTCGTCGGACGCATATTTTTTACGGAGCAGGGACCGTTTTCCCACATCCGTGATACGGTTGTCAGCCACGCGAATGGCGCCTTCGTCTATGATCCCGTTGTACAAGGTAATTATTTTATGCGCGCTATAAAGCATTTATGGCCGGTTTTTACAGCGAAAAAACATTCACAAATATATAATTTAGTGTTGCATCAAACAAAATGAATTAATATATTAAATACGTTAATTTCACCGGTATAAATAACGGAGTACCAGTATTATGGAATGTAAGAGCCGTTCATTGGGTGTTTTCGAAATCATCACGCTTCGGCCTGCAGTCCGCGGCGAAAAGCTTGATTCATCCAAACTCGAAGAAACGCTGAAGCAGGCGCTCAAACGCGGCGTCAAAAATGTCTGCCTCGACTTTTCCGACTTTCCGAACATCGACGAGCGCACTCTCGCCATGCTCAAGGAAATGAACAAGCTGCTGCTGCACTCCACGGCACGCCTCGCCATCTTTTCCAACAATGCGAACGTCACCTCCGCGCTCGACAACCTGGGCGTGAGCAGCATCCTCCGCATCTACCAATCCGAGGACGAAATCAGCGCTGATTCCAAAGAAATCCTCCGGCAGACCGAATCCTATTACATCGGCAACATCAAGGCCGAGCCCCCGGCCACTGGACGCAGCGCGGCCCGTACCGCCGAACCCGCAGTCCCGGCCCCTGCGCCGCCGGCGGCTTCCGCCCCTGCCGCCGCTGTCCCGCCAACGGACAAAAGCCTCGACGCCCTTAAGAGCGATCTCCTGGGCGGCCTTTTTAATTTCGGCGATGACGAGCCCCGCCGCGATGCAACACCCCCGCCCCTGCCGCCTAAACCCGCGCCACGGCCCGCTGAAAAGCCCGCGCCGGCAAGCAAAGACCCGGAGCCCGAAGAGAGCATTCTGGACATGGTCGATGAAAAGGACGAGTCCATCTCCGTATCCAAACCCCGGCGCGCCGGCAGCGAAGTGCCCGTCATCCGCAAGGACATCTTCACGGACATCCATCTCGAAGCCAAAACGCCCGAACCCGCCTCCCGCATCCCGGTCATCAAGTCCAAGCCTCGGCCCGCCGTCGAAGAAGAAACCGTGTCCGTTTCGCGCACCACCGCGTCCCGCCCCGTGGAAAAACCGGCGCGGCCCGCCGCCCCACGGATCGAACCCGCGCGAACCGCGATCCAGGAACCCGAGGAGGCCCTCACGGTCAAAGCAAGCGCCGGCCTCACCCGCGAAGCACTCCCGGACAACGATGAATTCGTGCGGCGCAGCAAAAAGTTCCCGATTCTCACCGTCCTGTTCATCGGCCTGCCCACGGTGGTCATTCTTTTCGTCATGATGTTATTCATGGGCATTTTCGACAACAAGGACAATGACATCGAACGGCCTACCAAATATACCAGGCTAAACGATCCGCAGGCGGCCCCAGCCCCGGCTCCTGCACCCGAACCGGTAACGTCTGCCCCTGTGGCGCAGGTTGCAGTCACCCCGCCCACACCCGAACCCGTGCAACACACATCCAAGCCCGAATTCAAGCGCGCACCTAAACCTGTCGACAAACCCACTCCAGCTCCAGCTCCAGCTCCGGCTCCTGCCCCTGTTCCGGCTCCTACCCCTGCTCCGACTCCGGCACCTGCACCCGTAAAAACCGTTGCACCCGCTCCGGCTCCGATTCCGGCTCCGGCGCCTGCACCTGCAAAGGCCGCTGCACCCGCTCCAACCCCTGCACCCACGCCAACGCCCGCACCTGCAAAGGCCGCTCCTCCGGCTGCGGCAAAGCCCGCGGAAACGGATCTAAATAAAGAAATCGATGATTTTCTGAATGACGATACCCCGGCGCCTGCCAAAGCTGCGGTGCCTGCCAAAACAACGGCTCCCGCCAAAGCAACAACACCCGTACCGGCTCCGGCCCCTGAAGCCGCTAAACCCGCCGAAGCCGAACCCGCGTCAGCAGCCGAAGGCGGCGGAAGTGGTCTTTCGAGCGTGTTCATTTCATCGTCCCCGCCCGCGGCCGAAATCCTCGAAGACGGGCAAATCATCGGGAGCGCCAACAAGACCCCGGTTCAACTTACACCGGGCAAGCACACCTTGCTGCTCCGCAAAGGGTCCATTGAAAAGGAATTCGAAATCGAAGTGACCGAGGGCAAAAACAAGCCTCTGTTCCTGAGACTGCGGTAAGACTTTCATGACGCCCAAAGAACCGGTCCAAAGCGCGCCGAGGTCAAAAAAATACCTGCGGTATCCCATTCCTATCGGCATCGCTGTTTTGGCCGGTTTCCTTGTCAAAATCGCCCTTTTCAGCACGGCCGAACCCGTCAAGGCCTCGGTCGGTGGGCCGGCACCCTCCCAGGTCGCGGACACGCTACGCACCATCACCTGCTGCATCCAGAAGAACGAAAACATCCCACAGATTCTCGGGCTCCATGGCGTCAAATCATCCCAGCGCTTTGGCATTGTGAATGCGCTCCAGGTCGTCTACGCGGGCGGGCTTTACGAAGGCCAGGAATACCGCCTCCGTACCGCACCCGACTCCTCGCTCGCGGAGTTCATCCTCTATTCACGCGACCGGATGATCGAGTATCAGGTCTCGGCCGGTGACGGCACCTTCAAGGCCGGCAAACGCCAGGTCCCGCTCATCCTCCGGACACAAACGCTGACCGGCGCGCTGACCAACTCCCTGTATGCGGCCGTCACAGAGGCGGGCGAAACCCCGGAGCTGATTCAGAATTTCATCGATATCTTCGCATGGGACATCAATTGGTTCGTGGAGCCCCGGCAGGGCGACACGTTCAAGATTTCGTTTGAAAAATACTACCGTGAGGACGGCGCGTTCATCAAGTACGGGAACATTCTCGCCGCCATCTATGTGAACGGCGACCACGCGCACTCGGCCTATTATTTTGGAACCGGAAAAATGGCCCCCGGCTACTTTGACGAAAACGGCGTGAGCCTCAAGAAATCATTCCTCAAGGCGCCGCTCGCCTACCGCCGCATCAGTTCCAGATTTTCCTTAAGCCGGCTCCATCCCGTGCTGAACATCCGCAGGCCGCACTTCGGCATCGACTACGCCGCGGCCACGGGCACACCGGTCAAGGCCGCGGGCAACGGCGTCATTGCCTCGGCATGCCGCAACGGCGGCTACGGCAACCTCATCCAGATTAAACATCCCAACGGTTACACCACCTGTTACGGCCATCTCAACGGCTTTGCCAAGGGTGTCCGGCGCGGCAAGCGCGTTGCCCAGGGCGACATCATCGGTTACGTGGGCTCCACCGGCCTTTCCACCGGCCCGCACCTCGACTACCGCGTGACGCGCAGCGGCCGTTTCGTCAACCCGCTCACGCTCAAGTCCGTGCCCATGCGACGCCTCCCCAAGGCCGCGCTCCCCGCCTATGCGGCGCTCCGTGAATCGCTCCACCGCTCGCTCGACTTGACCACGGCCCCCACCCGCTATGCCAGTGCCGAATAAAATCATCACGCCCATCCAACGCTACGCCGAGGAACACGGCCGTGCGTACAAGCTCCAGGCTTACCTCTTTGTCATGAACGGCCTCGAATACACGCTGAAAAAGACCGGAAAATCGCCCGACATGACGGCCGCGGAGCGCCACGTCACGGGCCAGGAGCTGTCGCGGGGCATCAAAGATTATGCAATCACCCAGTACGGCCCCTCAGCCAAGCTGGTGCTCGAACACTGGGGCATCACCGCCACCCTCGACTTCGGACGCATTGTTTACGACCTCATTGACCTCAGCTTCATGGGCAAAAACGATACCGACCGCATCGAGGATTTTGACAATGTCTTTGAATTCGAGGCCGCATTCGTCACGGACTATCCCTTCACGATTAAACCCTGAACACAAAGGGGCCTTCCTGGACGCACTGCTTGTCAGCGTCATCGTCCCCACGCTCAATCGGCCCGACGCTATGCGCGCCACGTTGCGCTGCCTTTTGTCGGACAATTATCCCCGGCTCGAAATCATCCTCGTCGACCAGTCCGCCCTCCCCTTCGCGTCTTCCGACAACCGTGTCCGCGTCATCCACGTTCCACGGCCCAATCTGCCGCGCGCCCGCAACACCGGCCTTGCTGCCGCGCACGGTGACATCGTTCTTTTCCTGGACGATGATGTCACATTCGCGCCGGGTCTTGTCAACGCCCATGCCGAGGCGCACGCCGCGCACCCGGATGCGGGCTGCGTGACAGGCCGTATCCTGCTGCTGCCGCCCCATTTCTGGGAAAAGGAACCGCAGGTTGCAACACTGAACCCGCTGACCGCGAAGTTCAGGGCAAATTTTGACTGGCCGGAAGAGGGATTCGTCGACTTCCCGGTGGGCTGCAACATGTCGTTCAAGCGGGAAGCGTTGGAAAAGACAGGCCTGTTCGACGGGAACTATGCCGGAAACGCACTCTATGAAGAGATTGACTTTGTCCTACGCATGAAATCGAAAGGGTTCCGGGTCTTCTTTTCGCCCCGGGCCGCTCTCACCCATGTCCGCGAGGAAAAGGGCGGTTGCCGCAGCGACGATGATTCACGTTATTATTTCATCAAGTTCCGGAACACCGGATACTTTTTCTTCAAGAACCTCTTTTCCGGCACGCTTCGCCCATTTCTGAAGGCCATGCGGGATGAAATTGAATTTTACACGCGTACACCTGGCGGGCATCGCTGGTCAAGGGCGGCCGGGTACGGCCTCGGGCTGCTTTGGGGCGCTAAGCGGGGGTTGTTGAAAAGGGGACTCGGCTGACATCGGATTATCGATTGTTTTGCAATAATCTCGCAAAATTAACAATCGCAACGATTTCTATCGTCTCTTCTTTTATCCGATAAACAATCCGATAGGATTTATAAAACCTTTCCCGAATATTATCCTGTCTATATTCAGGCACAATTCTGCCTGCCCTTGGCAATATTGGCAGTGAATAAATAATTTCAAGAATTCTTTGAGCGAACAATGAGGCGTAATAGGGGGAATCTTTCGCGATAAAACGGCATATACCGTCTAAGTTTGCTGCCGCGAGAGGCGACCAGACTATTTTACAATCCATTTTTGGATTCGTTTTGTTACTGTCTTGTGCGAAATCTTTTTTCCCGAATCCAGCTGCGCCAGCCCCTCATCGACCTGGGACTTGAAATAGAGTTCTTCCATGATATCGTCGATTGTCGTGCTCTTTGGAAGTGACCGAATCAACTGCAAGACCTCATCTTTAACAATCATTGTATTTTCTCCATTGCTGATATTGCATTAAAATACTTGGATTCCATGAGTGATTCAAGGAGAGATTGCAAAACGCTACCTCACCCGCACCATCTTCCGTTCCAGCGTCCGCTCCCCCGCCTTAAGCCGCAGCATGTAGAGTGCAAAACACCAGACAAAAAGCGCGGGGCATTTTACCGCTCCGCGCTCTTGTTGCATCCCTAATGATTAATATATTTAATGATCCGCTTCCGGTCAACAGAAAATGTCAGCGTCTAAGAATCAAGCCGTCCCTTCCGCAATCTCCCGGTACATGTTCCACGCCTTGTCCGCAAACGCATCCGGCGTGAACGGCTGCGCGTGGTTGAGCCCCGTTGTGATCATACTTTCGCGCAGCGCCGGTTCTGTGAGTGCGCGCCGGAGTGCGTGCGCCATTTCATCCACATTGAGCGGATCCACGTACAGGCTTCCGGGCCCGCCTGCCTCGGGAAAGCAGCCCCCTCGCGTGGTGACCACCGGCACACGGCTATGAAGGGCCTCAAGGATGGGAAGGCCAAAGCCTTCATAAAATGAAGGATAAGCGAAAACCTCGGCCTGCTGGTAAAGCGCGGGCAGGTCCGCGGTAGAAACGCGATCGAGAAAGAAGACACGGTCCGACAGTCCGTTCGACGCAACATAGTTCTGCACCCCGCGCCTGTAGCCGCCGCCCGACCCCACCGCAACCAGCGAAACCCCGCGCATGCCCAGCCGCTTGAACGCCCGGACCAGGGTCATCAGGTTCTTGCGCGCGTTCACGGTGCCCACGTAGAGGATGAACCGCTGCGTCAGGTGGAAGCGCTCACGGACCGCGGCCTTTTCCCCCTCGTCCGCGACGCGCGTAAACGCAGGGTCGCACGTGGGATGGATGACGCGGACCCGTTCGGGCGGCAATTGAAAGCCGTTGAGGATGTCCTGCCGTGTCTGTTCGCTCAACGCCACAATGCAATCCGCGTTCCGGCAGGCATGAATGAACTTGGCATTGTATATCTGCCGGTCAATGACCGGATAGAATTCGGGATGCTTGAGAAAAATGAGGTCATGGATGCAGACCGCGGAGCGGATGCCGCGCTTCCGCAGGCCCGTGGGGATTTCCATGCTCAGGCCGTGGTAGACGCTGACGTTGTCGCGGGATAACGTGCGACCAATGCCAAAGCTCCGCCAGAGCGCGGGAAAGAGGCGCGCGGGCAGGAATTCCGGGGCGCGAACCTCGGCATGGTTCAGGGCCTCGGCCTCGAAGTCCGGAAAAACCCCACTGGGCTTCCGGGGTGTGTACAGGAGATAGTCCTCGTTGGGATGGCGCATAAAGAGCGCGGAAAGCAGGGAGCGGCCGTAATTGCCAAGGCCGGTCTTATTGAAAAAAACGCGCTTGGCGTCAAATCCGATCCGCATGGCCTTCCTTTGCCGCGCAGCCGGCATGCATTTCATAAAGCCGCGTGTACTTGAGAAAGTTTCCGAAGGCCGATATCGCGGCGATGAGCAGACCTGGCATTCCGTCGAGGAAGCCCGCCTTGAGAAAGTAGTCGCGCTTGAAGCGGAACAGAGGACGCAGGAGAAGCCCGGGAAGCGAGACCCGCTTTCCCTGGTCATACGCCTCGTCCGCCGCGATCTTTGAGAAACGAACGGCCTGTGACACGAGCCCATCAAAGGAGTCATAGGAGTAATGCAGGAGTTTTCCGTTCAACCGGCCGAGGCGCCCCCCTTCGTGAAGCTCGTATTTGTAATGGGGGTTTGTTCCGCCATACCCACCGCTACCCGCGCGCCAGAGCCGTACCTTGCGGTCCGGATGCCAGGCCCCGTGCCGGATGGGCTTTTCGCAATAATAGTTGAGGCGTTCGCATTCGTACGCGTCGAACTGCGGGGCCTGTTTGACAGCAAGGATGGCGGCCCGCAGCACCGGCGAAAGGGCCTCGTCCGCGTCAATGGAAAGCACGAGGTCGTGCGAAGCCTGGGGGATGGCGTACCGGATTTGCTGGACGTAGCCCTCGAACGTATGCGTGAGAAAGCGGGCCCCGCGCTCCAGGCAGATTTCCTGTGTCCGATCCGTTGAAAAAGAGTCGATCACCACGATTTCATCCACCAGTCCCGTGAGTGAATCGAGGCAGCGCGCGATATTCTTCTCCTCATTCAGCGTGATAATGACCGCGGAAAGCTTTACCATGCCCCGTCCTTTGCAAAGTCGCGCATTCGCGCGCGGTAATATTCGACCGACGCGTCCGCAAGACGCTCCAGTGCATGGCCCTGTTCAACAAACCTGCGCGGATTCATTTCTTGCGCGGAATATCCGGATAAGAACCTGTCAAGGGATGCCGCAAGCGAGGCCGCATCCCCCGTCTCGAACAGGAAACCACTTTGGCCTTCCTTCACCACGTCCGGGATGCCGTTAAGACGGCTTGCGATGACCGGCACGCCCATGGCCATAAACTCAAGCGCCACGCGGCAGATGGCCTCGGACTCGGTGGAGGGAATGACACCACAGTCGCACTGCCGCATCACTTCACGGATGTCGGGCACGCGGCCCAGAAGCGTGACGCGGTCCGAAAGGCCGCTGTCGTTCAGGTAAGTGCGGAGCGTTGGGTACGGAAGGTCGCTTTCGGGACCCGCGATAAGGACGCGGAAATCCCGCCCCCGTTCGCGCAAGGAGCGGAAGGCGGAGAGCGCGAGAAGGTGCCCCTTCTTTTTATCGATGCGGCCCACGATGCCAAAGGTCGGGACCGGCCCGGCCGTCCGGGCATGGTTGCGAAAGAAGCCGGTGTCGACCGCGGGCAAAATCAGGCGGCACTGCGCATCGGAAAGGCCGAGGCTGGACCGGAGGCCCGTATGGATGCATTGGGACGTGGCAATGACGCCGTGGCTGAACGCCCCGTAAAGCCAGCGGTTGAGGAGGTGGCCTTTGGCGGGCCGGACATCGCCGCGCGTACGGATAAGGAGTGGTTTGTTTTTGGCCGTGCGTGCCGCGTACGCAATGAAAAAATAACCGTTCCCCTGGTGCGCGTTGACCACGCGGATGCCGTTCTCCTCAATGAAACGCCGCAGGCGACGGGCGCAGCCATACTGCCCCGCAGGATTGGGCGCACTGAACGGGAGGCGTAAGCCCGGACCGATGCCAAGCCGCTCCGCCTCGTCGAGTGCGGGGGACGCAGGGTCGCCTGCGATATAGACCGTGTGCCCCTGCCGTTTCTGGGCCAGCGCGGTCTGCACCGCGTACCAAGCCACGGCATTGTACCAGCGAACATTGACAATGTGTAGTATTTTCAGGGGCCGCATCGTTCTTTCAACGGATCAAACAAACGGAAGAGGCAGGAATCGAACCCACCACGGCCGGTATTATCCGGCCGCATGCGGTTTTGAAGACCGCTGGAGACACCAGTCCCCATCTCTTCCGTTTAAAGTATACTAATTGGGGGAAAAATCACGCAAGCACCCTGAGGTCGCCCCTGCGTACGAGCAGCCCCTGCGCCTCGTAATAATTAAGGAGCGGGAGCGCGTACTTGCGCGACGTGTTCAGAAGCTGGCGGAGGTTGGAGACCGTCCCTTCCTGGGGATGTGCGGCAAGGTAGCGCCGGAGATTCTCCTTACCGGCTTCAAGCGTTGACAGGGGGAAAAGGCACGCCTCAAGCCGCAGGACCGCACGTCCCTTCAGGAGCGCCTGCAGGGCCTGTTCCGCCTTCTTTTCCGGAAGCCCGGCGAACAGGTCCGGTTTATCGGGCGGGGAAAAAAACCCTTTTTCCAGACGCGAGAGGATTTCCTTTTTCAACCGCTCGCCTTCGGGATCCCCGGCAGGCCGGAAGTCACGGGCCAGCAGAGCGCCCGCCTCAACACGGAACACCCCCGTAGACGCAAGTCGTGTCCAGAACGCATCCAACAGGGGCACCGCCTCCTCTCCCATGAAAACAAGCGCCGCCTGCCGCACTTCGGCCTGGGGCAGCCCCGTGTTCAGGAGCGGGTTTTGCGAATGGAAATCCGAGACCCGTGCCTGCAAAGCCGTTAAAAAGGCCTGCCAGCGTTCCAATGAAAGCGCAAGCGAATGGCCGCCCGATACCAGCAGCACGACCTTGTCGTTTTTATCCAGCTGGATCAGGGTTTCCGTGAGCGTCTTCTCATCCTCGGTCAGCCTTGCGCGCAGTACTGAAGGCGTGACACCGGTCTGGGCTTTGCCCAGTTCGGTAAGCACGCGTTCACGCACGCTCCCGCCTGCAAGCGCCTGGAGCGCGGCCGCGTCCACGTTCTTTTTCCTTCGGTGCTTGAGCGGATGCACGTCCACAACCTCACCGCCGCCCAACGTAGCCGATGCCGCCGGATCCCGGAGGATGAAACGGTCGTTATGCACAGCCGCCACGGGCGAGGACAAACGCACCTGCACCAGACCCGATTCTCCCAGTCGATAGACGCGACCCTCGGCTTCGGTGGTGCCCAGGTGGAATTTGACGCGCTCACCCTGGAGCAGAGAACGGCCCGTTGGCGTAAACCGGGCATCGACCATCTGCGTGGAAATGAAAAAACCGGGCGCGCACACCGTGTCCCCGCGGCCAACATCTCCTTTGTCAATCCCCGAAAGATTGAGCGCAGCCCGTTGGCCCCATTTCGCGATGTCGCTCTTCTGATGGTGCACCTCGATGCCCCGCACTTCAGCCTCTTGTTCCCCGGGCAGGACGAGAACGCGGTCGCCTTTGCGCACGCTGCCGGAAAAAACCGTGCCCGTGACCACGGTGCCGAAACCCGCCACGCTGAAGGAACGATCCACAGGCAGGCGGAAAGGAGCCTCACCCTGCCGTTCGTCAAGTGCGCGGACAAGTTTTTCGATTTCTATCTTCAGTTCCGGAATCCCCTCCCCTGTCACGGACGAGACACGTACCAGTGCTGCGTTCTGGAGGAAGCTCCCATGCACCATTTCACGCACCTCAGCCTCAGCCATATCCGCTGCGTCCTTCGCCGCCAGGTCCGTTTTGGTAAGAACGAGTATGCCGTGCCGAACCCCGAGCAGTCGCACAATGTCAAAGTGCTCGCGCGTCTGGGGCATCACGGAGTCGTCGGCCGCAACCACAAGCAGCACAAAGTCAATGCCCGCCGCGCCCGCAAGCATGGTGCGGATAAAGCGGCTATGGCCCGGCACATCAATGACGCCGATACGCGTACCGTCCGCAAGGTCGTAATGGGCATAGCCGAGGTTGATGGTGATGCCGCGCCGCTTTTCCTCTTCGAGCGTGTCGGTGTCGATGCCGGTGAGGGACTTGACGAGGCTAGTTTTGCCGTGGTCGATGTGGCCCGCGGTACCGAGGATGAGGTGTTTGGACATGGGGATAAAAATACAATTAAAGTGAATCCATTGCCGACAAAATTGGTTTGAGCCGGCAGCGGCGGCATACGATATACCAGAGCACAACCGGAAAATCGTCGTCGCTGCGATTAAGGGAGATCCTGATTGAAAAAGCCTGTGAATTATTGAAAACAACCAGCCAGTTCCGCTGAACAATTATTGATAGGGATTTCAATTCCCGCCGTTCCCGTAAACCCTTCTGCTGCGGCATCCCTAGGGTCGCCAGGCTGTTTTGCTTGATTCAAGGAGTTTGGGGAGTCTATTTTTCTTCCAAGGAGAAATACCATGCCGGCAATTTCCATGTTTTTCGGAATCGTTGTGTATCTGTACTATAAAGACGATAAAAAACACCATCTGCCGCATTTCCACGCAGAATACGGTGAATTTGAAGGGATATTCCTGATTGAAACAGGCGAAATGATTGAAGGGGATCTTCCAAATGCAAAGCGGTTGATGGTTCAAGCCTGGATAGAAATCCACAAAGAAGAACTCCTTGCTGACTGGAAACTTGCAGTACATGGTGAGGCACCCTTTAAAATTGAGCCTCTGAGGTAGTCGTGATAACCAATAAAATTGTTTCAGCGACGCCGCAAGCCAATTACCGTATAGACGTCGCATTCAAAAATGGCATTCAGGGTGTTTTCGATATGACTCCCTATCTACACGAAGGTGTGTTTCAAAAACTTCGCGATCCTGCTTTCTTTAAATCAGTGCGGGTTGATTATGGAACACTGGTTTGGCCCGAGGATATTGATATTGCGCCTGATACGGTTGAAGCTGAGCTGATTCAGGAGAAGTGAAACTGATAAACTGAAAGCCGCCTTATAGTCGTTGGAGAAAAAACTGATAGATAAATGGATTTTCGCCGCCCCGTAAAGCAGCGCTTTCCAATCAACCCGCTTTATTCACTGAAACTTACGTTTCCTTGTCCGCGAATTCATCGCTTCCGGCCGCAGGAGGGACCGCATGCACGCTGGCGGCAGGAATAGGCCACAAAAAGCTCGTGCCCGCAGTCCGGGCAACGTACCCGCGCAAACCCTTCCCTGAGGTCGCCGCATTTCAGGAACTTGTCCACAGCCCTCTGAATGACCGGGCGCCAGAATCCGTAGCGTGCCTGGAAAAGGTCGGGGTATGCTTGCTCAAAACCGTCGAAATGGCTTGTCACGACCTTGAAGAACAGGGAGGTTTCGGGGGTACGCAGACGGTAAAACCGGGGGACAGAGCGCTGTCTACAGCAAAGGACACGGCCTGCTTTCCGGCGCATCATGCCGGGCAGCAGGCGGGTCAGACTGCAGGGGCAACGGCATATTCATACACACGCATGGCACGCATCACACAAGCAAGGGTGCATCTGTGTATAAAGATAACCGGGAACGGTGACAAAACATGTAACCGATGGAGCCAATCTGCTGTTAAAACCAATCGGCTCACCCAAATTTGAAACTTTTCAAAAACTGGTAAGAGCCAGTCGAGCTGTTGCAAGAAAAAGGAATTTAAAAACTGGCGACGTCACGCGTATCATTAAGAAAGTCCGTAAAGGTGCAGTCCTGATATTACGCAACCTTCAAAGGGGTTCGAGAGCACGCTTCCCAAGGCCAGATTCCAATAACAGGAATTAACTTGATAGAAAATAATTGTTGTCAACCTGTAGGCGCAGTATAAGATATTACATGCAATGGAAAATAAAATCCTTTTCATCATTGTCGGTTTGTTCTTTTCACTCCTTCCGGCATCGGCGCGTTTTGAAGACGGTTTCTCGACCCAGGCCTCTTTTTCCCTTTCCCTTACGACTGAGTGGGATGTTTTAAGCGGCCGGGTGACGCTGGGCGCCCCCTTCCCTCGGAACCCGGCACCTTATCCCGCGCGGGATTCCACGGCGGCTTACCTGCCCACGGTCGTTAACGGTACCGAATACCCGGTCGCCTTCCCCCAGCGCAAAGGTACCGTCGAATTCTGGGTCAACGGCCCGTTTTCCGACTCGGCCGCGTATGGAAACATACTGGATACCTGGGACGCTTCCCGCAACCATATCGTCATGAGGAGCTACGGGCTGTACGGCAAGGGAGCCCAGCTTTATTTTTATGATTCCACTTCAAAATCCTACGCCTGGGTGGTTAATTTCAGCCCTGACTCGGGAGCGTGGAATTTCATGACCGTGACCTGGGACATGGATTCCCTGAAAGCGTGGCTTTATCTGAACGGTCGGCTGCTCGCAAGCGGCCCTGTTACCAAGCCGGGCTGGCTTCCGGCAGGGCAGAAGCTTGTTTTCGGAACCGGGTACGCTGGGCAATTGGCCGAGGCGCGCGTTTTATCCGCCGTGCTTTCGCCCGACCAGGTGTATGAGGACTATTTGAGCCGGTATGCCGTCTCCGGGTCCATCCTTTCCCGGGCTGTTGCGCCGCTCTCTTATTCATCGTGGGTATCCCTGGACTGGAGCGGGATCACCCCGCCTAACACCGCCATCCGGCTCTTTATCGAACAGGGAGATTCGTTGAACGGTTGGCATGCCGTGCCGGACAGCATCCTTCCGGGCAACAACACCGGTTTCACCCTTTCCCCGGTCTCTCTTCTTCCCCTGGCCGGACGCTTACCCTCCATCCGCCTGCGCGCCGAGTTTTCAACAACCGATTCGCTGGTTACGCCGGTTCTGGATTCATGGGGCGTAAATTGGAACACCGGGCTTTCGCACCCCAGGATATACCTGACCCCGGAAAAGATCGCCTTTCTCAAGGACAGGCTGGATCGAAACGTTGCGCCTTATGCGGATTTTTTCTCGGAAATTAAAAAAAGCGCGAGCTCCAATGCGGGAAAGGTTCCCCCTTCCAGGGATTCGGTGCTTCATTTGAATGACGCCCAGTTCCGCTATCTCGGCAATATTCTGCCCGATATGGCCATGGCCTATCTTTTTACCGACAGCGTGAAATACTTGAACGGTGTGCGGCGCTGGATGGATTCAATCATCGCTTACCCCAACTGGGCCGACAACCGTGACCTTGGGCCCGCCCATATCCTGTACAACATGGCCATCGTCTACGACTGGCTTTACGATAAGTGGGATCCGGCGGAGCGAACGGCCATTGAGGCGAAACTGGCTGTTCATGCCGACACCCTGGATACGCGATGGCCCGGCAATCGTTCATGGCTTCAAAACCATAATTACGTCTGTATGGGCGCGGTTATGACCGCGGGCGTGGCGCTTTACGACGCGGTGCCGGGCGCCGAGGGGTGGGTACGGGACGCTTATGCCAATTTTAGCCGGGTCTTGCCGCTCCTTTCCCCGGACGGTGTGGGTGTGGAGGAAATCCCGTATTGGGGGTATGGACTGGAGGCGCTGCTGCGGTATTTCGCGCTCGAGGAATCCTTTCTGGGAGAGGATCGTGTTTCAGGCAGCGACTGGTTCAGAAACACCTGGAACTACCGGTTGCACAATTCCATCCCGGGCTTCTGGTATGTGACCAATTTCGGAGACAGCCCCTTTTACGACTGGTACGGGCCGGGATACATGCTCCAGTACCTGGCCTCGAAATTCGACAACCCCCATGCGCAATGGCTCTCCTTCAAGGTGGCGCAGGAGCGCGTGGACCACAGGATGGGATCCCATGTCGATTACCGCAACCTGGTTTGGTACGACGAGGCCGTGGACACGCAAGACGTCTATTCGTTGCCCACCCGATGCCTTTTCGACAACATGGCGCAATTTGCGTCGCGATCCTCCTGGGAGGACTCCAACGCGATCTTTTTCTGCACCGAGGCCGGCCCGCCCATGGGCTACGACGCATACACGAAAATCAATTTTGACGCCGGATGCGGCCACCAGCACCCTGATAAGGGCCATTTTATTCTGAACGGTTTCAACCATTTCCTGGTGACGGATGAGGGCTACACTTACATGAAGCGCACCGCGGCCCATAATATCGTGACCTTCGACAACGGCAAGGGGCAGCTGGGCGGCGAGGTCATGTGGTTCAACGGCAATCCCTATGTGGGTGTTGCGAACAAACCCTCTTTCATCCACACGGACCTGTCGGACCGTTATGAGTACCTGGTCGCCGACCTGACGGGCGCCTACCTTCCGGAACTCAGGATAACGCGTTACCTGCGCCATTTCCTGTTCCTGGACAAGAAGGCGCTCCTCGTCCTGGACGAGGTGGAATCGGATACCTCCAGAACAATGGAATGGCGGCTGAATGTCGACACTCTCGCCTCCCTCACCCGCGCAGGACGCGATCTTATCATGCGCACCGCAGACAGGAAGGCCGGATTTTTCCTGCAGGATCTGTCGCCCGTGGCTCCAGACAGCGTTTATATCGGCCGTTTCACCCAGTCCGACACCTTCCACGCCGACCCGGAACACGGCTACCCTTACGATATTGTGCACTATGCCTCCACTCAGCAGTTCCAGATGATGCGCCGCGACATCGCCGCGCAGTTCGCGGCGCTCATCACACCCTTGGACGACAGTTCCATTCAGGAACCTTCGGCTGTCCGCACGACAAACGATACGCTTGTCATTACATTGGATGATCTTATCATTCGTTTTCATGCCGCAAGCTTTGATGTCCGGGTTCAGCCTCCTTCGGATTTGGAAAAGAACGCGCGCTCTTCGCCTCCCTTCGCTCTTGCGGTCTCACCCAACCCGTTCAATCCTTTGGCCCGTATCCGCTTTTCCCTGCCCGTTTCGGGGGAGGTTACGGTGGCTGTTTTTGACGTCCGGGGCCGTTGTGCGGCGATCCCTGTTTCCGGGGTGTTGAAAGCCGGGAATCATACCGTTAACTTTAGCGGCAAGGGGTTGGCGAGCGGGCTCTATTTTATCTGTCTGGAGACAAGCGGACGAATGTTGCGGGTGAAGCAGGTTCTCCTGCGATAGTCGAAATAAAATCAATTTCCAATAAACAATTTTTTTGCAACCGTAGCGCTATTCACTTTCATCACGCAAAAATACAAACCATTAGCAAGCTGTGTTTTGCGGAACGATGCTTGATACGTTCCCGCAATTCTATAATCATTCACCAGCGTTTTTACGTTCTTGCCAAGAATATTAAAAAGAGCGATTTTCACCAGAGCGTTTTCAGGTATAGCATAAATAATTTTTCCCCCGCCATCGTTCCGATTCAGTATGGACAATTCCAGCGAAGACTTTCCTGAAAGTGAGCGTGGATATTGAAGTTGTGTACTTACCGAATACTCGAACGCTCCAATATCGTATCCGTCGCCTTGCGGCCTGGACGCGTTATTATAATCGTCCGTCACAGTGGCCAGAGTCATGCCTGCGTCAATACATGGAGAGTTACCTGCCAAAGAGTGGCCGATATTGAACTGAGGGTCTCCAGCAATGGAATTGGAATCCTGTCCGGTTTCTATCTTATATGATGCCCATTGAGTTGCGTAATCGTAATATGTGTTTACCACTTTTGCGATCGGCCCGGAAGATTCGTGCCAGCAATTGTGCTCCAAAATCACCTTATTGACGTCAACAAGCCTCGACCAACGGACCCCCTGTTCCGTGGAATTGCAGAAGATGTTATTTCTCACATAAACTCGGTCTGTTTGAGCATTATTACTAAAAAACATCAAATGAGTTCCGTTGGGATCTGGCCTTTGAGAATGCCCCCACCCGCCCCCTGCATTCAAACAGGTGTTGTTTTCAAAGTAAATGTCATGTGCCTTGGAACTGTCGTATCTCTCCCAGTATTCAAAAGAATATTCGCAATTATTTATCAGGTTATTTCTAAAATATAAATTGTAAACCTCAAATCCGGAGCTGTCCTTGCCTTGTGCGGTGAGTGCGGCGTCATAAATTTGATTAAAGGTACATCGCTCCACAATATTGTCATGGGCTGCATTCCAGAATTCAATTCCATTCCCCAGCCGCACTGTTTTGGTGCCGCCGTATTGGTCGCCGCCTCCGATAAAGGAGATGTCCATATCTTTGACCCATATATGGTGCGTATTACTTCCGGCTATTCCAAAGCATCCGTAGCGCAAATCCAGGTTTTCGTAAATTACATAACTCCTGTTGCTTTGATAAATACAAAAATACCTCATCCCAAGCTCTATATGTGAATAGTAACTTGCAGGATTTGAAACCGAATACGTTTTGAGCAAATCATTGTCCTCGTCGTACCAGAATGTTCCCTGCGCATTCAGATCCGTTTCATTCCATACTTTTATACCGCAAAAAGCTTCGTTGTTGAAAATGATATTCCCAACATCAACATTAAGCGGTTCAATATCCCCGTCACATTCCATAAAACTTAATGAATCAAGGTAAAAAATTGCTCCGTTTGGAATAGTGCCGCCTGCATAGAAGGTAATACGGCTGTCAGCAGCCGTTGCATTAACTTTATAGTAAATTACATACGTCGCCCAATCCGCGGTAATAGATAAGGATTGTGGGGATGAAGCGGAATAGTAACTTGTCCACGGCGAACCCGCCTTCGAAAGTGATATGCCGTTAGGGGCGAATGTAAATTGCAGGGTGGATTTTGCCTTGAATGACAGCTTGTACCATTTTAAAGCTGATATGGACCAACTGGAAGTATAAATTTGAATGTCGGAGAGACCACTTCCATGGTTGGCGCATTCCAACTTCCCGCCGCCGGGAGAGGTAACATATTCGCCGGCTACCGTTGTTCTCGAGAAGACCGAAGATGCGCTGTTGCTGGAGTTATCATATTTACTCCAGGCAGAAAGATCAGTGTCAAAACTGGGGTTAGGCAAAAGCTCTTCCCCAACCATATTCACCGGCTGGTAAGAAGTCTTCCAAATGTTTCCTCCCTCGCCGGCCCAATCCGATGGAGAGTTCCTTTGATATGAAGCCAATAACTTGGGCTTGTTTCCGGTTCCATAAGCGCCGTACGTGATATAGCCGGAAGACGAACCGCTGCAGGGTATTAAGCTTCCCCTGAATGTTTCGCCCTTCTTGAATAAAACAGAATCTCCTGCAACCAGGGCGGAACCATTAACTTTATCAATGGTTTTCCATGCAGTTGCAGGAGAAAGTCCCGTATTTGTATTCGATCCATTGGTGGCGTCAACATAGTAGCTTGCAGCCATGGCGTTCAAATATACCATACCTATGATTGTGAATATGGCAGCAGGCTTTATTCCTGTTTTACGGCGCATTGGACCTCCATGTGTCTTCCTTCAATATCAAATATGGCAACAATGGCAAACATTCGTCATCTTTTGAAGGAGAAGCAAATCCGGCCGAAGGTTCCAGCCATTATGAATCCAGAATGAACGCCCGCTGGTGTTCGATTTGAACAGGAAGATATTGCACTTTGGGATATGTTGACGGGAAAGCTGCTTAAAACAAGACTGAATCAGGGTGTTTGCAATACCCTGTTTGCGATAATCCGGATCAACCGCCAGGTGATGCAAATACCCACGGCGGCCATCATGACCAGACAACACAGCGCCAACAATTAAAGAATCAACCGTTGCGATATAACTCAACCTGGGATTACGTCTTAAATATCGTTTCAAACCTCTGATCGAATCGCAGTCCTTATCCAGCCCGATTCCTGGAGTGTTTTTCCAGAGCGCAACAACCGAAAGAAGGTCTTTGCTCTGCATTAACCGGATTTTATGCTTCATTTGGTCTTTCTATGACAAATTTGAATGGCAAGCCTGGTATTATCTCCAATTCAAATTCGTTTCAACCGATATTAATGTATGAGCATCAACCTGTGCGTCTGCACCTGATTTCCTGCCTGGATTCTACAAATATACATGCCGGCGGAAACAGTCCGGTTGCGGCTGTCGGTTGCATTCCAATTCACAGAATGGCTGCCGGTTGTCAGGTCCGCATCAATTAGATTTTTTATAAATCGGCCATTGATATCATAGATACGCATACTGACTTTTCCAACCGTACCAAGTGAAAAACGCAGAGTCGTTACAGGGTTGAATGGATTGGGAGCGCTTTCCAATGCCAAAGCGTTTTTATCCAGGCCGGCTTCTGCGGTTCCGGTTTCGGAAACCGTAACAGGCGTCAGCAGATGGGTAGCATTTATGCAAGCAATCAATTCGTTGGCATTTTTTAAATGCTGGGCCACGGTAGGATGATAATCGATGGCATATCCTAAGCTGCCTGTCTGTTGGGACATTTCAAAGAAATACACATTCCCATTGTTTTTAACATTGGCCGAAGTAACAATACGGTTTAAACAGCTTCTGACCTTGGTCAGGTCTGAGCCACCCAGCATCGGCCCTAACAGACATAATATGTTTGCTTTATTGTTTTTTACCTGAATAGAATCAATCAGTTTCAGATAAGCGGTAACATATTTGGCCGAATCACCGCCATTGGTACTGAAATCATTTGTGCCCAAATCGATGCATACTAAATCAGGTGTTTGTGAAAAACCATAAAGAGGCGTGGAATCAGTGAAGAAAATGCGCTGATAATAATTGGACATGCAATTTACATTGCCTTCAAACGGACCATTATAATTCCGGTAAACTCCGATGCCGGATACACAGACGGCCATGTGCCGAGCATTGAAATTTCTGGAGGTAATCGCTGCGTAGGTCAGATAATGGTTCTCGGTTGTGGGTCCGAAAGTGCCTCCAAGCACACCCTCATTGCCATATCCACAAGTGATGGAATTACCGATATATTCAACCAGAGCGTTCCGCTTTTGTGAAAGCTCAACGAGTGTTTTACCCGAATCGAGAATAAGTCCGTTAAATTGGGTTTTTCCAAATCCCACCTCAGTAAGCCTGAACAGTTCAATTTCATGAACCGTGTCTTTGAGTGCAGAGGCAAGCGCATAGGTATTTAGTCCGGCTGCTGTTTGAATGCGTTTGGCAACAACTCCGTCGAGAATGACATTGTAATAATTTTGAATTCCAACATCATTCAGCCGTGCCGAAACACTCGTTCCCTGGAAAGAGGCTCGGACGGATACTCCCGAATAGGAAAACTTCGGGGCCAGAGGATTGGTAAAGTCAATACGGCCGGTATATTCAATGAGCGGATTGTCCGCCGGAATCGTATCGTAGGAAGTTCCGAATACCGTCAGATTCAAACACAGTAAAGCAAAGAAGAAGGCAACAAGTGCGAATTTCACAATTTCTCCAGAAGTTAATGTGTGAGAATAAACTTATAAGACAACGCTTCGCCATTGGCCGTCTGTAGTTTTCCTATATATAAACCGGTGGCTACATTCCTTCGCCTGCATCCCTTCCATCCCAACTGATAGGTAAATGGATTTTCGCCGCCCCGTAAAGCGGCGCTTTCCAATCTACCCGCTTTATTCACTGAAACTTACGTTTCCTTGTCCGCGAATTCATCGTTTCCGGCCTCTCGTGGATAAGATAGTCGGGGAATATTCCTGAAATCAAGCAGAAAGGACAAAGCTCACTTCGACATTGCTCAGTGCAAGCCGCCGGTGTTCAGTTCGGCATGTTTCTCAATCCGCGTATCCGGTGTCCTCAAATACGGAGTGGTTCGGCAGGCTCCTATGATGCATAGTCAAGAGTAAAGCTATCTTCTATTCTTATTTCTCAATAACAACAAACCAGACACCTTTTCATGCTCCTATTCGTGGTCAAGCCACAGTATACTTTCCGGAAAGTCGGAAACAGTGTCAACATACTCAGAGTCGTGCTTCAAATACACAGCCTGTCGATCGTTGTACACTTCCTTCCGAAACTTGTCTTGGTTGTCTTTTCATTGTTATTGTTCTTAAACTGTTTTCAGCGAGCAACGCCCAGTTGATAGGGCGTTTTCGTTACTGCTAGCGTCCGCAATCGTACAGCGAGTTTTCGAGCAACCGCCACAATCGCCTTTTTCTTACTACTGGTCCGAGAATAAATTTCTTGTTCTATGTTCAGCAGCTTGAACGTCTTTTCCATGGCCTTGCCTTTGATCATGAAAAGAAAATTTTTCGGCTGCAAGAGGGGTTTTGCTGTTTGCCTGCAGCCCTGCAAATACCTATCTTTATGCCAAGAGGTTAGAATGAAAAAAATGATCCCCGTGTTTTTACTCGGAATCCATGCGGCATTGACGGCCCAGGGCCATCTGCTGCTAAGCGAGATCGCCCTGCAGCCCGCGGAGGCGGAATTCATCGAGATTTTCAATCCTTCCGGTTCCGCGGTTTCCCTGGAGGGCTATTACCTGGCCGACAACCAGGTTTATCCCTATGTCCCGGGCGCGAGCCTGCCCGCCCTGGACGCGGGGGACTTTATCGTGAAATTTCCATCCGGCGCCGTGATCCATCCCCATGAAACGGCCGTGATTGCGGTAAACGGCGCTGATTTCGAGGCCGATTTCGGGAGCAAGGCCGATTTCGAGATATCGGACGGGGACGCGGCCACCCCGGACATGGTCCTCCTTGCCGGTGGGAATTCGCCGGGCCTGGCCAACGCTGGCGAGGGCGTGGCCCTGTTTTACTGGAACGGGACCGGCGCCACGGTCAAGGACGTGGACCTGATGAACGCCGGCGTACCGACCGCCTCAAGCCAGATCGTGGACAAAAGCGCCATCCCGGGATACGTTCCGGACGCGCACACCATACCCGTGCAGGGCCATAACGGCCCTCCCGGCAGCTGGCTGTCCACCAAGCGGATCCTTCTGGAGGGGCAGTATGAAACCCCTTCGGGCGGCAACGGGATCACGGGGCACGATGAAACCTCTGAGGACATCTCCGTCACCTGGGACGACGTCTTCACCAGCCCCACGCCCGGGAGCACGGGACTGTCTGCCGACCGCGTTGAGGCCCTGCCGGATCCCGTGATTCCGCTGAAAATCCATCCGAACCCTTTCAGTGCCGGGTGCCCGCTAGTGCTTGAAAAACCGTCATCCAAGGCGTGCGTTTTCAGCGTCTACGATCTGCTCGGAAGGCGGGTCTTAAGGAAGAACAGCGCCGGGGCAAGCAGGATCATGCTTGAAACCGGATTATGGGGGCCCGGCGTCTATATTGTTGAAATAACGGACTCGCGGAACCAGTGGCGGGGTAGAATAATCGCGTCCGAATGAAACAACCGGGGCCCGATCACCCCATAGTTACCAGGATATTGGAAGTCACTGTATTCAAAAAGTGATAACTGATAGGTAAATGGATTTTCGCCGCCCCGTAAAGCGGCGCTTTCCAATCAACCCGCTTTATTCACTGAAACTTACGTTTCCTTGTCCGCGAATTCATCGCTTCCGGCCGCAGGAGGGACAGCATGCACGCTGGCGGCAGGAATAGGCCACAAAAAGCTCGTGCCCGCAGTCCGGGCAACGTACCCGCGCAAACCCATACGCCCCAGGCTAATTAAGATTAAGCGCTGCAAATAGATGATATGCGCAACGCGGGACGCGCCGGACCAACGTTTTAATTGGACGAACTTGCCGCCGCGTTGCTGATGAAAAATATGATCCCGACGCAAGTCAGCGTGCCCAGGAGTACGGAGGTTCCCCGCCGGGATTTTGCCGCCTTCCCATACCCTTCTTTGAAGCATTCGTAATCAACCGAGGGGCTGGACTTGATCTCCCGCACCACTGGAAGCTGCATGTCCGGGCTCGGGGGCGCGGCCAGGAAATGATAGATGACCGTATAGCTGAAAAGGAAAAGGCTCGAGGCGGCAAACCATCCGTTTACGATGGAATACTTTTCCTTTGCAAGCAGGGCGCCCAGCTGCAGGGACGAATCGCAATTGGCCCGTCCCATGACGGGTGACGGCGTGGACGCGACCGGAGTGCGCTCACGGACCGGCAGGTCGCACAGCTTTCGGGCCGCGTTGGAAATGCCGAATTTGAGCACGTCGTCCAGGGGACCTTCCATTTCATAGTCCACCATTTTCAGCAGCTTGCCGTACTGCACGTCAATAAGCCGCAGGGTGATGGACCAGGTCTGCCCGATGCGGCCCACCGTGCCCCCGGCCATAATCTGGACGCCCAACAGCTGCCCCATTTCCACCGCGCATTCCGAAGAGGTGCAACCCGTATTCTGGAACCCCTGCTCCTGAAGGATGACGGTCATTTGCGCGCGTTCGAGCACGAGGAACTTGCCCGTTTTCACCATTTCGCTCCGCAATTTGTTGGAGAGCACGCTGATCTCAGTCGCACTGAAACCCGGGGCCTCCAGATCAAGAACGCCTACATGCTGCTGGGCGGATACGGGAAACAGGGAGATGAGAACGATTATCACACTGATTGAAAGACACCGCATTGGGAGAGGCTCCTTTTGGATTAAACCGGATTCGGGTATAAATATAACTTATGGAGGAATTATGAAAAGCCTTGTCATTGCATTCCTGTTCTTTCTTCCGATTCTCGCCTTCGCTGTCATTTAGGTAAAACATCGCTAGTGATTATTTGCTTATAGGCAAAATAACGCTTGCGCTGACATTTCAATAATTATAGTTTTATGACATGAAAGACCGCTATCTGACCCGGCCCATGCTGGAAGATTTGAAAGACCGCAGGATGGTGTTCATCGGCGGCCCCCGACAGGTCGGGAAAACCACTCTGACCCGCGCACTGCTGGCAAACCATTTCAGCCATGTGGCCTATTATAACTGGGACAACCAGGGAGACCGGAAAACCCTCCTCCGAAGCGAATGGCCCGGCGATGCGGATTTGCTCATCCTGGATGAATTGCATAAATTCCACAAATGGAAGAACTACATCAAAGGCGAATACGATAAACACAAGGACCGTTTCAGTATCGTTCTTACGGGAAGTTCACGCCTCGATGTGTTTCGCAAAGGCGGAGATTCACTTCAGGGCCGATACCATTATTACCGCCTGCATCCCTTTACCCTGGCCGAACTGAACCGCCATACGGCCGCCTGTCTGCCGTTTGCCGAACCCGTAATGGTTCCAGCATCGCCCGGGGCGACCCTCAATACCCTGGAGCGATTTGGAGGTTTTCCGGAACCTTTTATCAAACAAAGCGAACGATTTACCCGGCGATGGCACAATGAAAAACTCGACCGCCTGTTCCGGGAAGACATCCGGGACACCACCATCATTCACGATTTGAGCAGTATGCGCCTGTTAAGCGGAATGCTCCCGGAAAGGGTGGGATCGCTTTTGTCCACCAATGCTTTGCGGGAAGACCTGAATGTGAGCTTCAGGACTGTTGCCCGCTGGCTCGATGTGCTGGAGACATTTTATTATCATTTCCGGGTTTACCCCTTTGTCTCCAAATCCGTGCGATCACTGAAAAAGGAACCCAAGCTATACCTTTGGGACTGGTCAGAGGTGCGGGACGAAGGCTCGCGATTTGAAAACATGTTGGCCT
>JAZDKP010000149.1:0-14293 GCA_043802925.1 Fibrobacterota bacterium | reverse complement strand
CATTGTGATTAACGTCTTCTTCTTAAGCGATTTCGATTCCATGCAGGATTGCGTCTCATATCCAAGACCGCTGCAACTAAAACCAAATCATTTTTTAAGCCATAGTAAATCGCAAAAGGGAAGCGCTTGGAAAGCATCCTATAGAAACCAAAATGCTTTGAATGGATTCCTGAATAGAAAGTTAAAGATTCTAAGTCAACAGAAAGGCTGTCGAGAAAATAATTCCCAAGAGCTTCATCTTGTTGTTTATAGAAATTGATAGCTTCGCGTAAATCAGATATGGCGCAATCCAGAACCTTAACCTCTCGCCTGTTCATTTTCGAAGCAGCCCTTTAAGACGAGAAAGAGGCGTTACCTTGGATTCGCCGGATTCGAATTGGAGTTTTCTTTTTTTTAAGATATCTTCATGCCAGCTTGGAGATTTTAAATCTGTTTCGTCTAAAATCAAGGCATCCCAAAGCATTTCCATTGTATGAATGCGTTCGATAGTTGACATTTCTTTTATTTCGGCAAGGCTCATGATTCCTCTTTATTTAAATTTCGTCAATTATGAATAATATATAGCACTTTGTGGAGGTTTCTTTCAATGATAAAATATTCAGTTTTGGAAGAGCTGGACAGCATTTCTATCATTTTATGCGCTGCTCCAAATTTACTGCACGGCCGCCTCAAACGATCCCTTTTCCATCCTTCTGGACGCGTTCAAGGAGAATGACGAGACCGAGAAAAGCGATTCCCCCCTCTTCGATACACTGGCGGGATTCATACCCGCCTACGATCAATTCGGCCTGCAAACAGGAACCGGTTCGAAAACCGCAGGCTCCCCCCTGTATAACGAGCTTTCAAGCCTGGTCCGGAAAGCCGCCTTGACAACCCCGTCCTCCGCGAAAAGCAAAACCGGCCCGGAAGAAAAGAATTCAACAATCCACGCTTCCATAGACGGTCTGACACCGAACGCCTGATCCCGTTGCCCAACAAGAAAAGCCGTCCGGAATGGCGGCGTTTCATTGACACCGAAAAGTAGTCAGGGTTTCCTTGCAACATATTTGCCGAAAAAAATATAATTCCAAAAGCAAGTTGTCCCGGAAATTCGGCGATGCGTCGAATAAAAGGACGGCAGGGAAAACCATGAAAATATTTTTTTCGCTGATGTCCATGGCTGTCTTCCTATCCTTTACGGATGGACACGGGCTGCCAGGCCTTGCCGACAGCCTCAGCCACCCGCCGGCCGCGACCGGCGGCTTTGCCTATAACCTCTTCCGTTTGCCCGGCATCCCGGGCGCGGAATATGTTGACCCGGTATTTGGGTCAACGGTGCGCCGGCTGACCGCTGACAGCGTCGGGGACGACCTGTATGCGCGCAACATGTGGTGGAGCGCTGACGGGAAATTATATCTGCACCGGAACACAAACGGAACGCAGTGGGCGGATTACTGGGCGGTTATTGAGGCGGCAACCGGCCGGACCACGCACCAGGGCATCCCCATCGGCCTCGCGAGCGACGGCGGGTTTGACCCCGTGGAACCCGATATTCTTTATTATCTCTCCGGAGGCTCCATCCATAAAATCACTTTGAATCCGGATGCGACCTGGGACGATTCAATTTATTTTACAGCGCCGGGCGGTGCCACGATTGGCTCTCTGGGCGGCACCCTTAACTGGCTGGACGCCAGCGGACGCTATATGGTCCTCCGGTATGGGGCGGAACCGTCCCTGTATCTCTATGACAGGCAGAACCTCGCCGCAGGCCCCTACGCCGGCGCCATTGACGGCTCCACCAACATTGATGCGGGTTCCTATGTCGGTATCACGCCGGATGGAAAGTACCTCGTGGGTTATGATTACACCTTCAGTCCGCGTAATATGGGAATGGGCACGTCGTGGCTCATCGACCATGCGAACCGGCAGGTGGGAGCGCCTACGCGGTTCTGGTCGCTGTGCGGGGACCACGGCACATTCATTTCGTGCTCGGACGGCCGTGATTACATGATTGTTTCCAATTGCAATAACTATCCCGAAATATGGCGTGTGGACATCACCCATGACGCGCAAGGGCTTACCGAGGAAGAGGAAAAGGCCCTGCCGAACAATAGGCGCCTTTTAAGGTTTCCCAATTGGAATCAGGGGGTCCATTTCTCAAGCGTTGCGCGGGGGCTGTTAAAAGACTGGGTGTTTATCGCCTCCGAAGACGGAAGCGACACGTTCAACGGCGGGACCGCGGATGTTGATGGGAATGTCACGCCGTGGTTTTCGTACCGCCAGGAAATCATCGGGTTTAACGTCCTCTCCGGAGAAATAAGAAGGCTCGCACATCACAGGTCCCGAAGCGTGAACGCCAATTACTATTATACCCAGCGTTTATCAGCCTCCTGGGAAGGCGAATACGTGGCTTTTGCCTCCAACTTCAATCAGCCGGGTGTGGTTGATGAATATGCGATTCCTTTCGGCGCAACTTCGGAAACCAAGACCGAGGTCCGTGCGGCTCCCGGCAACGCTTTGAAGATATCCCCCAATCCCTTTAACCGCAGCATTTCGTTCCAGGCTGAAAACCTGCGCAACGCCCGGATCAGCATCTTCTCGGCCGCGGGCAGACTGCTTTTCCAGCAAAACAATATCGGATCCAACACGGTTGTCTGGCATGCGGATCGCCTTCCCTCGGGCATTTATCTTGCCGCAATAAAAATCCGCGGGCAGACTTTCTGGCAAAAACTCTGTCTGATAAAATAAGGATCAAGTGGAGAGAACGCAGTGGAAGGGAAAGCTTGCCCGGTTGTAGAAAGAGGCGTTACCTTTAAGATATCTTCATGCCAGCTTGGGGATTTTAAATCTTTTCTCCAGAAGTGAGACCAGCGTATCGGCGGTCAGTCCGGCCTGCTCTTGCCAATGCCCCGTCTGCCTCATGCGCGCCTCAAGATGGCTTCCGTTCACCGTGACTTTCCGCGACAGGAACCAGATTTTTTGATCCGTAATATCAGGTACTTTTATTCGTAATGTGTGAACATCCTGAGAATTTTAACAGTTTTTTCGCGTTCATAAACCTGATAGACCCATCGGTGCTGGATGTTGATTCTCCGTGAGACCGCGCCAGTGAGATCACCGACAAGCTTTTCATATCGCGGAGGATTCTGCCAGGGATTAACTTTAAGGATATCTATTATTTTTTCGGCTTTATCACGGAGCCCGGCTGCGGATAATCTTTTAGCGTCTTTTTGAGCCTGGCTTGTATAAACAACGCTCCAAGTCACCATTCGAGCGTCTTCTTGCATTTTGATAAAGGTGTGGCCATTCCCCGCTTGATGGATTCCCGCATTCCGGGGATGGAGGACAGAAAAAGGGTCTCTTCGATGGCCGACCAGTCTTCGCCGCCGACTAAGACCGCTCCTCCTCTTTTCCCTTCAATGCGTATTGGAGAGTGAGACTCGTTGGCTTCGTCGAGCAAATGGAAAAGTCGCTTTCGGGCCTGGGTGACGGTTATTACAGTCATGTTTCCTCCACCTTAAATGTACATTATTGCGTACGCTTTTGCAAGGATAACCATGTTTAATCAATCTTGTATGGTGCCTATATTTCCCAGTGCGCGGGCGGCAGCGGCCAAGACGCCACCCCCGGATTGGAGCTTCATTTTAAAAAACTGACGAAAAATGGCGCGTCGTGGAGTCTCGGCAATCAAAAAGTTCGCAAATAAAGCAATATGTACATCATTGGCCTGAAAAACTCCTCAATTGTATAGCAACGGTGGTCGTGTTGCCTGATGACGAATATGAATGGGTGTGATAAACAAGACCAATGCCTGACTTGAAATACTGAATGTAGAAAAGGTTGTTCATTGATAAATCCGTGTAGCTTGTTACTTGCCAGCAGTCATCAATTCTACCATAATCAATATTTAATGTAACCTTGGAGGTAATTTTACGGAAACAGCAAGTATAGTTGCCGGTAGGTTGACCGGAGTCGCTTTTTATCGGAATCGAGTCAATCCAGGTCTTGCCCACGAATGGTTTTCCGGACATTAGTGTCGCAGTTATGATTCGAGATTGGATTGAATCAATATATTTGATGCAATCACCATTTGTATTTACGGCATATGAACCGTTGAAAAGAGGAGGGTTAAGTTCGCCAGGAGGAGTTGGCGGAAATAGCCTGTTGAAAAACACGTGAAACTGATATTCATGAATCGGGACAGTGAACGTGTCTGTAACTGTACCAACACACGTAAAAGAATCAATGATTGTGCCAAAGCTATCGATTGTAATCGATTGTCTATAAAACCATCTATTGAGGGTAGTAAGCGGATATGTGAAGGTTTCTTGTTGGTTACTGGTTGGTTTTTCGGAACAGGAAAGAAGAAAAAGCAATAGTATCAACGCAATGAAGAAGAAAAGTAAATTGCGCGCCGCGCACAACGCGCGGCTTTTGTCTTTTGCGGGTGCAATGCATGCTTGAATCATAGGGTTCCTCCAACCAGAAATTTCGCCCACCCACACGCAGTACGTAGTATTACGTGTGGGTGTAGTAATATAGACAAAAGGCGCAATACATGCAATTATAAGTTGCGCTTTGGGTGCAATCAACCGGATGTGGCGCGCGTACCGTTTCCAAAAAATACGGGCAGACACCAACGGATTCAAGCCGACCCTGTGCAACACTTGATCTGACTGGACATAAGGGCTATATTTTGCAAGGACAGCATCACAATCACACGCATGCGGAGCTTAAAATGACTGAAAAATTCAAAGCCTACCTTGAAGGCATCACACAACTCGAATCCATTCTGAAGGGTTTGTCAAAAGCGCAACTCAGCTACCGCATTGCTGAGAACAAGTGGAATATCAATGAAATCGTCGCGCATCTGGCGGACACGGAAATCCAGGCCTATACCCGGTTCCGCTCCATTCTGGCCGATGACACGCCTTTCTTCATCAACCACAACGAAGATAAGTGGGCAACCCTGCTGGACCATAAAAACACGGATGTGAATGAAAGCCTGTCTGCCTTCAAAATGATTCGCGGAATGAATGACCGGCTGATTCAATCGCTGGACGACAACAAGCTCCAAATGGAGGGACTCCATTCAAAGCGCGGCCGAATTACGATTCTGGATTTGATTGAAGGCCATATCCGCCACCTGGAAAACCATGTCGGCCAGATGAGCAGAAATATTGATGCGCAGAAGATGGCGCCCTAAATCCCGCCCTCTTTCTTCTTCTCCTCCGCCTGCGGGACAAGCACCCGGTCGCGGTCCGTGATGCGCAGGTCCGGTTTGAGCCGGTTGGCCTTCATGAACAGCCAGAGCGGAATGTCGTTCTCCTGGCAGAGGGTCCACACATTGGCCCCCTTCTTGACCGCCACGGTGTCCATACCGGTCACCGTGAAATTGCTGAAGAAGTCCTCTTCAATGCTCATGTGCTGCTCAATACGCCGGTTGAGGAATTCCTCCGCCTGTTCTTCGCCAAGCGGGAGCGAAATCGTCTGACCCAGCCGGACGTTGTTGGAAATATTGTTCAGGGCCTTGATGCGCGCGGAGGGGATGCCCGCCCATTCCGCATAGTGCCCAATCGTTTCGTCAATCTGAACACGGAAAGTCACGTGCCGTTTATCCTGGCTCGTGAAATCGAGTTTGTAAAAATCCGCGCTGAACTCGTTGAATCCGCAGGGCCGCTCGCTCACAGTGGCCAATTTGAGCAACGCGGGATACAGAAAAGTCCACAGCGTGGATAGCGAGTCGTCGGATTCACGGGCAACAGGCGCGGGCAAGGCCAGGAGGTAAGCAGGCGTGAACAGCGCGGCAGAGGTGTCGGTCGCGGGTACGGAGACCTTCGGGGGCTTTGCCGCGGCAACCACGGGGACCGAGGCAAGCCGGGCATCGAGCACAGGCGCGGTCGGGGCCATTGGGACCGGCAACGCGGCCAAGGCCTCGAGCGCGGTGACAGGACGTGAAGGAAGCGCGGCAGCCACCGCAACCGGCGCGGTGTCTGGCAACGGGCCACCCGGAAGTTGGAGCATCAGCCCGGGATAGACGCACCCGTCGGGCCGCAGGTTGTTGAGCCGTAGCAGCGAAGAAAGCGGCAGCCCATAATGGGCCGCGATCGTCGAAAGGTTTTCACCCGCACGCACCTTGTGATAAGCGGCCAGCAACGGCTTTTCGGGCGTGGCCTTGGCCGGGATGTGGTCAAAGATGGAATCCACGTTGGCGCCCGCGAACTGGAGCGGCAGTTTGAGGGTATGCCCCTTGGGAAGGAATTGGTCGCTTTTGAACACCGGGGGCCGGACATCAAGATTGAACTCCTGGAGGGTTTTGAGCGGTACGCCGAAGCTTTTGGCCACGGTCGAGGGCCGGCAGTTCTTTTTCAGTTCAAACTCCATGTATTCGAAGGGCGGCTCAAGCCGGATTTCGCCGAAATGGTCGCGGTAATTGGACGCCGTGCGGTAGGCGGCCACATAGGAAGCGTAAAAATTCTTGGACGCGAACTGGAAGGAGCGGGTCTTGTAGCGATCCACAATTTCACCGATGTCCGTGCTGCCCGTCTGGGTCACCGCGCGCTCCATGCTGTTGACCCCGTGGTTATAGGCCGTGAGCGCGAGCGGCCAGCTCTTGAGCCGCGCGTAGTTGCTGCGCAGGAGCTTCATGGCCGCCTGCGTGGACTTCATGGGCTCCAGCCGCTCGTCCACCACGTAGCCGATTTTGAGGTAGACCCGGCCCGTGCCGCGCATGAACTGCCAGATGCCGGCCGCGCCCACCTTGGAATACGCCTTATAATTGAAAGAGGATTCCACGTGCGGAAGATAGGCGAGTTCCTCGGGCAGACCGTTTTCGCGGAAGACCTGCTTGATTTTGTCAAGATACCGGCCCGAACGCTGGATGCCAAGGATGAAATGGCTCTTCTGCCCGAGCTGAAAACGCACACGCTCCGCTGCCGCCCGCCACTCCTCAGGGCTAAGTTCCCGCCCCCACAGGCGGCCGTAGAACTGCATGGTGGAATCCCACTGTCCCTTGTCCGTGACCGCCATGGCCGACAGGATCGCGGTAATCTCCTTTTCTTTTTTGCCGCAGGCCCGCGAACGGGCCCTTCCCTGCAGGTTGCCGACAAAGAGCGTATCGTAGACGACGCGGAGCGAATCCTGGTCGTGCATGAGACCGCGGTCGCTCGGGACCTGCTGGTAGATGCGCTCCCAGAAGGCCACATTCTGCCGGAGATTCTCGGGAACATACAGGATTTGATTGCAGTCCGCGGCCTCGACCGTGATCGGCAACATCAACGACGCGAGAAAGAGGAACAACGGAAGGGAACGGATCATTTCTTCCCTTGCGTTCTCGTCTTGTCCGTCTTGTCCGTTTTATCCGTTTTGTCCGCCTCGTCCTCAAGGGAATCACCGTAGATTTCCTTGAGATCCGGACGGGCGTACACGTACTGCTTCCATTCGTCAAAGAGGGGCTTGCTGTCCGTGCAGTGCGCGCAGGGAATGAGCATATTCTCCTCGTTGACGCCCACGTAGGCGCGGTCAAAACATTTTTTGCAGTTCTTCTTCTTCTTGTGCCGGACCGCCATCTTTTTGGCTTCGGCCAAGTGCTCGTCGCCGAGCCGTTTGATTTCCTTTTTCATGCTGTTTTCTCCCTGCGGGTCAGTAATGCCACCGCGGCCGCGAACCCCGCGGCCTCAGCGCGGAGCCGGGTGCTTCCCAGCTCCAGGATAGAGAGGCCCGCGTCGCGGGCCGCCCTTGTTTCGTCTTCAGTAAATCCTCCCTCGGGTCCGGTCAGGACAAAAAGGGAGACCGCGGAGGAAAGGCGCGCCACGTCCGACGGACCCGCGGAAGCGGCCCCCTTTTCGAACAGACAGGCGTACCCGGCCGTTGCGGCCTGTTGAAGCGCCTTCGCGAACGGGATCGGCGCCTCCACGCGCGTCACGAATGCGCGCTTGCTCTGCTTGAGCGCGGTGCGCGCCTTCTGGTTGAGGCGGGGCAGGAACGAGGCGTAAGCATGGACCGGCAGCGCGGCGCGGGCCGTATCCACTGGCACGATGCGCGCCACCGGAAGCTGCGACACGAGTTCGACCAGCGCCTCGAAACTGTTTTTCTTGAGGATTCCGGCAGCGAGCGTGATTTCCGGGATTTCGGCCGGCACCCCGTGCCGCTTCACCGCGCAAAGGGACGTCGTGCGGGGATCGCTTTTTTCAATTTCGCATTCCGCAAGCATGCCCTTTCCGTCCGTGACCAGGATGCGGTCTCCCTTCTTGATGCGCAGCACAGCGGACGCATGGAGGCTTTCCTCTTCGGAAAGGACAAACAGCCCCTCCGGAATGGTTTCCGAAAAAAAGTAGGTTTCGTCAAAGAACATGGATAAAACCCGCCGGTGACAAGGCTACGGCCTGGCCGCAAGCCTCAGCAGGGCCTCGGTCTTTTCCCAGCCCATGCAGCTGTCGGTGATAGAGATGCCGTACTTGAGGCGGCGCGGGTTGCGCGGAATGGGTTGGCATCCTGCCAAGAGGCTGCTTTCGAGCATAAAGCCGATGATCGCCTTTTGACCCTGCCGGCGCTGGCGCAGAACGCTTTTCAGGACCGCCTCCTGCTGCTCGTGTTTTTTACCTGAATTGGCATGGCTGCAGTCCACCAGGACGGTGGGACGCAACCCGGCCGCGGACAATTTGTCCGCCGCGGACTGGATATGGCGCGGAAAATAGTTGGGCCCGCTGATTCCGCCGCGGAGGATGAGGTGCACCCAGGGATTGCCTTTTGTTTTGACCACCGCGGTGCGGCCGCGTGGGTCAATGCCAAGGAAGCTGTGCGGATGGCGCGAGGACTCCATGGCATCGAGCGCCACCTGAAGGCTGCCGGCCGTGCTGTTTTTGAATCCCACGGGCATGGAGAGCCCACTCGCCATTTCGCGGTGCGTCTGCGATTCGGTGGTGCGCGCGCCGACCGCGGCCCAGCTCACCAGGTCCGCGGTGTACTGCGGTACGATGGGGTCGAGCATTTCAGTGGCAGCGGGCAGGCCGAGGGAGGCGATGGAGAGCAGCAGGCGCCGGGCGCGGCGCAGGCCTTCGGGCATGTCGCCCGAACCATCGAGGCGCGGATCCGCGATGAGCCCCTTCCAGCCGATAGTGGTGCGCGGCTTTTCAAAATAAACACGCATGACAATGCAGAGCACGCCCGAAAGGTCTCTCCGTAGCGCATCAAGTCGCCGCGCGTATTCAAGGGCCGCCCGTTCGTCATGGATGGAACAGGGGCCCACGATGGCCAGCAGACGGCCGTCCCGGCCTTCGAGGATGGCCTTGACCGCGTCGCGACCCTCGAGCACCGCGCGGCCGGCCATTCCGGTCAGCGGCAGTTCCCGTAACAGCGCGTCGGGCGCAATGAGCGGCGTGATTCGCGAAACACGGACATCCTGGATTTTTTGAGGCATAGAATGAAAAATATAAAATATTGAGGAAGGGGATTGTAACCCGCGTTCAACTCACCCCCGTCCCCCCTCTCTCGCAGAGAGGGGGCTTGGATTTAAAACAAACCTGAAAAAATTATCCTTTATTGTTTTTGCTTTATCAATAGCCCCCCTCTCTCTGCGAGAGAGGGGGGAAAGGGGGGTGAGTTACGACAGCGCGCCCGAGAACGCGGCCAGGCCCATGATAAAAATGACCCCAATCACGCAAAAGACGATGGCGGCCAACGTAAGAATCCAGCCCCAGATACCCCACAACCGTTGGACGCGTTCAAAGTCCGCGGCCGAGTCCCACTTCTTGTTTTCCCATGCCCACTGACGCCCCTTGATGAGCAGGATGACATTAAAAATGAAGGGCAGCAACAGCGTAAGCAGCGCGATATAGGTGCCGTTGAACAGTCCCCAGATCCAGCCGAACCAGAACGCACCCCAGGAAAGCTTTTTTGCTTCCGCGGGCAGCTCCGCGTCCGAACAAGGCCGGCCCGAGGTATTGGTAAAGACTTCTGTTTCGCGGGTGATGGGACCCGCGGTCACCGCGGCCCCGCACGTTCCGCAGAACCGGGCGTCGTTGAGATTGGATGCGCCGCATTGGGGGCAGAACATGGGAGGCTCCTTTTCAATCGGGGGACGTTTGGATTGGATCAAAATGAATCCCGGCAGCCGCTGCAGTCAAGGATATTCACACCGTGTCGTTGTTCACCCGTACTTAATATACACTAAACACTGTTAATTGCTTGTTGACACGGACAGGATTTTTGATTATATTATCGTGGGAGGAAAAAATGAAACTGATTGGCGTCAACATCCGTCGCATGCGCGAACTCCAGAAGCTCACGCTCCGTGAACTCGCCCGGCGCATGGGCGTCACCGCCAGTTTTCTTTCGCAAATTGAAAGCGGCAAATCCTCGCCCTCCCTGGTCACGCTGAAGAAAATTGTGGACCAGCTTAACACCACCATGGGCCGCCTGTTCAGCGAGGAGCCCGAACAATCCCCGGAACCCGTGTTACGGGGTTCCCGGCCCAATGCGGAAAAAAACATGGGCAAGGGCATCCGGGTCACGCTCCTCACCTCCCCGGACTTCAACAAACAGATGGAGCCCCTCCTGTTCAAACTCGACCGCGGCGCCAATTCGGGCGATGCCCAATATAAGCATTACGGCCAGGAGTTTGTGCTGGTGCTCAAAGGGGTGCTCGACATTGCCTTGAACGATGTCCATTACCAGCTGCACAAAGGTGACAGCATCTATTTTAATTCAAGCACCCCGCACCAATTCAAAAACGCGGACAAGAACGAGACCGAGGCGCTTTGGGTGATTACACCGCCCACTTTTTAAGAAAGGATTTTTTTTGCCAAAAACGATAACACACACAGAGCATTGTTAACACATACTACACAGGAGGCGCTATGGAAAATATTCTACAGAACCGGCTCGAAGGCAGCCGGAAAGCCCTGCAGCGGATTTATGCGGAAATCGCAAAACGCCGGATGACGGAAGAGAACCTTTCCGCCTATCTGGAACTGATAGCCACGGAAATGGGCACCGTTGGATTTGACACGGTGGACGAGGATTCGCTGGGCACCCTGTACGGCACCATCCGCGGCGTGGAACCGGGGGAAGACTTCCTGCTCGTGACGCACGCGGACTTTGATCCTCCGCCGGACACCGAATCGGATAAAGAACGAATGGCGGGCATGAGCGACCTCCACAAATCGGGCCTCCTCTCCGCACTTTACGCGGCCGGCGCGCTCAAGGCCGCGCTCCTTCCACTCAAGGGCGACCTCATCGTCTGCTGCGTGCCCCGCGCCCGGTTCGGGCTTTTTGCGATCGAGAACTTCTACAACGAGGTCATTTTACCGCGCAACCGCCGCATCAAAGGCGTGCTCCTGAGCGAACCCACGGGCTGCAAGCTCTGCCTGGGCCACAAAGGACGGCTCGAATATGAAATCATCGTGCGCGGCCGGGTGGGCAGCGCGGTCGCGGCCATGGGCGGGGTCAATATGCTGGGCGCCATGTTTCCGCTTGTACACGAACTGGAAAAAGTTTCGGCAGGGCTGCCCAGTGACTCGGCGCTCGGTCACTCGAGCCTGCGCATCCGCGATATCCGCTACAACGATTCGCCGGACATCCCGGGCGGCCAGGAGTTTCGGGTGTGCGTGGACCGTGTCTTTGTGCCCGAGGAATCGCCGGTCGCCATCCTCGAGCGGGCGCGCAGCATCGCGGCCTCGGTCTACCGCGGCGCGGGCGACCTCGCCGTGTCCGCCGGCCTGGTGAACAACCGCATGCAAACACGGGGCAGCGCGGAGGAAACCGTCAGCGAATTCATGCCCTGGATCATGGCCGGACACAATCCGTTTGTGCTGGCAAGCCGCGATGCGCTCAAGGAGCACGGTTTCCAGACTGATTTTGATTACTGGAAGAGCACGTTCACCGAGGGGTCCTTTACCTGCGGCAAGCTCGGACTCCCGACCGCGGGATTCGGGCCCGGCGCGGAGGGCCGCCGGTTCGCGGACATCAAGCCGCGCGACATCGAGCGGGCCGCCCTAGGCCAGGCGCTCATCATTCACCGGAACATCGGCATTCCCACATTCGGATGGAGCGAGGATGAAATCTGAAAATAAAACCAGGAATATACTGGTACTGAACTGCGGCAGCTCGTCGCTCAAGTACAAGGTCCTCCGGATGCCCGACGAGACCGAGCTCATTGCGGGCGAGGCCGAAAGGGTGGGCATCCGGACGCAGGCAACGCCCCTGGTCACCCACCGCGCGTTCGGGAAAACGCGGACCCTGACCGTGGACCTCCCCGACCACGCCAGCGCCTTCCGCAAGGCGCTCGAACTCATCGCCGAAGACACGGCGCAGAATCCCGGGGCCGCGTTCCACGCCTTCGGCCACCGCTATGTCCATCCATGGACTTTTTTTGACAAGACCACGCGCGTGGACGACGCGGTCATTTCTCAGTTGCGCAAGACCCTGCCACTCGCCCCCATCCACAATCCCATTTCCTTTTCCCTGATTGAGGTCTGCCGACAGGATTACGCACACATCCCACAGTTCATCATCTTCGACACGGCGTTCCACTCAACCATTCCCGAGGAGCTCCGCGCCTACGCGCTGCCCAAACGGGTGGTCCAGCGCCACGGCCTGCGCAAGTACGGTTTCCACGGCATCTCCTACCAGTTTGTCATGTCCGAGGCGTGCCGCTTTCTCAATCGCGACATGGCCACGCAAAGGCTCATCGGCTGCCATCTCGGCACCGGCGGCTCCAGCGTCTGCGCGGTCCGGGACGGAAAGTCCATCATGACGTCGCTCGGGTTCACCCCGCTCGAAGGGCTGGTCATGAACACCCGGTCGGGCGACATGGACCTCGGCCTCATGTTCTCGCTCATGTTCCGGAACAACCTGTCGTGCGACGACGTGGAGGCGCTGCTCAATAAAAAGAGCGGCGTGCTCGGGGTCTTTGGCGCCTCGTCCGACATGCGCGACGTGGTCAAAAAGATTGCGGACGACCCCCGGGCCGCGCTCGCCTTTGCCCTCTACACGCGACGCGTAAAAAAGTACGCGGGCTACGGCGGCCTTCTTTTGGAAAAGGCGGATGCCCTCATTTTCACGGACACCCTCGGCGTCCAGGTGCCCGAGGTGCGGAGCGAAATCTGCAAAGGCCTGGATTACCTCGGTATCCGCATTGATGAGACAAAGAACCGTGCCTACACGGACGGCAACGCGGATGTGTCCGCCGAAGGTTCCGAGACGCGCATTCTGGTCATCCCAACAGACGAGGAAATCCTGATTGCGCGTGAAACTTACCGGGAGTGTGCATGATGATTGCGGTGATTGATCATAACCTGAAAAAGGCCGAGTTCCAGTTCTTTGACAACACCGGCGACACGCCGGTCAAACGCCTCACCGTGCCTCTGTCGGCCCTGGAAGAGGGGCAGGGCTTTTCGCGCCTCAAAAACGAACTGGCGGCTGCCGGGCCTCTGCGCGGCGCCGCGGTGCGGCTCCGGTTCGGCGGGGATGTTTTCCGGGAACCCACGCTCGTGAACGCCAGCTTCCTGAACGCCTTTACAGCGCTGATTCCGGGTTTTCCACTTTACGTGCCAACGGCCGTGGCCTTTTTGTCGCAGCTGCTGCCCCTGTTAAAAGGAGCGCCCTGTTTCGCCTTCTTCGAGACCGCCCTCTTCTGCGATTTGCCCGAAGCGGAAAAGAACTACGCGATTCCGCCGGAATTCAACGAACAGCAGCCCATCCGTCGTTTCGGATTCCACGGCATCACCCACAGCCGCAACGCCGCGCTCCTGGGAAACAAAGGCGCGGCCCTCTCCTTTGTCTTTGACAACACCACCACGGTCTGCGCCCTGCGCGACGGCCGGCCGGCCTACATCAGCGTCGGATATTCGCCGCTCGAAGGCGTGATGGGCCGTACCTCGTGCGGGGACCTGGACCCGGGCGTGGTCTTTTACCTGCTCCGTGCGCTCAAGGTGTCCTATTACCGGATTGACGACATGCTGAAAAAGGAAAGCGGCTTCCTGGGCCTCACCGGGCTGGACCTCGACATCGGCGCGCTTTACGCGCACGCGGCCTCCAATCCCGAGGTGGCGTACGCATTTGAAATTTATTTCAACCACCTGCTCAAACATGCGGGCGAGGCCATGGCCGTGACCAGCGGAATCGACGCCGTGGCCTTTGGCGGCCGGTTTGCAAGGCCCCTCCAGCCGCTAATTCTCCGTCTGGCCAGGAAGCTTTCGTTCCTGGGCCTGCACATCAAGCCCCTGCCGTGGCCCCTGGACGCCGGACACTACTGTGACATCACAACCGCGGACTCGCGCATCCGGGCCATCGTGAACCAGGAGCCGCTGCCCGA
>JAZDKP010000148.1:0-6950 GCA_043802925.1 Fibrobacterota bacterium | reverse complement strand
CGCCCGCCCCCCCTCCGGCGGCCCCGCTACAGGGGGGGATGGCAAACGCCCGCACCGCCCCCTCCACATCCGCCTGCCGCATGAAATGTTCGCCAATCAATGCCGCATGCACGCCGAGGTCACGAAGCCGCGCCAGATCTTCGCGCGTGCGGATACCGCTTTCGCTGACAATCGTTTTTTCAACCGGAATCCGGTGCGCGAGCCGTTCCGTGACCGCAAGGTCCACCTTGAAAGTGGCGAGATCCCGGTTGTTGATGCCGATGATGCGCGCACCCGCATCAAGCGTGCGTTCGAGTTCCTTTTCGTTGTGCACTTCCATGAGTACATGCAGACCGAGTTTTCCGGCAACCTCAAGGAGCCTTCGCAGCTCATGGTCCATGAGCGCGGCCGTGATAAGCAGCACCGCGTCCGCGCCAAGGAGGCGCGCCTCGTACACCTGGTATTCGTCAAGGATGAAATCCTTGCGCAGAAGCGGAAGACGCACAGCCTTGCGTATCTGCGCCAGGTATGCGGGAGCGCCCTGAAAACTATCCTGCTCTGTGAGTACGGAGATCGCAGCAACTCCGGCGCGCTCGTAAGCGCCCGCGATGGCCACGGGGTCGAAGTCCGGCCGGAGGAGCCCCTTGGAAGGCGAGGCCTTCTTGACCTCGCCGATCATGGACACCGTTCCCGTGCAATGAAGCGCACTTTCGAAATCGAGGGGCGCGGGCCGTGCGGTTGCGTCAAGGCGCCGGATGATTTGATCCAGAGGAAGCGAGCGCTTTTCTTCAAGGAGACGTTTGCGGCGCTGATCGAGGATTTTATCGAGAAACATGGGTTGTCCTTTTGTCATGATTTCAACGCGGCCGTAAACGCCTTAAGCGCCTCCAGCTTCTTCAGAGCCAGCCCCGCGTCCAGGGCCACACCGGCCATGGCCACGCCGGTTTTGAGCGAATCGGCCTTTTTTGCCGCATAGAGCGCGGCCGCGGCGTTTAAGACCACGATGTCACGTCGCGGCCCCTTTTCACCCTGGAAAATGGAAAGGATGATCTCCGCGTTTTGGGCCGCATCGCCCCCTTTCAGCGTTTCCGGGAGCGCGCGGGAAAGACCGAAATGCGAAGGCTCTATTTCATAGGACTTGACATCGGCGCCGTTGACCTCGTGTACAAACGTGGGCGCGGTGACCGTAATCTCGTCCAGTCCGTCCCCGCCATGGACCACGAGCGCCCGGTCCGTGCCGAGCCGGGCAAGCACCTCTGCCATCTTGGCCGCGAATGCGGCGTTGAACACACCGAGGACCTGCGCGCACGCACCCGCGGGGTTGGTGAGCGGGCCCAGCACATTGAAGACCGTGCGGATGCCCAGCTCCTTGCGCGGGCCGGCCGCGTGCTTCATGGAGGGGTGGAAAGAGGGCGCGAAAAGGAAGCCGATGCCCGTGGTCTCGATGCAGGCCTCCACCTGGCGTGGTGTGAGCGCGATGTTCACGCCCAGCGCTTCAAGCACGTCCGCGCTACCGCACCGGCTGGACACGGACCGGTTGCCGTGCTTGGCCACGGCCGCACCCGCCGCGGCAGCGGCAAAGGCCGCAGCCGTGGACACATTGAAGGTCTGGGCCCCGTCCCCGCCCGTGCCGCACGTGTCCACGCAATTTGCCACCGCGGGCGAGATGTGCACGGCCTTTTCGCGCATGATGCGCGCGCAGCCGGCTATCTCGTCCACGGTCTCGCCCTTGACGCGGAGCGCGGTGATAAAGGAAGCAATCTGTGCGGGCGTGGCCGCGCCCTCCATAATGACGGACATGGCGCCCGCGGCCTCGGCCTCGGTCAGGTGGCGGCCATCCGCGAGCTTTTTAATGGTATTTTGAAGCATGGTCGTCTCCATTGTTATTTCAAATTTTCACGTTCAGAAAATTTTTCAGGATGGCTTTGCCGTCAGGCGTCAAAATGGACTCCGGGTGGAACTGGATTCCGTGCACCGGGTACGCAACATGGCGCAGTCCCATAATCTCCCCCTGTGCGGTGCGCGCGGTGATAACAAGCTCCTTGGGCAACCCGTCCTCCTGCACGATGAGTGAGTGATAGCGCCCTGCGATGATGCGGTCGGGCAATCCATGGTACAGATAGTCGTGCTCGAGGATCTCGACCTCGGACGCTTTGCCGTGCATGAGCTCCTTGGCACGCACAACGGTCCCGCCATAGGCCTCGCCAATAGACTGATGGCCAAGACAGACGCCGAGGATGGGAATTTCGCGCCCCAGCGTGCGGATGACGGCCAGCGACACACCCGCGTCCTTGGGGTAGCCCGGCCCGGGCGAGATAATGATGTGCGAGGGCCGCTTGTCACGGATGGCCTCCGGGGTCATCGCGTCGTTGCGGTACACCTCGATGTCCGGGTTCATTTCACCAACATACTGATAAAGGTTGTAGGTGAAGGAATCGTAGTTGTCGATGATAAGTATCACAGCGTCTCCCCTGTTTCCTGGAGCGCGGCAAGGAGCGCCCGGGCTTTGTTCATGCTTTCTTCATATTCGTTCTCGGGCACCGAATCCGCCACGATTCCGCCCCCGGACTGCACATAAGCGCGGCCGTCCTTGAAAAGAAGCGTGCGAATGGTAATGCAGGAATCAAGATTGCCGTTGAAACTTAAGTACCCGATGGCGCCGCCGTAAGTATTGCGCTTGACGGTTTCAAGTTCGTCAATGATTTCCATGGCCCGCACTTTGGGTGCGCCCGAAAGTGTGCCGGCAGGCAATATGGACATGAGCGCATCAAAGGGGGTCCGGTCCTTGCGCAAGCGGCCCTGCACGTTGCTCACGATGTGCATGACATGCGAGTATCGCTCCACATGAAGCGGGTCGACCACAAGGACGCTGCCGTATTCACACACGCGCCCCACGTCGTTACGGCCCAGGTCCACGAGCATGCGGTGCTCCGCCAGCTCCTTTTCGTCCGCGAGCAGTTCTTTCTCGAGCGCCGCGTCCTCCACGGGTGTTTTCCCTCGTGGCCGTGTGCCCGCGATGGGACACGTTTCGACCCAGCCGTCCTCAACGCGCGCGAGCATTTCCGGGGAAGCGCCCACGAGCCGGATATCATTGAACTTGAGATAGTACATATAGGGTGAAGGGTTGAGTACGCGGAGCACACGGTAAACATTGAACGGATCCTGCTTTGTCTTTGCGCACAGGCGTTGAGAGAGCACGACCTGGAAGATATCGCCGTTCAGGATGTATTCGCGCGCCTTTTTCACGTTTTCGCAAAAGCGCTCTTTTGTGATATTGCTCGTGAACGCGGGCGCCTTCTTGTCCGGCCCAAAGTCCGGAGTGAAGGTGTCGACAATCTGGCCGCGCGTGCTCACGATTTCATGGTGGATTTCGCGGATACGGGCGCACGCCTTTTCGTACTGCTGCGCAAGATCGTTTTCGAGCCGCATGTTAACGATAATGTGGATCTTCTGCTTCAGATGGTCGTACACCAGCACTTCGTCCGTGAATAGGAAGTGGCTTTCGGGCAGATTCAGATCATCGGACGGAACATGGGGCAGCTTTTCAAAATAACGGATGATGTCGTATCCGAAGTACCCCACCGCGCCGCCGTTGAAACGCGGAATGTCCGGCCCACTCGCGCTTTTGCACTGCGTCATAAGCTCCTGCAGGATGATTACGGGGTTGCCGTTCATCTTCCGCACCGGCTTTCCAGGTTCCTCGATAATGGTGCAACCGCCCACGCTTTTCACAGTCATAAATGGGTCGCGCCCCATGAAGGAGTAACGGGCCCATTTTTCGCCGCCCTCCACGCTTTCAAGAAGAAAGCAATAGGGCCGCTTTTCGAACCGTTTGAACAGGCTGATGGGCGTTTCCATGTCCGCGTAAACTTCCATGGACAGCGGTACGCGGCTGAACGCGCCCGCATACTTTTTCGCCTTTTCGAGTGTGGGCTTGATATTCATTTTATTCGTTCCTTCGTTATTATTTAAGTTTGTTGCCAAAAACACAAAACCCGCTCATCTTAAAGGAGCGGGTTCCCGGACATGGCCTTCAAAAATATTTTGAAACGATGCCTACCGCGCCTCCCGCACAAAGATGTAGTTGGACCATCGCCAGGAGGACCTGACGCCTGCAGCAGCTGCCCGGGCACTACGGAGGTTGGTAACACGGTTCATGATGGGAATAATATAAATTAAATTTTGTTGTTTCGCAAATTTGCTCTGATACACAATGAAAATTGCCTTCGCTTTTCCAATAATCTATGTTACCCTGCATGGGAAATCCCCATGTCTACACCGAACTGCTGAACGAAACGCTGTACCGCTATGCGGACAAGGCCTGCTTTCATATCCTCCGCGACAACGCGTACCGCACCTGGACCTATGCTGATTTCCGGCGCGAACTGAACCGCGCGGTCTCGGCCCTGGCCACGGCCGGGTTCCGCGAGAATGACAACGCCATTGTCATCGGCGAAAACACGCCCGAATGGGTCATCGCCTACCACGCCGTCATTCTCGCGGGCGGTCGCACCGTGCCCGTGGACCCCAACCTCCCCTACGATGTCATCCGCGACATCGTGCAGGCGACCGCGCCCAGGGCAATCTTTCACGCGCCGCTCTTTACGGGTATGTTCGCGGAGCTCGCTTCGGGTGCGCACCGCATCCGGCTCGATGAATGGGAAACGTTCGCGTCAAAGGGAAAAGCGGATGCGGACGCTTTGCAGCGCCGTTTTTCACCCGACGATCCTGTGGTCATCCTTTTCACCTCCGGCACTACGGGCCGGCCCAAGGGCGCGGTCCTGGCGCAGCGGAACTTCTGCCCGGCCTGCCACTTCGGCCCTCCGCGGATGCGCCTCACACCCAAAGACACCGACATCGCCATCCTCCCGCTCCACCACGTGTTCGGCTTTGCGGCCTGCGTGGCTGCGCCGCTCTTTGCGGGTTTGGACATCGTCTTTGTCCCGGTGCCCAAAGGACCGCTCATTGTGCAGGCGCTCAAAGACCGCCGCGTCTCCATGCTCCCGGCCGTGCCCCAGATGCTCGACCTTTTTTACGCCAACATCAAGCGTACCGTGGCCGGAAAAGGCCTTTTAGTCCGCGCACTATTCACACTCCTTGGCATTCTGTCAAACATGCTCGGTCCCGTGTTCGGCCCTGGTTTCCGGCGGAAACTCTTCGGCTCCGTGCACCGCGGTTTCGGCGGCAACCTGAGCCTTATCATTTCGGGCGGCAGTTCCATCCGCGAAGAAACTTTCCGCGCTTTCCGCACTATGGGCTTTGATATCGTCGAAGGCTACGGCCTCACCGAAACGTTCGGCCCCATCACCATCTGTTTGCGGAATGATGCACGACTCCGTTCCGTAGGCCCGGTTTTCGAAGACAATGAAATGCGGATTAACAATCCCGATGCTTCTGGCATCGGCGAGGTTTGCTTCCGCGGCAAGACCGTGTTTCCCGGCTATTATAATAATGAAGAAGCGACCCGGGCCGTGTTTGACGCGGACGGCTGGTTCCACACCGGCGACCTCGGCCGCGTCACAAACGACGGTTTCCTCTATCTCACGGGCCGCAGCAAGGACATCATCGTGCTCGAGTCCGGAAAAAACGTGCACCCGGATGAGTTGGAGGAGCATTACAGTGCATCGCCGCTCTTTGCCGAGGTCGGCGTACTGGGCATCGGCAACATCGCCAGGGAACGTGTTGCCGCGGTGGTGGTGCCGACCCGGGAGACGCTGAAGAACACTCCGCCCGACAAGCTCCCTGCTGTGGTTGAAACGGAATTAAAGCGTCTCTCCGAAGGACTTCCATCCTACAAACGCGTGCAGGAATTCGCGATCTCCGTTCTCCCGCTGTTGCGCACCACAACGCGAAAAATCAAGAAGCCCGAACTTAAGAAAATGTACCCTGCGTTGAAAAAAGGCGAGACCGTCGCCCCGCCCGCTCTTACCGCAATCGAAAGCGAGCTGATAAAGAGCGAAGCCTGGCTCGCCGTTGCCGGGCAGGTCCTCCGGTTGTCACCCGGAATAAAACCCTCCGCGCTCCACCCGCGCGCGCATCTTGAAATGGACCTCCAGCTCGATTCACTCCGGCGCATCGACCTTTTGTCATGGATGGAAGGCCGCTTCAAAGTCCGCATCCCGGAGGACGCCTACACGCGTCATGAGACCCTTCAGGAAATCGTGCGGCTCGCACTCGACTCACCCCGTATCGAAGAAAGTACAAGGTCTGGTGACTCCGGAACGCCTTCTGACAACACCCTGATTCCGGAAAATAACAGCTGGCTCTACCGCGGTTTTCCCCTGTTTTTTGTCTCCTTCTCAAAAGCCTGCTGGAACCTGCGCGTGACCGGGATTGAAAATGTCCCGCCAAACCCTCCTTTCATTCTCTGCGCCAACCACGAAAGTTACCTGGACCCCATGTGGATCATGGCCTCCCTGCCATGGGAGATACGGCGGAACACCTGCGCCATCGGCAAGGCGGAACTGATGAATAACCCGATGTTGGCCTTTTTATTGAGGCGGGTGAACCTGATTGCCGTGGAGCGTGAAGGCGAAGTGCATGCCGCGCTCAAAGCCGCAGCCGATGTTTTAAGACAGGGAAAAAACCTGATCCTTTTTCCCGAAGGCACACGTACACGCACCGGGGAAATGGGCCGCTTTAAGTCTGGAATCGGAAAGCTGATGTCCGAGACCGGCGTGCCGGCCCTGCCGATCCGGGTGCGCGGTGGTTTTGCGCTCTGGCCTTCGGGCGGCCGGCCAAAGTTCCTGTTTACCCGCAGTGTCAATGCCTCCGTCACCTTTGGCCGCCTCATGCCCCCGGACGGCTCGGATGCCGAAACGCTGGCCACCCGCCTGCGCGACGCGGTGGCTGCGCTCTGATTTCTGCGATTTTTTACCGACCGAAAGCCCCCCTCTCGATCCCCGAGCGAAGTCGAGGGGCGAGAGGGGGGAAAGCGATGCACCGAGCTTGTCGAGGTGGGGGGTGAGTTA
>JAZDKP010000147.1:0-5936 GCA_043802925.1 Fibrobacterota bacterium | reverse complement strand
GCGGACGGCGAGGCCGCGGTTGCGCTCATTTTCAAGCACAAGCCGGACCTCATCATTCTTGACCTCATGCTTCCGAAAAAGGACGGTTACCAGGTCTGCCGCACGGTGCGCGAAAACGGGGTCCACTCCTTCATCCTCATGCTCACGGCCAAAAAGGAGGAGATGGACCGCGTCATGGGCTTTAACGCGGGCACGGACGACTACATGATCAAGCCTTTCAGCCTTATGGAGCTCCTGGCCAAGATAAAGGCGGTCTTCCGGCGCATAAGGCAGGAAAAGCCTGAAAGCGAAAATTTTGAGATGGGCTGGCTCCTGGTGGACTTCAAAAAATACGAGGTCCGTAAAAAAGGGGAGTTGCTCGAGTTTTCGGCCAAGGAGTTTGAGATCCTCCGCCATTTCCTCATGCACCCGGGCGATGTGGTGTCGCGCGATGACCTCTTGGACAAGGTCTGGGGCTACGAGGTCTATCCGAGCACGCGCACCATCGACAATTTCATTGTCCGGCTCCGGCAAAAGCTCGAGGCGGACCCGGAAAACCCGGAACTCATCCGGAGCATCCGGGGCGTGGGGTACAAGTTCTGTCCGGAGGCTCTTAAGTAAATGAGGCATTTTTTCTTCGCTTGCTTTATTCTGTTGTTTTTAGCCGTGCTTCCGGCCCGTGCCGACTACGGCCCGGCTGATTCCCTTCTTGAGGAGGCCGCCTACCAGGCGGAGATTGCGGGGGAGTGGAAGGCGGCCGTGGAGTGTTACGAAAAGGCGTTGGCCGGCTTTTCCGGGGACGCCTGGGTGCAGGAGGCGGCGCGCAAGGGGCTCAAGCTCTGTTACGCCGTGCTCGGTAAGCCCTACGAGGCGGATGCCATGCGTTTTTCAGAGCGCGACAAGTCTCCGGGCTCCGCGCCCCTGCTTTTGTGGCGGCGCGCGTTCGGCGCCGGGAGCGTGAACTGCCTCTGCGAGGCCGGGGAGCGCTTTGCGCTTGTAACGGGCGACGGAACGCTCGCCATGGCGGCCCGCGCGGACGGCCGGTTGCTCTGGATTAAGTCCGGCGTGCGTGGCGACCTGCCGCCGGTGTACGATAACGGGCGGGTGTATGTCATGACCGACCGGGGCACCTGGGCCGCCTATTCCGCGGCCGAGGGCCGGGCCGAGGCGGTCTCCGCGTCCGCGGGTCTGTCTGCGGGCCTTGCGGTGTCGGGCGGACTGGTTCTTGTTCCGGCCGGGAACCGGCTCGCGGCCTTTAGCGCAAAAAACGGCGCCCTTGTCTGGGCGCGCGAATTCCGGGGCGGCGGCATGCTTGAGTTTGCGCCGTGTGCCGACAACGCCGTGGCCGTGGCTGCGGTGCCCGGCAAGGGCCTGCGCGCTCTCTCGCTTGCACACGGCGACAGCCTGTGGAGCGCTTCCATAGAGCCGGATTTTCCCCTGCTCCAGGCCGGCAACGCGTTCATTGCGGTCCAGGGCGGCTTGGTCCTGGCCCTGTCCAAGGCGGACGGCCGGCTCCTCTGGCGCGTGACCGCACCCGGGCCCGTGACCGCTGTGGCGCGCATGAGCGACCGCCTGCTCGCGGTCCTGGACGACCGTGGCCGCGTGCTTGTGCTCAACGCTGCGACCGGTGTGCAGACGGCCTCTTTCACGGCCCGTCCGGCCATTGGACTCGCTGCGCACGACAGCCTCGTTGCCGTGGTTGACGCGCGCGGCGAGGTCTGCCTGTACGGCCTCGACGGAAAGCCGCGCTGGACCTTTGCAACCGGTGAGACCGAACGCTGCGAACTCGCCCCGCTTTTCTCCAACCTCGCGGTGCTTACGGCCGGTCACGGCCTCTTTCTGCTCAACGCCCATTATGCGGGCCGTGAGGATGACCGGTTGCAGAAGGGCCGCCTGGAAATTGATATGTTGCTGCGGAGCGGCATGGACAACATGGCACTCGGCAAGGTCCGCGGATTGCTTTTGTCGCTCGCGCCGGGCGATCCAGCGCTCAACCGCAGGCTGGCCGAACTGCTCCAGGAAAAAGGCGAGTCCGAACTGGCCCTCCGCGCCTGGGCCGGCTATTTTCGTTACATGCCCGACTCCGGGAGCAGCGACCGGGGACTCGAAGGCAACCTGCGCGCCCTTTCCGGCGCCTCGTGGGTCAGCCTCGCAGGGTCCACCGTTGCTTTCAGCCAGTTGTTCTGCAGACAGGGGCGAGTGGTGCTGCCCGGCGATGCGCACCTGAGCCTGCTTTACGAATCCAACGGCGCGCCTGAGTGGCGCGGCCGGCTCGAGGGACTGGGCCCGGGCCTGCCCGCAGTGGTCCAGGAGGACGGCCGCTTTTACGCAACCGGCGAGGGGGCCATCCTTTGCTTTGACCTTGCGCAGCGCCGCACGGTCTGGCGTGTGGCCTTTGAGCCCGGGATTACCGGTCTGGTTGCGGCCAATGGCCGGCTCTTTGCCGGAACCTGGGAGCAGGGCGGCTTTGAAATTGAAACCGGCAATGGCCGCATCGTCGGACAAGTCTGCGGCAATGAAAAAGCTCTGTACCCCTTGACAGACGGCAGCTCCTTTTACGGCGTGAGCCTTCGCGGCCGCATCCTCCGGTGCTCGGGTGCGGGGCCCGGTTTTGCCGTGGATGTCGGCGAGCCGCTCCTTAATTCACTGGTGCTTTCGGCCGGTCGTATCGTGGTGCCTACGTCGCGCGGCTTTCTACGCGCTTTTTCAGCCGCGGACGGCACGCCCCTCTGGAAGGCGCGGACGGGGGTGCAGGCCGTTGGCCTGGTTGCAGACGGAACGCGAATTTACGCCATATTGTCCGACGGCATTCTGGCCGCCTATGACCTTGCGTCCGGCCGTCGTGCCTGGGTCAAGAAGAGCGAGTCCGGGTCCGCGGAACTGCTCGCTTGCGCGGGCGGGCGTGTGGCCTTTTCCGAGGAGGACCGGGTCGTGCTCCGCCAGGCCTCCACAGGGGAAAAGACCGGACTCTTCCGCACCGCCGGCCGCATCTCCGCGCTCGCATTTTCCGGGCCGGACGCGCTCTTCGTCCGGCTTGACAACGGACTTGTCTATCGTTTTGATTTGGAATAATAAACAGGAGGGACCGTGCCATGCCGCTGACCGCACCGCAACTCGAACGTTATGCTGATGTCCTTGTCTGGGCCGTTGCCGCGGCCCGGAACCGCCCCTTCCGGAAGGGCGACATGGTTCGCATTGCCAGCGACCTTGCCGCACGCCCCCTTGCGGAGATCGTGTACCGGAAAATCATGGAAAAGGGATGGAACCCGGTGGTCCGTTTCCTTGAGACCCCGGGCATGGAACGGAATTTCTACTCGACTGCGGATGCGGACCAGCTGGTCTTCATTGCCCCGGGCACCCCGGAGTTCAACGAAAAGCTTAACGGTTCCATTTTCCTGTCCGCGCCCGAATCGCTGACGCATCTCAAGAAGGTGGACACCCGGCGCATCGGAAAGGCCGCTGTGGCGCGCAAGCCGCTGCGCGAAATCCTCACCCGGCGCGAGGAGAAGGGGGCCTTTGGCTGGACGCTCTGCACCTATCCCACGCCCGAATTGGCCGCAAAGGCGGGACTTTCGCTCACGGCGTATACCCAGGAGATTGTCCGCGCCTGCTACCTCGATTCACCCCGGCCGGTTGTTGAATGGCAGACCCTGTTCCGCAGGGCGCAGCGTTTGAAAAAAGCGCTGAACGCGCTCCGCGTCCATTGTTTTCACGTGGAGTCAAAGGGCACGGACCTGAAGATTACGCCGGGTGAAAAACGTCAATGGATGGGGGTTTCGGGCCACAATATACCCAGCTTCGAGCTCTTCACCTCGCCGGACTGGCGCGGCACCGAGGGTGTCTATTACGCCAACCTGCCGTCCTACCGCTCCGGAAATTATGTGGAGGGGGTGCGGCTTGAGTTTGTCAAGGGTTCGGCTGTGCGCGTTTCAGCTAGAAAGGGCGAAGCCTTTGTGAAGAAGATGCTGAAAATGGATGCGACCTCGAACAAAGTGGGCGAGTTCTCGCTTACTGACAAGAGGTTTTCGCGTATCTCCCGTTTCATGGCCGACATTCTTTTTGACGAAAATTTCGGGGGAAAGAACGGCAACTGCCATCTGGCCGTGGGCTCTTCCTATTCCGACACCTTTGCCGGAAACCCGGCACGGCTTACCAAGGCGCGTAAGAAGGCGCTCGGTTTCAACGATTCCGCTCTCCACTGGGACCTCATCAACACCGAAGAGAAGCGGGTGACCGCGGTCCTGAAGGACGGGACCCGTAAAGTCATTTACGAAAAAGGCGTCTTTACACTCGACTAAAACAAGGAGAACTTTCATGGCCAGCCAATATCTGCTTTGTGCATTCGGGCCCGATCGCACGGGCCTCGTGGAGGAGCTGAGCGAATGCATCCTCAAGGGCCGCTTCAATATCCTCGATTCGCGCATGACAATCCTTGGCGATCATTTTTCCATGCTGCTGCTTGTTGCCGGCAACCCGTCAGGCGTGGCCGGGCTCCAGGAGGCGGCCGGGAAAATCCGGAACCTCACAGTCCAGTTCAAGGACGTGCAGACGCGGCCCTTTTCCACGGATCGGTTCGAGTACGCGGTGCGCATCATGGGCAACGACACGCCGGGCCTGGTCCATGCCGTGACCGGTTACCTCAAGGCCCGCGACGCCAACGTGGCCTCCATGGAGACCTGGATGACCCATGCGCCCCATTCGGGCACCGAAATATTCAACATGAATATCGTCACGGAGGTGTCCAGGAACGTCTCGTTCCGCGAGTTCAAGGACGGGCTCATCCGTCTCTGCGATACCTTGAACCTTGAGGCGGAAATCGAGCCGTACACCCGGGGTTAGGGCTGGAATAAAGACCTAAGCGGCGCAGGAGATCGGGATGCACGCCCAGGTCTTCAGGTCCATTTGCAGTCCGTCGCGCACAAATGCTTCCCACGTGTGCTCCCAGTTCCTGTGTGACAGCCGGAACCGGTGTGCCTGCGTGCGGATCATTTTTTTTACCAGGTAATAGAAAACGCTGTCCGGCCCTTTGCGGCGGAGCAGTGTGGCCACGTCCAGCACGTGGCGGTCGTGGATTCGCTCCATGTCGTTGAGCCGGGATTCGGTTTCCGGGGTTTTGCTCATCACGATGAGTTGGTGCGGGGTGAGGATTATCGAAGTCTTCCAGTTTAGCATCATCAGGTTCAATACATCCAGTTCCGAAGGAATGTCCGCGCGGTCGCGATTCGGGTGCGTGTGAAAGACGGTTTCATGGCTGCCCATGACCGGGACATTTTCCCGGGTCCCTTCGGTGTATAAAATGCTTGTGGTCGTCAAGTAACCGCCTAATTCGATGGAGGCGTTATAGGGGAGGCTGCCGCAGGTTTTGATGAGGCTGTGGCGGTCCGGGCGCGGGATGTGAATTCTTTTATATTCAAGCTTTTCCATGATGCGTGCCTCCACTGGTAATCTATTAAAACTATCGTCAGTTGGAAAGCGAATGATAAGTTAAGAAAAGGGTTAATTTTATGAATGTATGGCCTTCTATTCTCTTATATAATAGAAGGTTATAAAATGAAAGCGCATAGCAATTTTAGCCGGAGAGGATGCAATGATGTTAAATGTGCGTAACGCATTGTAAATGAAGGTAATGCGTTGTATGTGAAAAGTTATTTATGAGGTGGGAGGCTTATTTGTTTGATTTGTCTGAATGAAAGGTTTAATCAGAAGAATGCAATGTGATATAAAACAAGATGCTTTTTAGACCGGGGCGCTGCCCCGGACCCCGCCCCAATTCTTTTTGTCGGCCCCAAAAAGAAATGGGGGAAAGAAAAAGGGGCTTTTAACCCAAGTTCGACAACTATGTTTGAAAAATGCCTTTTTTAAGCTGCTTTAGCCGTTTTCACGAAAAAGTTTTCACTACAAATTGCATTTTGAGAGTCTTTTCGGGAGTTGCAGTCCAAGGCGATGCAATAGAATTT
>JAZDKP010000146.1:0-5558 GCA_043802925.1 Fibrobacterota bacterium | reverse complement strand
CGCCCCGCTCCACTTTCTTGAGACTCCGCAGGCCGCGCAGGACTATCTTAACTACGGCATGCCCGAGATTGTGATCATGGATTTTTCAGACCCGGGACTGGACGCCTTCGCGCTCCTCACGCAGATGGCGCAGGACCCCTTCCTTCACGCGTTCGGCATTGTGGGACTCTACCGCAGGGACATGCACAACGAAAAGGAACTGCTCCAGCGGCTTGCGCCTGTCAATCTCGTCAATCTCATTGAGGCCGGAAACCTTCCGGGCAACCTTTCCAAGACCCTGTGCATCGTGGAGGAGAACCGGCAGATTGTTTTTCAGCGCGACCTGTCACACCGTTTTTTCGGGCGGCTGGCTGGGACGTTCGAAATCGACAACGACCTTAATTCCGTTTCCTGCTATTCCAACCTTCTGGTCATCTGTCTGTCCAACAGCGGCTACGTGGATGACAGCCGCAAGGTCGGACTCACGGTGTCACTCACCGAGCTCATCCTCAACGGCATTGAGCACGGAAACTGCCGCATCACCTACGAGGAGAAGTCGGAGTTCCTGCGCGACAATCCGGACATCGCGGACCTTATTGCCCTGCGCTGCCGGGACCCCGAAGTCATGCGCCGGCGCGTGCGCCTCGAGTACGACATCACCCCGAGCCAGGCCCGTTTTGTCATCACCGACGAAGGGAAGGGGTTTGACCCCCATGCGCTGCACAACCCGCTTGACAATGAGAATCTGGCCCGTGTGCACGGCCGCGGTATTTTCATGGCCCGCCATTTTGCGGATTCACTGACATATAACGAAAAAGGGAACGCGGTCACGCTGCTGCTGCGCTACGCCAAGGACATGACGCGTTTCATTCCGCAGGGCTTCCGCAACCAGGAGGAACTGGTCGTGCCGCCCGGCGGCCCCGTGTTCCGCGAGGGTGAAGCGAGCGACTTCCTCTATTATGTTGTGAGCGGCAGCTTGAGCGTCACGCACAACGGCAGCGAAGTGGGCCGCGTCACGCCGGGCGACCTCTTTGTGGGCGAAATGTCCTTTCTGCTCGACAACCGCCGGAGCGCCACCGTGACGGCCGAGACCGAAAGCAAACTCATCAAGATATCCAAGGAGGCCTTTGTGTCGGCCATCCGGAACTACCCCCATTACGGCCTCTTCCTGTCACGGCTGCTCGCGGAAAAGCTGGTCAAGGCCAACGAAATCATCGCGGCGCGCGCGGGCGCGAAAATGCTTTAGTTTACACGTTCCAATGATTTAATTTTAGGCCATCTATGAAACGTCGTCCGCTGAAAAAAGTCGGCGAAATCCTCATCGAAAAGGGGCTCATCACCCTCGAGCAGCTGACCCGGGGCCTGGCCGAGCAGAAAAAGCACGGCACCTCCCTCGGTTCATCCCTTGTCCGTCTGGGCTTCATCGAATATAAAAAGCTTGAGACCGTACTTTCCGAGGAACTGGAGCGGGTCCAGAGCCGGAAAATCGGCGAAATTCTACTCGAACAGCATGTCATCAGCGAGGCCCAGCTGGCGGATACCCTCAAGCGCCAGAAGGAGGAGGGCAAGCTCCTCGGCGAACTTCTGGTACAGCTTGGTTACGTGTCGTCGCAGCAGCTCTTTGACGCGCTCAGCACCCAGTTTGACGTCAAGACCATGGATATCGAGGGCTTCCTCTTCAAGAAAGAGGTCCTTGCGCTGCTCCCGTACGAGGCGCTGAAGGCGCTCAAATGCATTCCGCTTCGTGTGGTGGGCGGCCGCCTGGTCACGGCCATGAACGAGCCGTTCAACCAGACCCATCTCAATAAAATTGAGGCGCTGACAAAAATGCCCGTGGAGCCGGTCTTTATCCGTGAAGAGGCGCTGCAGCGCGCCTTTGCGCAGGAGTACCCGGCCCGCGGCCGCGATTCCGCGCTTTCGGTCGAAGGGCCGTCACGCCAGAGTGAGGCCGCGGTCCGGCTGGCGCACCTGGTCCTGAGCCAGGCCATCGGTGAAGGCGCGAGCTATGTCCATTTCGATCCCACGCCCGAGGGGTTGTCGGTCCGTTTCCGCATTGACGGCGTGCTCCAGCCGCAGAGCCCCATCCCTCCGGTCTTGAGCCAGGGGGTCCTCGATTTCCTCAAAGGGCTGGCCCGGCTCAATGCCGAGGCGCGCCGCGTCATCCAGAGCGGCTTCTTTGCCTACAAGTTCGAGAACGCCGAAACCCATTTCCGGCTCTCCACCTTCCCGGTGCTCACCGGGTACGACACCTACCGCGAAAAAGCCTCGCTCAAGGCGCTCAATCGCGAGGGCGGGCTCGAAAAGCTCGAGGATCTCGGGTTCTACACCACGGCGCTCGAAAAATTCCAGGAGCTCCTGGCTTCCAAAAGCGGTGTGCTGCTGGTCTCCGGGCCCGTTGACAGCGGGGTCACCACCACGCTCTACTGCGCGCTTCGCCGTATCCAGCGCGACAGCCTGCACGTGGCAACAATAGAAAAGTTCATCGATGCGTTCCTGCCCGGTGTGTCGCAGACGCAAATCGACATGGTCAAAGGGTACACCTTCAAGGAAGGGCTGCGCTCCGTGCTCATGGACGACGCGGATGTCATCATGGTGAGCGACCTCGACGAAGGCGGGAGCGGACACGCCCTTTTCCAGGCCGCGCTCAACGGCCGTCTCATCCTGACCTCCATGCACGCGCATGACGCGGCATCGGCCTACACCGTGCTGCGCGACATGGGCCTTGAGCCCGTGGCCTACGCCCACGCGCTCCGCGGCGTGCTCAACCAGCGCCTGGTCCGCCGCGTCTGCCCGCAGTGCCGCGAGGCCTACCATGCCGCGCCCGAGCTGCTCGAGTCCCTTCGCCTCCGGCCCCAGACCATGTTCTTCCGGGGGCGCGGGTGCCAGGTCTGCAACTTTTCGGGCTTCCGCGGCCGCATCGCGCTTTTCGAACTCCTTGTGCCCGACGAAACGCTGCGCACCTCCATTGCCACGGGCCTCACGGCGGTCGATATCCGGCGCACGGCCGTCAACGCGGGCATGATGACCCTGCGCATGGACGGCATGAAAAAGGTCCTTGAAGGCATCACCACGGTCGAGCAGGTGCTCGGCATCACCGGACGCGAATAGAGGAACCCCTTCGCTTGGCACTGGACCTTTCCATCCTCAACGAACGGCAGCGCGAAGCGGTCCTCCACGACCGCGGCCCGCTCCTGGTGCTTGCGGGCGCGGGGTCGGGAAAAACGCGCGTCATCACCTATAAAATCGGGCGCTGTGTCTTTGACCTGAACGTGCCGCCGCGTCATATCATGGCGCTCACCTTCACCAACAAGGCCGCGGGCGAAATGCAGCAGCGCGTGGAGGCGCTCACCGGCATCCCGGCGCGCGGCCTCTGGATCGGCACCTTCCACTCCCTCTGCGCCCGGATCCTCCGCATCGAAAAGCACGGGGGCGGCAACTTCGTCATTTACGACTCGGACGACCAGAAAAAAGTGCTGAAGGCGGTCCTCCGTCAGCTCGGGTTGGCCGAGGACAAACGATGCCAGCCTTCGGACGTGCACCCGCGCATCTCGGGCCTTAAAAACAAACTGATAACCCCGGAGGCCTTTAAAGGCCTGGCTGTGGGCCCCTTCGATGAAAAGTTTGCCCAAATCTATGCGGCCTACGAAAAGCAGCTCGTGCTGAACAACGCGCTCGATTTTGACGACCTCATCCTCAAGGCCATCCAGCGTCTCAGGGAGGACGACGGGGTGCGCGAAAAATACCAACGCAACATCGAACACCTGCTCGTGGATGAGTACCAGGACACCAACCTGGCCCAGTATGAGCTCGTGCGGCTCTTCTCCGGCCTTCACCGCAATGTCACGGTTGTGGGCGACGACGACCAGTCCATCTACAGCTGGCGCGGGGCCGACATCCGGAACATATTGGAGTTTGAAAAGTCTTATCCGGACGCGCACACGGTCCGCCTCGAGCAGAACTACCGTTCCACGCAGGTCATCCTCGACGCGGCCAACGCGGTCATCCGGAACAACCGCGGCCGCAAGCCCAAGACCCTGTTCACGGACAACAAGGGGGGCGAGCCTGTGGAAGTCATCGGCTGCGCGGACGAAGAGCAGGAGGCGCGGGAGATTGTGCTCCGTGTCCGGGCCAACGGCCTTTTCAGCACCGCCATTTTTTACCGCACCAACAGCCAGTCGCGCGCCATCGAAGACGCGCTCCGGAACGCGGGGCTCCCGTATGTCATTGTGGGTGGGCTCCGGTTCTACGAGCGCCGCGAAATCAAGGACGTGCTGGCCTACCTGCGGTCGCTGGTCAACGAAAGCGACGGGGTCAGCCTTGCGCGCATCATCAATGTGCCCCGGCGCGGCATTGGCGACAAAACCTGGGAACGGCTTGCGGCCAACGCTTCGCAGCGCGGCCTTTCCGCCCGCGCTGCGCTTGCGCGCCTTGAGGATATCCCTGAACTTTCTTCCCGCGAGGTCCGCGCGCTCACGGCGTTTCGCGGGCTCATGGACGAACTCCAGACCGCGCTTCTGGAAACGGAACCCGTGGCCTTTGTCCGGCTCGTCATTGAAAAGAGCGGTCTCCTCGCGGCCCTGCAGGACTCGGAGGAGGAGGGAGCGGCCGAACGGCTCGCGAATGTGAGCGAACTCGTCAATGCGGTGGACGAATACTGCCAGCGCACGGAATCTCCCACGCTCACCGGTTTCCTCGAGGAGGCGGCCCTGCTCACGGACATTGACACCCTTAAGGAAGGCGGCTCGGGTGAAGCGGTCACGCTTATGACCCTGCACGCCTCCAAGGGCCTCGAATTCGACCGCGTTTTCATTGCCGGGCTCGAAGAAGGGCTCTTTCCAATCATGCGGGCCGACTCTACGCCCGCGGACCTTGAGGAGGAGCGCCGTCTTTTTTACGTGGGACTCACCCGCGCGCGCAAAAAAGCGCGCATTTTTTACGCGCACTCGCGCCGGCGTTTCGGCACTTATACAACCGCGCCGCCGTCCTGCTTTCTTGAGGAATTGCCCGAATCATGCGTGCTGCGCGCGGACCTTTCCGAAGTCGCGGGTTCGCTCCTGCAGCGTCCGGGTGCCGTTCTTGCGGCCCCGCGCAAGCGTGCGTTCGAGCCACGCGAACGCGGACGCAGGGAGGAGGCCGGGGTGTCCACCTGGAACGCGGCCATTCCCGAAAGCCAGGAAGAGGTCCTGCTGCGGCAGGGCCAGCGCGTGGCGCACCCGCTCTGGGGCGAAGGGGTCATCCAGGAACTGTCGGGTTTTAACGACAACCTCAAGGCGGTCATAAAATTCGGGAACAGTCAGGTGAAGAAGGTGATGGTCAAGTACGCGAAACTAGAACCGGTGGGGTAACACATGAAAATAACACGCGAACAGGTCCTTCATATCGCCAAACTCTCGCACCTTGAACTCACGGACGCCGAGACCGAGGCCTGCCAGAAGGAGCTCTCCGCGATTCTTGACTACGTGGACACGCTCAACCAAGCCGACACAAACGGCGTTGAACCGCAGGAGCATGCTTTTCCGCAGCCCACGTTCTACCGCGCGGACGAGGTCATCCCTTCGCTCCCGAACGCGGCGCTGCTC
>JAZDKP010000145.1:0-5248 GCA_043802925.1 Fibrobacterota bacterium | reverse complement strand
TACAGGGGGGGATAAACCCGGTCGTTTCGGCGAATTTGGCGGCCAATACGCGCCCGAAACGCTCATGAACGCGCTCCTTGAACTCGAGGCCGCGTACAATGAGGCGAAAACGGATCCCGCCTTTCTCCGCGACCTTGATTTCTATTATCGCGAATATGCGGGGCGGCCTTCGCGGCTGTATTATGCCGAGCGCTTGACGCGGGAGCTGGGCGGCGCGAAAATTTACCTCAAGCGGGAAGATCTCGACCATACAGGTTCACATAAAATAAACAATGTGCTGGGCCAGGTCCTGCTGGCCCGGCGCATGGGCAAAAAGCGCGTTATTGCCGAAACCGGCGCGGGCCAGCACGGTGTGGCTGCGGCCACTGCGGCCGCGCTTTTTGGCCTCGAATGCGACGTGTACATGGGGGAGGTCGACACGAAGCGGCAGGCGCTCAACGTGTTCCGCATGAAGCTCCTCGGCGCGCGCGTACATCCCGTGAGCTCGGGCACGGCCACGCTCAAGGACGCGGTGAACGAGGCCTTCCGTGAATGGACCGGCCGCATCAGGGATACCTTTTACATCCTCGGTTCCGTGATGGGCCCGCATCCCTACCCAACGATTGTGCGTGATTTTCAGGCCGTTATTGGCCGTGAAGTCCGGCAGCAGATGATGGAAAAGGAGGGCCGCCTGCCCGACCTGCTCGTGGCCTGCGTGGGCGGCGGCAGCAATGCCATGGGGCTCTTTTACGATTTCATCCAGGAGAAGACGGTGCGGCTCCTCGGCGTTGAAGCGGGCGGGGATGGCGTTGACACGGAGCGCCACGCAGCCACGCTGACCAAGGGAACCGTGGGCGTGCTGCACGGCATGAAGTCCTATTTTCTGCAGGACGCCGAGGGGCAGATCATGCCGGTTCATTCCATTTCGGCAGGGCTGGACTACCCGGGCATCGGACCCGAGCACGCCTTCCTTTATAAGACGGGACGCGCGGAATATGTTCCCATCACGGATGCGGAGGCGGTGGAGGCTTTCCGGATCTTGAGCCGCATCGAGGGCATCCTACCGGCCATCGAAAGCGCGCACGCGGTGGCCCACGTGCTGAAAATCGCGCCCGGAATGGCAAAGGACAAAATCATTGTCATCAACTTGTCGGGCCGGGGCGACAAGGATGTTTATTCCGTCGCAAAATACATGGGGGAGCGCTTCGATGAGCAGAATTGAAGATAAATTCATGGTCCTGAAAAAAAAGGGCCGCAAGGCACTCATCACCTTTGTCACGGCCGGGGACCCGGACCTTGCTGTGACCGAAGCGCTGGTGCTTGAAATGGAAAAACAGGGCGCGGACATCATCGAACTTGGCGTGCCCTATTCGGACCCCATTGCCGAGGGTCCGGTCATCCAGGTCGCTAACGTGCGCGCGCTTAAAAACAGCGTCCGGCTTCCGGACCTTTTCGCCCTCGTCAGCCGCCTGAGGCAAAAGACGGATGTCCCGCTGCTCTTTCTCCTCTATTACAACAGTATCCTGCAGTACGGATCCGAACGCTTCTTTGCGGAAGGCAGAAATGCGGGTCTTGACGGGCTTATCGTTCCGGATCTTCCCTTCGAAGAGCGCGGGGAACTCGGTGATTTGCCCGCCCGGCATGGCATTGACCTCATCCGTATGATATCGCCTGTTTCCGAAGAACGTATCGACCGCATTGTCCGGGGCGCGACCGGCTTTCTCTATTGCGTGTCATCGCTTGGGGTCACGGGTGTGCGCGAGGGCTTTTCAACGGACTTCGAGGACTTTTTCAGCAAAATCCGGCGCCATTCCTCCTTGCCAACAGCCCTCGGCTTCGGCATCTCCACCCCCGACCATGTGCGTTCGCTTAAAGCGTATGCGGACGGGCTTATTGTCGGCAGCGCCATTGTCCGCAGGGTGGGGGAGAGCGCGTCACCAGCGCAGGCGCTGGAAAAGGTCGGCGGCTTTGTGCGTGAGCTTCGGAAGGCGATGGATAGCTGACATCGGCCCCTGAGCGGAGTCGAAGGGCCGATGTCAGGAACGCCCTTTCCCTTCTCTTACCCGGCCCCTCGACTCCGCTCGGGGACCGGGTAAGAGAGGGTGGGTTTCCCCGTTGCATTCCTCCCTCCATTTACATAATTTTATCTTATCTTTTCATTCTTCAGGGGGGACCATGGCTCGTTTTACTCTGTTTTCAATCATCCTTGCATCTATCTTTCTTTCGGCTTCCCTTTCCGCCAACGAAAATCCATCGCGGGTGCTCGTGGTCTACCGCGTCAACCACACCGACACCGACAGCAATGGCGTCTCCGATTCCCGGGACCTCGCGCTTTATTACCAGGCCAAGCGCGGCATCCCCGAATCCAACATGCTCGGCCTCACGACCAGCCGGTACCCGGCCTACGATACCAAAGCGCACGTCCAGCTCTTTTTCGAGGAAATCGTCCTGCCTCTCCGCCGGAAAATCGACAGTCTCGGACGCGACAGCATTGACTACATCGTCCTCTGCAAGGGCATGCCCTGGCGGGTGTACGGTCAGTATCCGGTGGACGAAAACCTCGCCCCGCTCTATTCCATCGGAAGCGATACCCTGGCCATGAATTTCGGCTACAAGACAAATCCCTTCTTTGAACCCTCGCCCAGCGTGGCTTCGGACCGGGGTCCTTTCGACCATTCTTATAAAATCAACGGCACCGACCCCTTTTATCTCGTCACCGAACTCGACGGCTTCAATCTCCAGTACGCCAAGGAGCTGGTGGACCGCGCGCTCTACGCGGAAAAATATCTTTCCACGGAACCCGGTTATTATTCCGGCATCGGGTATGTGGACACGCGCTACGGTCAATACACCGACGACACGCTGAACCAGCATTATCCTACGGGTTACGCCGGTTACGCAGGCGCGGATTTTGATATGGCCATGGGGCGGCTATTCATGACCCGTGCGGGGTTCCCCTGCAAATGGGAGAACACGTTGCTTGACGACGCTCCACCCGACCGCCATGGTTATGTTATTGGCGACACCGAAGCCTTGTTTAGCGACGGGTCGTCCGCCCAATATGCGCCCAATGCATTATGGTACGGCGGTTGGTATAATTTCGGCCAATATGCGCTTAATGCCTGGAGTTGGATACCGGGCGCCGTGGTTTGCGACCTCAATTCCAATTCCATGGAAAACCTCCAAAGTTACACCAGCTGCTTTGGTGCGGGCGCACTTTACCAGGGCGTCACGGCCGCTTGCGGGGTTATCGGTGAACCTGGTTTAGGCGGCCATACGCACCCCGAAAAACTGCTCTATTATATATTGAACGGGTACAATTTCGCTGAGGCCGCCTACCATGCGGAGCCTACGCTTGGCTGGAAGACGCGTAATATCGGTGACCCGCTCTACAACCCCATGAAGGCCAAAACGCCCGTTCGGGACACGGTGGCCCCCCCCATGCCCACGATCATAACCTGGCCTTCCGTCGCCAACCGGACGCGGGAAAAAATACGCGTCGGTATCAACACGGACGATCGCGAGCCCGACCTCGTGCTTTGCAAATTACAGTTTGGCTTCACCTCCCGTTACGATTCCACCATGGATTACGGCACGTGGATGAGTGGAAGACAGATCAAAATTTACAAGATGGTGCATGAGATTGAAGTTCGGAACCTCTTGCCCGATACGGTCTATCATTTCAAGGTCACGCTCATGGATCCGGTGGGCAATACCACCGAAACCGGGGACCTGACTTTTAACACCTATGCCATGGGCGTCGAGGTCTATCGGCCCAAGGCCCTGCCGGGCGCCGTTTGCCTGGACAATCCGCTTCCCAATCCGTTCAATCCTTCCACGCACATTTCATTCTCCCTGCCCAAGGCCATGAAAGCCGTGCTCAGGGTTTATAATGCGCATGGAGAGCGGGTCGCCACGCTGGTTTCAGGAACATTGATGGCGGGCCGACACCGCCTCCATTTTAATGCAGAAGGTCTTTCAAGCGGTGTTTACCTGTGCCGTTTGCAGACGGAAGGAAGAACCTTGACACGCAGAATGGTGCTGGTAAGGTAAACCATTTGCCCTGTCATAAAAGGGAAATGTATATTTTTACCCTGCAAAAAATGGCGGCTTAGCTCAGTTGGTAGAGCAATGGAATCATAATCCATGTGTCGGGGGTTCGATACCCTCAGCCGCTAAAATAAAAACCCTCTGTCTTGTAATGAGATAGGGGGTTTTCTGTTTTGGGGCTGTTTCGCATTGAGCTCATTTATAATTTAACAGATTATTTCATTTTTAAAAATGGCTTAATCTTTTCAAAAGTGATTGAAAGCAAACGCGCGCCAAGAAAGTATCCAGCCGACCGCTCGCAGGGTGAAATAAAGCTGACGCCTCCGTATTCAACGATTGGAAAATCTAATTTATTGCTGTTGGTTGAAAACTCCTTAACATCGTCAAAGTCCAATTGCTCCGGACATCCTTCCTTTGTTTTTACTATGGCCAGGTTGTGTATCTCGCTTCTTGACTCTGACTTGAAAATATCGTCAAACGTAAGCGGTCCGCCATTTTTTAAGTTTATACATAAATAATTTGTACTCCACCATCCATCTTCCTTCTTCTGAGTATAAGCGATCGTCAATATTCCATTTAGATTATAGAGAACCTCATAGTTTAGTTCTTGCATTTCCAATGCTTTTTTGACATTCAGCAGATTATTAACTTTTAATTGAATGGAATCCGGAAGGCCTGTGACCTGCACCCGCTTTTCATTCTTTGTCTTAATGGATTTCAAGTGGGCAAATTCATAGTTGCCCGGATTGTTAATACCGACGGGAATGATTTTACTTGCATAAAAACTCAGCGGACCCCTCCCATCTGGCTTCGACCAATTTCCACTTATTGTAGAGTTAAATTCTGATATCACACCCGTGAACCTTCCCGTTGTTTCACCCTTCGCATCCCGTTCTATCAGTTCCAGCTGGTTTCCTATTGTCTTGCCTTCCAGTTTAATAAACTTTTGCACGCTTTTATAGAGATACTTTCCTTCATAAATATCCTTTGAAGTGCGATTCAGGAAAATCATAATGTAGTAATGATGACCCATGGGTTCGCCGATATATCCATCAAATATTATCTCACCCTTTTCAGAAGCAAGGAAGTTTTGTTTAACATCCGTATTCGATAAGATGGATGGAGAACCCTGCACCGTGTCTTGGGCTTTATTCGGGTTGCCAAACGAAAGCAGGAACATCAATGAAACTATCGATAAGTGTTTTCTCATAACCATGGG
>JAZDKP010000144.1:0-24201 GCA_043802925.1 Fibrobacterota bacterium | reverse complement strand
CATTTTCATCGCGGATAATGCGATCATGAAACCACGGCTGCCATTGGAATTCGTGATTTATGGATTGTCGGATCTTTTTTGTGGTGGCGGCCTTGAATTGTCCAATGATGGCGCCTAATACGCCGGATTTCCATTGCGGATTGGTTCCGCCCCGGGGTCGGGACGTTCCCGGTGGGATCCGTGAAACCGCCGTCGTTTTGGTCGTTTTCGTAGAGACGCCCCATCGGGGCGTCTCTACGATACCCCACCGGTCCTGACACCATCCGATCAAACCGGCGCCATTTATATAACTGTTTTTTCCGTCGTCCATTTTATTTTTATTCCCCGGATTTTCATTTAACATTCCCGCAGGTTCCAAAATCCGCAATATCCCATGAAAATGGTTCGGCATCACGACATATATATCTAATTCAACATTCGCCCGTAATTTTGGAATTGCCCGCCAGTATTCATCGATAATTTGACCTGCGGGCGATAATTGCATCCAGCCATGATCAATCGAACCAAATTCATAAATTCGATTCGTTGTGCATATCGTTACGAAATAGAATCCCGGCCAAGAATAATCCCACCAGGGAAACCGCGTGGATTCAACCCGGTATTTGTTCTGGAATAATGCCATCGAAGGAATAGACCCTTCAATGACGAGATTATATGCAAAACGCCGGCTGTTTCCAGCCGGCGTTTATAAAACTTCTTTGTCATGTCGCCCCCTCTCTGCCGTCGCGGGAGGGAGGGGGACAGGGGGAGGTGTTATTCCTCCCCAATCCCCACGATGATAAGCTTCCGGTTCAGGCTAATCTTTTTCATCTTGGCCATGCCCTTCATATCTTTTCTGAAGGCCTTGTAAATATCATTGCTGCCATCGTACTGTTCCTTCTTGGCCCATACATTGTAATCCATGGTTTTATCCGTGATTACATTTTCTTTTCTTTGGGTGAAGGTCTTGGCAAAGGCTGAAACCTTGTCCTGGATTTCCTCGGTCTTATCTTCGTCAAAGGACGCCATCATCTTGAAGATGAGCTTGTACTGCATGCCCTTGGTCATGTCCTGGGTCCAGTAATTGGTGATGCGCTGGAGGACCTTGTCAATGGCATCGTTGATGGCCTCTTCGAGGAGCGGTTCGGCCGGGGAGCCCATGCGGGTCTTGCTGTAGCCGGTTTCAGTGCCCAGCAGCTTGGCCGTGGTGGTTTCGTAGGCGCGGACGCTGACCGAGGCCTTGCCCGTGGTCTTGATGTCCGGGTTGTAGTTGTAGACGATGTAGACGTCCGAACCCAATGACAACGCGATTTTATAGGCGATGTCCTCTTCGGCGCCCTTGCCTTCGGCGAGCATGCCGGTCATTTCATTGAGCTGGTCCGCGCCCTTGGGGACCTGGACTTCGTACATGCGCGCGGTTAGGTAGCTCTCGATGGCGCTGGCGCAATGTTTGGCCAGGGGGTCGGTATCGAGGACCGAAATGGGCGAGATGCCCTTGGGCGTTTCGGGGATGACCATGATGTTGGGGTTGCCCACGGCCGAGGCCAGGGCGTCGGCTGAGACGATAACGCTTTTGGCCACAAGTTCGGCCTTAAGCTTTTCGCGGTTGACGCGAAAGAGCTTGGTGATTTTGGCGCCCTTGTCACCGTTAGGCAGCGACGTTTTGACGACCGAGATGACCTTATCGGCTTCCCAACTGATGTAAGCGTTGACGTTCAGGTCCTTGTAAAAGTCTTCGGCGAGGGCCTCGAACTTGGTTTTGGCGTCAGGGGTATTCAGCATGGGATCCGTGCCGCCGGTGAGAACGAACTGGACCGCTGACTTGCGCGCATCGAGGAGCGCGTTCTTTTCCATGTCGTCAAAGAAGCCCTTTTTCCCGCCAAGGCCCGTTGCCTGGATGGTCCATTCGGAGGGCGAGAAGCTTTCGACAAAGGTGGCCTGATTGGACAGCGGCTTGTTTGAAACCACGTCCTTGGCCGCACAAAAACCGATTGCCAAAAGGCAAATCGAGAATGCGGAGATGATTCGTTTCATTTGGGTTCCTTTCTTCTTTCTTCTGAATCTCTGTTTGCTTTCTTAATCTTTGCCCCTCATTAAGCCCCCCTCTCCGGGTCCCCGAGCGTAGTCGAGGGGTAGGAGAGGGGGGGAAAGGGGAGTGAGGTGTTAAAACCCGAATCTACCGCGAACGTAGTCCACCGGGTCAAACGGCAGGGCCGCGGGGCTGTAAACAACACCCGCCTGGATACCAAGACCGGAGTGGTCCCAGTCCGTTATTTCTTCCACGCTGCCCGATTCATAGCGTACTTTCGCCTCAAAATTGATGGAGGGTGTCAGGGCCGCGCCCAGGTTTGCGCCGAATGCGATAACCGTGCTGGAATAAGCGGTCAGGGGGCCGATGCTCTGCGATTCGTAGGCGAGTTCACCGCCCACTGTGAACCGTTTGATATAAAAGCGCTGCAATGCAAAGATGGTCAGGGCCGAAAAAGCGCCCGTTTCGAGCGAACCCATGCCAGCGGAAGAGAGAAGGGACGCGTCTTTCCGCTCGCCGTTGCCACCCAACGCATAACCCACACCCGCAAAAAGCTGCGGCCAGCGGAAGTAGCGGCCCACGTTGTAACGGGCGTCGATTTGGATGCCCATGCCCGAGCCATAAACATCTTTTTTGGTGGCCGTGTTATAGATACCGGGGGACATGCGGAACAGAACGCCGATGTCAATGGGGAGGCGGGGGAATTCGGAGAGAACCGCGCCGGCCATGGGATCGCCGGTGATAATCTGAGCTTTGGACTTATAACCCTCTTTGCTGTTGGAATCCGCAACCATTTTGACCGAAACCCAGCCTGCATTGGTCTGTTTGACCGAGCCATCAGCCAGTTCTTCCAGTTCACAGATGCTGAACTTTTGATCGACTTGCAGGCCTTCCTTTTTGCCGAGGTCAAAGCCCACAACGCCTTTGTCCTTGTCAACAACCTGGCCGGAGAGGCGGAACTCGGGCATTTCCTGCGTAGCAACCAACAGGTTGCGCGCCGCATTCTTGACCAATGAGCGAAAGCAAAACGTGGCTGCGTCCACAGGCTTGCCTTCGGACACATACATTCTCTTGTTCTTGGCCATACCCGAAGAACCGGTCATTTTCTTGACGACCAGCTTGGCCACCGGTTTTTCGCCCTTCGTGGATATGCGATACCAGAGGATGCCCACGTCCATGCTGGACGCGCATTTTTCACCGCTGCAGGAGGCCTTATAGTTGGCGGCCACGGGAATAAAGATGAAGGCCGCATTCATAATCTTGGCGATTTCAACATCCGTAAAGCCGAATTCCTTGGCCTTGGTGGCGTAAAAGGAGTTCTTCTGCGCTTCGGTCGTATAGCTCTGTGCACGCAGTTCTTTCTGGAGATCTACAATCGCGAGAATCTTGGGAACAATCGTGGAATCCATAAGACCCGCGATATTATCGATTGTCAGCTTTTCCTGGGCATTCGCCTTGGCCACAAATTCAGATACAAACGCATCCGGCAGCGGGTTGTAATCAAAGCGATCCATCATGATCTTGGTTTTGACCTTATCGAGCGTATAGGTCACCTGTTCGGCGGTCAATTCTTTGGCTTTCTTGTCCATGAGCCAAAGTGCGTTGATGTAGGTGACGGACTTGCGTTCGTACTTGCCGGCCTCGGTGGTGGCAGCCGTCTGTTCCGCTTCCTTGGTATCGAGGACCGCGGAGGGATTCGGAGCCGGGGCCGGAGCAGCGGCGGGTTCAGGGACGGCAGCTGGGGCAGGTACAGGGGCCGGAACAGCAGGAGCCGCGGCCGGAGCCGGAGCGGGTTTTGCAGCCTGGGCGCAGACGCCAATGGCCAGTCCCGTAATCAGTGTGAAGAGAAGAATTTTTTTCATTCTATGTTTCCTTATTTTGTTTAATTCCACAGAGAATCACTCTTGCTCCCCATCTCCTTCAGGAGAGGGGGCCGGGGGGTGAGGTGTTAGTTTTGCATTTTGTCGAGTTCTTTGTCGAGCGCTTCAAAGCCCTGCTTGGCGCGGAATTCGGAGAGGAGCGCTTCCTTGGAAGTCAACTGGCCTTCGACCTTTTTCTTGACCATGCTCTTGAGGTCCGGGCTGGCGAGATCAAGCACGGCGAGTGTATAACAGGTGCCCTCGATGAATTCGCGCTTTTCAATGACCACGCCGACCAGGTCCTGATCCGTGACGGCCTTGGTGACGGACTGTGAAAACTCGGTGGCTTCGGGGCTGTTGATGCCCGATTCCTGCAGGAACTGCTTGGTCATGTTCGAAATCTTTTGCCCGAGAACCTGTGCGATTTTGACCTTGGCGTTGAGATCCGCGATCTGCATGGCCAGTTCCATGCTCTGTTTTTTCGCGGTGCCCGAACCGTAAATTTTGCCGGGTGCACTGGGCGGATTCAGGACAAAAGACGGCATGCCGGATTCATCTTTCGGCGGAGCGGCCTGCTTGGAGCCACCACAACCCACGAAGAACAGGCTGAGCGTAGCCAAAGTGACGATGAGAAAACGCATGGAACCTCCCTTTGAAAGTTTTTGGTTAAAAAGACCGTCTCGTAACATTTGATTTCATGTTCGCTTTCGCAATCACATAATCTGGAAGAACACCGCGGCTTTGTCGAGTTCCGTTTCAATGTCCTTGTAGATTTTGTCGAGGAGCTGGCGGCTGAACTTAAGCTCCTCCCAGACCTCGGGGTGGAGGGTCGGCATTTTATTGTCACCGCCGGAACCGATACAAAGCGCCCGGGCCAGGGCATCGGCCGTGTGCACCGCATAAATCATGTTCTTGTGCTGGTTGGCGAGCATGGGCGCATGATGGTAGAGGATGGCGGCACGCAGGTCTTCGGGAAGGTTCCAGCGCTGGGCCAGCCAGTTGCCAATTTCATTATGGGTGAGGTCAATGGCCTTTTTTTCCGCTTCTAGAAAAAGGCACTGCTCGTCACGCTGAACGGCCGCGACCTTGTCAAATTCCTCGGGCAGAAAACGGATAAGGATGATTTTTCCAATGTCGTGCAGCAGTCCGGCGAGAAAACTTTCTTCATAATAACGAAAGTTGATCTTTTTAGCGATTTCCTTGGCAATGACGCCCGTGGCAATGGAATGGAGCCAGAACTTTTCAAGGTCAAAGCCCTCCTTGCGGCCCAGGCCGCCGAGTTTGTCAAAAACCGAGGCCGTAAGCACAATATTTTTGACCGTATTAAAACCAAGGATGACGATGGCATGGGTGATTGTGTTGATGCGGCCCGGAAACCCGTAAAAGGCGGAATTGACAAGACGGAGTACCTTGGAGGCCAGCGCTTGATCCATGGTGATGGCGCGACCGACCTCCTCCGCGGAAGTGCGGGGGTTTTGCATGAGGTTGGTGATTTCCTGAATCACTTTGGGCAACGTGGGGAGGCCGGTGACTTTTTCCGTAACCAACTTCAACTTTTCGCGGGTGCTTATTTCATCCATTCGTCAGTTTGCTTTTAAAGTAATCGTGCGTCGCCTCATATACAATGCGCATGATGGGATGCTTCATCACGTCCTTGAAGACCTCATCGAGGATCTCGGAATGGAACTCAACGGCCTGCGCGGTGCTGCTTTCTTCCACGGTCTCTTCGGTGCTCTGAACAGTGACCGAAGGGATGTCCCAGTTCCGCAAGCGCGCGACCATGGACACCTTCAGCACCACGCCTTCATTAAGCAGGATGTTGCCCGCGCTTCCGATAAGGGGCTTGGCCAAAACCATGCCGTCTTCGATTTTATCGATAGGGATTTTTTTCATATATTTTTTCAAATGATAACCAAAATTTTAACGGCACGACAGGCGTGAATATTATATTCTATAATAATGACGACCGGCCGAGTCGTGGAGTTTCAAAATATATTATTTAACATGAAGAATCAATCGAAAATAAACGCCTGAAACAATGCGTTTTATATTCATAATGTTATATGCCGCGGCCGGGCAAGTGCTGGCAGGCATTGATATCACCGCTTTGACGGGTTCCTGGCCCACAGCCACCCGTTCGGCTGCGGTCTTCATTCTCATCGCAATGGCCGTTATTGCCGGCCTTGCGCTCCTGTTTCATTTCATGCGCTCCCTGAATGCCGTTGCCGCTGGAAAAAGGGCCTCCCGCGAAGCATTCAGCGCGCTTTCTAAAAAATTCACCCTCAATACCGCGGAAATCACGCTGCTGAAAAAGGCGATCCTGAACAGCGGTCTGACCGAATCCGAGCTTATTTTCCGGAACATTGAATATTTCGAGATCGGCGTGGGCCGCGAGCTGGAAAAATGCAGCGAAAACCCCGTATTGCTGCGCAATGTCAGCGATACCATCGCCTCAACGCGAAGAAAACTCGGTTTTCTTAAAATTCCGGCTGGCGCGCGGTATTTTTCGTCCCGCGAACTATCCACGGGCCAACCGCTCACGCTTCGAGTCCCGGAGGACGCCGCAGAAGAGAAGTACCGCGCAACACTTGTGGAAATCACCGAGCTTTCCATGAGCGCGGAATTCGCAGACAATGCCATTGCTCCGCTATCGCTCCGGCAAGACGGGTTGCTTCAGGTGTCGCTGTTCAAACAGGGAGAGGCGGAGTATTCATTTCTGCCCAGGGTCCTCCGCGTGGCCCCGGACCGCAGGCGCATCACGTTTGAACACGCAATTGAAATGAACCGGCGGCAGGTGCGCAGCCATGTCCGCATTGAGGTCAACAATCAGGCCACGTTCCGCATCCTCAAGTCCCCTGCCGCGCCTGAACGCGCCAAAGGAGCGATCCGCCATTCCGGCACCATCACCGACATAAGCGGCGGGGGTCTAAGCCTTCAGACCGAGGCGCCCCTGAACGGAGGCGACATCATCCTGCTCGGTTTTCCCCTCCGAAGCAACGCGTTTCACGGAGTGCGCGGCATCGTGTTGCGCGCCGTACCCCGGGAGGTGCAGGGTGCGCCCATGTTCGAAAATCACGTGGAGTACGATAATGTTGAAACCAGCGTAAAGGAAAAAATTATCCGGCTGATTTTTGAGATGCAGCGCGAAGAACTTCAGTGGCAGAAATAACTCGTCCCCCGAAAGCCTTACACACCTCCATTATAGCCCCGGAGTTTATTCTATGAAAAATTCCATTCCAACCGCTGTTGTAAATCCAGCCCAATCCCTGGCCCAAAACCGCTGTTCCCGCCTGCCCGTGCTCCCGGGCGAAATCGCGGACGTCCGCACCTTTGCCGGCGCGCAAGCCCCTTCCACGGAGCAGATCTTCCATCCCGTGGCCGATAGACTCAGCATTTTCTTTTTCATCCGCGGAACCGGCTCTGTTGTTGCGGAAGAAAAGACCTTTACCGCGTCGCCGTGGGCGCTCTTCATTCCCGCCTTCCGGGCCCCCTTTTCATTCACCTGCGCCCCGGATGTTCCCCTGGAGTATCTTGAAATCGAACTGGCAGTGACACCGGAAGATGCAAAAGACCTTGAAGCAACGAAAAAGCTCCTCCCCTATTTCATCCGGTATGCGGACTGTAGAACCTACAGGGAGGCCATCAAGAGTGAAAAAACCGTGAACCGAACCCTGGTTCCGGAAAAAATCATCCCCCGTTTCTGCATGGGATCCGTTGAAACGGCCGGGCCGGACGCAGTCGGCGCACACCGGCATCCCATGCTCGAACAACTCTTCTTCGGTCTCAAGGACAACCTATGCGATGTCACGGCTGACGCAAAAGCGGTCTCTTTCGGTGAATTCGTCCTTCTCCATGTCCCTTCCGGTTCCGAACACGGCGTCCGCGTCAACACGGGTTGCAAACTTCATTACCTGTGGCTTGATTTCTTTAAAGACCGGGAAGGAGTGGAATGGATCGCGAAAATGCACAAACCGAATGACGCCTGAGTTTGATTGAGGGTGATAAATCCGTGTCAATAACATAATTATTTACCCCGGCCTTTTTTTAATATATTTTAAGACATCACAACATGAAAAACAATAATACAGGCGCAGCCCAGTCCACGGTCATCATCATCCTCTCCATCGTCACGCTCGTGTTGCTCGGGTTCGTCATCAATTTCTACGTGGCAAAAAAGAACGGCGACCGCGAGTTTGACAAACGCCTCTCCCAGGAAATCGCAGAAGAGGGCCTCACCCAGGCGCTCGAGGCCATCAAGGACAACCCGGCCTGGAACGCAGGATTCATGAACGTTAAATGCCGCGAGGGCTTTTATTCGGTCTCCATCGAAAAGCTCAACGATTCCATCTACCGGGCCCAGTCCACCGGCACCAACCGGGGCTCCAAAACGATTATCCTCTGTTCCTACAAACTTGAAAAAAACGACGGCCTCCTCAAGCCGAAAACACTGAACTGGGAATACCAGTAACGGATCCCAAGCCCATGAACGGGCCCTTTTCTTTTTTCCTTTTCCTTCTGCCGTGCGCGTTGATGATCCTTTCGTGTGCCGGCGTGTTTACCAATCCGGACCTGCGGGACGGGGTGATTGTCTCGCGCACCCGTGAGGTCCCCTTGCCCCCTGCGGATCCGGACGAAGAATTGCTGTTCCGCGCACTTAAGGACACCGGGTTCGCACGGATTCCGGAACACGATTTCTACCGCATGCAGGAGACCTTCCTCAATCTTGCAGCGCGTGCCGCATTGCCCGCCCGCCCCTTTCTTTCGTTCGCGGACACCGCAGCGGCCAAGGACATTACCCGTACTTATAATTATGACAGCCCCTCCTTCCGCCCGCTCCGCTACCTCGAGACCGTGGTTGGAAACGACCTCTCTGTTTATGAATTGCGCGCCTGTTCCGTGCCCCTGCTTTGCACCTATCTCCGCGCCGGAATTCCGGTCCTCGCTTACGGAACCGTCTTTGTCAAAAAATCTTTCTATAAAAATCCCGGCCTGTACAATACAAACGCAACGGACTATCCCGAATCTCCCGGGCTTCAGGGCGATGTGTCCCAACGACTTTTCCGTAAATTGACGACGTTCGAACTCGTGACCGGCTATTCAAAACCGGAGGGGCCCTCCCAGACGCTGCCCGGTGAAACGGGTGAGGCGTACCTGTTTTCCGTCCGGAGTCGCCTTAATTTCATGGCCCGGGCTGACCGATCCATGATTGACATGGCGCTGACCCTCACAGGCGGCGCGCCGCTTGGCAGCAATTGGCTGTTCTCCAATTTTTATGTAATGGTAAAACGGGGTGTGACCGCGGATGCAATCACGGAACGGTTGAAGCCCTTCGCGGCTCAGGTCGGACTCACCGGCGACATCCCATTGCCGGAAAAGTTGCTCTAGACCCGGCTGGATAGCCGGTTTTTCATTTTCTCCAGCAGTCCAACAGGCGTCTTGACAGAACCCAGCGAAATTTCGCCGAAATGCGGGCCGTGGCAGTCGCTGCCGCCGGTCTCGAGCAAATTATATTTGTGGCAGATTTCCCGATAATGTATGAGCATGTTGAAAGGCTGTTTGGGATAGTAGACTTCCACGCCGTCCAACCCTTCGTTCACAAGCGTGTCAATGATGTCGTCGCGGTCTAGAACAAAGGGATGGGCCAGAACCGCGAGCCCACCCGCCTGCCGGATGAGCGCGATGGCGTCACGCGGCGTAAGTTTTTGGACCGGAATGTAGAAAGAGGTATGGTTGCCGAGGTACTTATCAAAGGCCTCGGAATAGTTGTTGACGTATTCCTCGGCAATGAGCGCTGCGGCGATATGGGGACGGCCGATGGAAAAACCCTTGGAGAACTCGAGCACCCGCTCAAAACGCAGGGCCATGCCGCCTTGGTTGAGGCGTTCGACGATCCGTCGCGCCCGCTCAATGCGGATAATGCGAATCTCGTCGAGTTTGCGGACCAGGTCCGCGTTATTGACGTCTACAAAATACCCCAGCAAATGGACGTCCGTATTGTCGGACAGGGAACTGATCTCCACTCCCGGGACAACCTCCAGGCCAATGCTGCCGGCAACCGTGGTCATCTCTTTCACCCCCGCGACGCAGTCGTGATCGGTCAGCGCAATGGCAAACAATCCACGAGTGGAGGCGTAGGCAACGATTTCCTTAACGGTCAGCGTGCCGTCAGAATAGGTTGAATGAATATGGAGGTCTATGTATTTTTTTCGTTTTCCATCGCTCAATGACCTGCCTTGGTTAAATGTAAGTTGAAAAATACCGAAAGAATAAAATAAAAAAATACAATGCCGATTTCCCGAAATAAATGCTTTTTTGAACCCGGGAACGCTTTTTCAGGCCGTTTTAACCGTCAAAGGAGCGGCTTGGGAAGAAGGCGCAGGAAGAGGGGTGAGTCGTTGCACTATTTCACGGGAGAGCAAAAGCAATTTTTCAGAAGTCGCGGTGTCCGGAATCCACTTGGCAAACTTGACGGGATCATTGATTTCACAAAATTCCTCGACAAACCGAAGCGCCGCTTTATCCATGTTTTTAGCCCGAAACGCGGAAAAAAGCTCGTACGTGGTGGACTCAAGCGCCTCAAACCCGAGCCGGCCGCCGAGATACCGTCGTAGTATTTCCGATATCCGGAGGTGGAATTCCTTCACCTCCCCTCTTTCAAGGAAGCGTGCGCTTTCAAGTTCTTGCATGTCCTTTTCAAACTGTTCCTCTGGGGAAAGCGGGACGACGGGAGCGGATGGCGACGTTCCTTTTTTCCGCAGCCAGCGGTCGAAAAAATAGACGGCAAGTCCCAGGAGAAGGACGACCGCGACAATGACCGCGTAGAACCCGAACCCCCGGCCCACGGATTCCTGGCCATAGATGTCCACAATGTCGCTTGTATCTGCGGCCCCGACTTTATTGATGATAATATCCACGGGTGCGGTGGCTTTTGCATCCGCAGTGTCCGCAGCGTTGACGACGCGCATAGCTGGAATCACGGTGGCGCCCAGCTTGAACGTCGCGAGCGTGTAAAAGTAGGTCTCGACAATGTTCCCGCCCTTTTTCTCCTCGGTGCTCCGGAGGTCACGCAACTCAAAATTGCCAAAGGAGGCGTCCGGGCCGGGAAAGAGGAGCTTTTGCCCCTGCTGCCGGGTCGCGGTAATCTTGAACAAGAGCGGGTCACCGAGAGTCAGCGAAGTCCGGTCAACGCTTCGGGCGATTTCAAAGGAAAACGCAAAGGAAAACAGCAGGAGAAGGGATGCTATCGCAGTATGATTCACAACAGGTAAAAATTATATTATAAGACACTTTTTTTCAAGGAACTTGAAGTATTTGCTACGGATGCCATGGCGCAAACCATCCCGCACATGAGAGGAATACCATGAAAGAAGCCCTCGCCCGGGCGCTGCCTATGCCTCTTGTCAACTGGCTTCGCCGGTTACGCGTGGCATTTGCGCTTTGCCGGCCCTATTGCACGCGGCCCTTCGGTACACAGGAGATGCCGTCCGCTTCGGGCCAAAACAGTTACGCACTCACTGCGGAAAAAGAGAGCGCGGCCTACCGCAGGGTCATGAAAAAGCTCCTCTCCTACCCCGGCGCGGGCCCGGTCGGCCCCAACAAACACTGGGAATACCCCTGGGTTCTATCCAACCTCAACCCTGCACCCGGCCTTACCGTCCTCGACGCGGGTTGTGGCCGTGCACCCAACCAGTACCTGTTCGCGGAACTGGGCTGCCGGGTGAGCGCCATCGACCCCATGGAGAACACAGGCTGGCACGGCATCGACCGCCGGTTGGCGCGCAAGTATGGCCTTTCCATTGATTATCGTGTGGAAGGCATGGAGCGAATCAGTGGGCCGGACGAATCTTTTGACCGCGTCATTTCGGTCTCGGTCATCGAACACTGCCGCGCCCAACACGTCAAGGACGAACTCCGCACGCCGCAGACCGCGGAGGACCGCGCGCTGCAGGGACGCATGATGAAGGAGATGGCGCGTGTGCTCAAAAAAGGCGGCCTCCTTATTATTACGCTCGACATCATCTTTCCGGAAAACGGGGCCTTGCTCGAATGCAATGTGGATGTCCGGAATCTCATCACTGCATCCGGCCTTACACTCGAGGGCGCGTTGCCGGTCCAGGGCGTGTACGGCGACAACACCTTCCGCATGGAACAACTGATGGCCGCACCGGGTCTTGACATACAAGACTACACAGGGGTCCGGGGGACCTCGCTCGGCCTGATCTTCAGAAAATAGGAACAACGCATGACCTGCCCTTTTTGCAGCGTCGCGGCTTCCCCGGGTGCGATTTTCTGTACCGTTTGCGGTATGCGGCTCGGTACCGCGCCAGCGGGTGCGGGATCTGTGCCCCCCCAACCCCGACACTTTCAGCGACGCCTGACTGGGAAGTGCACGGGCATCTTTTCAACCCCGTCTCCTTCGTCATCACCCTGCGCGAGGTGCTCTTTTCTCCGGCCGCGACCTTCCGCCAAATGATGTCGGACGCCTCATTGTTTAATGCCCTCCTTTTCGGTCTCATCGGCGGAACCGTGGGCGGTCTTTTCGGTTCCTTATGGCAATATTGCGCGGGCCTCCTGTGGCCTTCGGCCGCAGAGCGCTTTCCAGCTCTTTTCGGAACTTCCATTTTACCCGTAATTTCCATACTTTTTATTCCTCTCGTAAACGCCATCGCGCTCTTTCTGGTATCGGCCATTCTCCATGCCGGCCTCAAGTTGGCCGGAGGCGCCCACCGGCTCTATCCCACAACCTTCAAAGTCTATGCCTATGCACAGGGTGCCACGGCTTTGTTCGGCATTGTTCCGGTCTTAGGGACACTAACGGGCTTTGTTTGGGCGCTGGCCATCAATGTCATCGGGCTTCGGGAGGCGCATAACACCACCACGGGAAAAAGCGCACTGGCCGTGTTGATTCCCATTGTCCTCTGTTTTACATGCGTGGTGCTGGCCGTCCTGGTTCTGCTTTTTCTGGTTGGTTTGAACATGGTTCCATGGTTCAATCGCTGAAAGGACCGCATCATGGATACACCGGAATATGGAATCAGGAAAAAAACAGGGCTTCCGTCCGTTGAAAAATTAACGCCCGCGGACTTCTGGGACGCGAAAGCCGTGACGCTGCGCGAGGCCGTGACCGGCAACGCACCCGCGGAAAAGAGCGTGGTTCGATTGCTCTGGGATGACGCGTCACTTTACGCCTGCTTTGAGATGGAGGCGGCCAATCCCGAGGCCCGGCTGACAGAACACGACGCAAATCTATACGATGAAAGCGTGGCCGAACTGTTCATGGACCCCCTGGGCCTCGGCCGCGTGTATTACGAACTCCAGGTGAACCCGCTCAACGCCTCGTTTGACGCGCTGATACTGAACGATACCCAGGACAACCGCCGCGGCCCCCGCTTTCAGGGTTTTCGTGACTGGAACCCCACAAGCTTTCGCCACACGTCAAAGTGGGACCAGGGAAAAAAGGAATGGATCGTGATCCTGGCCCTGGACTTCGCGGATCTGTTCTTTTCAAAAAACATTCCGCCAAAGCCGGGCGACACCTGGCGCGCCAATATCCTCCGCATCAACGGTTTTGCGCCCAAACAGACGCTGAACGCCTGGTCGCCACCGCTCGTACCGGACTTTCATAATGTGAAGGCTTTCGGAATCTGGCGTTTTTACGTAGAATAGCCCTTTTCTTTTTTTCTTTAAAACAAGGGTCTTCGGGCGTCTTACCACCTCGTTTAAGTCGTTGCCGGACCAAATCCCCTTATTGTATATTATCCACGCTTTATGTCTTTGATTAAAATGAACTTATCGAGGATAAAAGAGCGGATTGCCGCTGCGGCAGAACGGTCCGGCCGTACCGCATTGGACGTCACCCTGGTCGCGGTCACCAAAACGCGTTCGTTGGAAGAAATTGATGAATTGAAACAAGCCGGCGTTGCCGTGGTTGGCGAAAGCCGCGTCCAGGAACTTGCGGAAAAGAGCGCGTTCCTGAAGGAACGCTTTTCGGTCCATTTCATCGGCCACCTGCAAACCAACAAGGTAAAGCAGGCGATCCGGATGGCGGACATGATCCAATCCGTGGATTCTCTTCGCCTGCTATCAGCGATTGATACGGCCTGCCGCGCCGAAGGCACGGTCATGCCCGTCCTGTTGCAGGTAAACGCCTCACAGGAGGTGCAAAAGCACGGCTTCGAACATGACGAGCTGCCGGAAGCGCTCGCGCAGGCCACGGCCATGAAGAACATCTCGGTGCGCGGACTTATGACCATGGCCATGTTCACCGGTGAAGCCGAAAAAATCCGCAATGTGTTCCGCTCGTTACGAATGACACGCGAGACGATGCTGAAAATGGGTTTTCCTCTGCCCGGGCTCTCCATGGGCATGTCGGGCGACTTTGAAATAGCCGTTGAAGAGGGCGCTACCATGGTCCGCGTGGGCGGCGCTCTGTTTGAAAGCGAATGAAATGGGCTTGCTGATACAAATCCTGGTCGCGCTCCTGCGTGTGTACGAAATGCTCATCTTTATGCGCATCATACTCTCCTGGGTGCCGGGCATCGATTCCGACAGTAAAATCGTCGTCTGGCTCATTCGCGTCACGGACCCGGTCCTCCAGCCCGCCCGCGACCTCTATATGCGGGTCTTGGAGCGCTTCAATGTGAACATGCCCATTGATTTATCGCCCATTCTTATTTTCCTCGTCATCGGCTTCCTTCAACGGATGCTGATGACCCTTTCTTTTTAACACGGGAGGGACGCCATGCCGATGACCGCCATGGACATTCGACGCCAGACCTTCAAGACCGGGTTCAAGGGATACCGAACGGATGAGGTTGGCCATTTCCTGGAGATGGTCGCGGACCGGTTCGAGGAGCTGATGAAGGAGCGGGACGAGCATGCAGGCCGCATTTCGGGCCTGGAGCGCGAACTCGCCAAGTACGAAAAGCTCGAAACAACACTGCACAACATGATGCAAAGCTCACAGAAAACACTGGAGGAATCCAAAGTCCAGGCCCAACATGAGGCAACGCTTATTGTCCGCGAGGCCGAAGTCCGCGCCGAGGAAATCAAGCGCGATGCGGAAAAAGCGCTGAAGGAAATACGCGATTCCAGCACAGTGCTCAAAGAGCAGAAGAACACCTTCATCGTCAAGTTCCGCACGCTCATCAAGTCACAGCTCGACCTGCTGCACCTTATGGATTCGGACACGCACGCGCCCGACCGTCCCTCGCACGCACCGGACGATGGACGCGACCACACCATTCACCTGTCCTCGGCCCATGACATGGGCGCCAAAACGCCATGACACTTTCAGTCCGGCTTTCACCTAACGCTCGGCAGACCGTGATTACCGGATTTGAAAATAACGTGCTTAAAGTCCGGGTCGCGGCCAAACCCGTGGACAATGCCGCGAACGAAGCGCTCATCATGCTCCTGGCAAAAACCGCACGGGTGGCAAAGTCCGCGGTGCGTATAACGTCCGGGACCACATCCCGGAATAAACGGGTCGAAATCAACGGCATTAACGAACTTAGGCTGGAGTAATAACCATGGAAAATCTTTTCGAAAAAATCCGGGAATCCGCAACCGCAATCCGACAGAAGACGTCCTTTCAGCCCTTGTTCGGGATTATTCTCGGTACAGGACTGGGACGCCTTGCGGACCGGATACAGAAGACCTGCGTGATTGACTACACCGACATCCCCCATTTTCCACTCTCCACTGTGGAGTCCCACGCGGGCAAGCTTATCTTCGGCACGCTTTCGGGCAAACCCGTGGTGGTCATGCAGGGCCGTTTCCATTATTACGAGGGCTACGACCTGCAGCAAATCACCTATCCTGTGCGGGTACTTAAGGAACTTGGTATCCATACGCTCGTGATCTCAAATGCCTGCGGCGGCATCAACCTGTCGTACAATCCCGGGGACCTCATGCTTATCCGCGATCACATCAACCTGCTCGGTACCACGCCGCTTGTGGGCCGCAACGACAACCGGCTCGGCGCGCGCTTTCCCGACCTGTTCGACGCCTATACCGCTGCGTTACGCACTATAGCTAAAGCGGCCGCAAAGGAGAAGGGCATTACCGTACACGAAGGCGTCTATGCCATGATGAGCGGCCCCTGCCTCGAAACCGCGGCGGAATACCGCATGCTCCACGTACTCGGCGCGGATGTGGTTGGAATGTCCACGGTTCCCGAAGTCATTGTAGCCGTCCATGCAGGGCTCAAAGTACTCGGTGTTTCCGTGGTCACGGACAAATGCGATCCCGATACGCTTAAGCCCGTCAATATCGAAGAAATCATTGCGACCGCCAACAAGGCGGAACCCCATCTGGTGGCGCTCATTGAAGGGTTTCTCCGAAAGGCATAAAAAACACGAAGGATACAATTGGAATATGTTTAAAAAACTGGATAAGAAAAAAACCTTTCCGGACATCGAAAAGGAGATCCTCGCCTTCTGGGAAAAAGACCGGACCTTCGAAAAAAGCCTGGAAAAGACCCGCAATAAAAAACCATTCGTGTTCTATGACGGCCCGCCCTTTGCTACGGGCCTTCCCCACTACGGCCACCTCCTGCCCGGCACCATCAAGGATATTATTCCACGCTATTGGACCATGCGCGGACGCTATGTTGAACGCCGGTTCGGTTGGGACTGCCACGGGCTTCCCATCGAAAAACTCGCGCAGGATGAACTGGGCTTAAAAGGCACGCCCGAAATCCTGAAAAAAGGGGTGAATGTTTTCAACGAACAGTGTCGTTCCCTGGTCATGAAATATGTGGACGCCTGGCGCGAAACCGTGCGCCGCAGCGGCCGGTGGGTTGACTTTGACAATAATTATAAAACCATGGACCGCTCATTCATGGAATCGGTCTGGTGGGTCTTCCGGCAGATTTGGGACAAGGGCCGCATCTACCGGGCGCACCGGGTAATGCCTTACAGCTGGGCGCTGACCACGCCGCTGTCCAATTTTGAAGCCAATGCCAACTACAAAGATGTGCAGGACCCTTCGATTACCATCCGTTTTAAACTCATCGGCCGCGTTGACGAATACCTGCTCTGCTGGACGACCACCCCCTGGACGCTCCCCGGAAACCTGGGCGTATGCGTGGGGCCGGATATTGACTATGTGAAGATTCGCGACAATATCACAGGCGTTTTTTATTACCTGGCCGAAGCGCGCCTTGCCGCGCATTATAAAAACGCTGCGGATTATGAAATCATGGAGCGAATGAAGGGAAACGCGCTTTATGGAATGAGCTATGAACCGCTCTTCCCCTATTTTAAAGACCGGGCCAACGCCTTCCGCGTGCTGAACGATGCTTTTGTGACCACCGAAGACGGCACGGGCCTGGTACACATGGCGCCGGCTTATGGTGAAGACGACTACCGTGTGTGCACAGCCGAAAACATCGCGCTCGCGGACCCACTCGATGATGGCGCCTGCTTCACGGCGGGGGTGCCTGACTTCCAGGGACAGCACTGCAAGGAAGCGGACAAGGCCATCATCCGCAAACTGAAGGAGGAGGAAAAACTCGTCCACCAGAGCACCATTGTCCACAGCTATCCCTTCTGCGACCGTTCCGACACTCCGCTTATCTACCGCGCTATTGACGCCTGGTACATCCGCATCGAAGACCTGCGCGATGCGCTTGCGCGCAACAATGAACAAATCCACTGGGTCCCTGAATATGTGGGTTCCAAGCGTTTCGGCAACTGGTTGAAAGATGCCAAGGACTGGAACTTCAGCCGCAACCGTTTCTGGGGCAGCTGTATTCCAATCTGGGAGTGCCCGGTCTGCGGCCACCGTCATTGCGTAGGGTCCATCGCGGAACTGGAAACGCTTTCCAATTCAAAAATCACGGATATTCACAAGCATTATATTGACCCCGTGACCTTCCCATGCACAAAAAAAGGGTGCGCCGGAATGATGAAGCGCATTTCCGAGGTCTTTGACTGCTGGTTCGAATCCGGCGCCATGCCCTATGGTCAGTGCCATTATCCGTTTGAAAATAAGGCGGGCTTTGACGCCGCTTTTCCCGCGGACTTTATCGCCGAAAGCCTGGACCAGACCCGGGGTTGGTTTTACACCCTGCTCGTGCTTTCCACGCTGTTGTTTGACAAGCCCCCTATCAAGAATATCATCGTGAGCGGGCTCATCCTGGCTGAAGACGGCAAAAAAATGAGCAAACGGCTGAAAAACTATCCCGCACCCGAATACGTGATGGAGACCCACGGCGCCGACGCCCTGCGCATGTACCTTATTGACTCCCCCGTGGTCCGCGCCGAGGAAATGAAGTTTTCCGAGCCCGGCATCCGGGAGATCCTCAAGTCCGTCATCATCCCGCTCTGGAACGCCTACAACTTTTTCATCGAATACGCGGTGACCGACAAGTGGGACCCAGCCGTAGATAGCGGCGCCTGCAGCGACAACGAACTGGATCGCTGGATCCTCTCGGTCATGCAAAGCCTTGTCAAGGAAGTCAACCTCCAGATGGAGTCTTACAACCTTTACAAAGTCGTGCCCGCGGTGGTGGATTTCATCGAAAATCTGACCAACTGGTACATCCGGCGGAGCCGTTCGCGCTTCTGGTCAAATGCCACGGAAAACCCGCAATTGAAAAAGGAATGCCACGCGACTCTTTACACCGTATTGCTTACCTTCTCCAAGGTGCTGGCTCCCATCCTGCCTTTCATCTCCGAGGAAATGTACCGTAACCTCGCCGTGGGCCGCGTTCCCGGCGCGCCCGGATCCGTGCATCTCTGCGATTACCCCGTGGTCGACGAGTCCCTCATCAATCCCGGGCTCGAAAAACGGATGGCCGACGTCCGCACCGTGGTGGGCTTGGGTAACTTCCTGCGCGCCAAGCACACCCTGAAACTCCGCCAGCCCCTTTCCACAATGAGCGTGGTTGCGGACAAATCACGCCTCATCGCCCTCAAGACCTATGCCGCGCTGATACTGGAGGAGCTGAACATCAAGGAGATCCGCTGGCTTGAGGATGCGGCTGGACTGGTTTCCGTCACGGTCAAAGCCAATTTCCGCCAACTCGGTAAAAAATTCGGGCCACGGATGAAGGACGCGGCCGAAGCCATCGCAAAACTCGATGCCAACGCCGTGGCCGCCCTGGAAAAAGGAGGCGTTGTGCGCATCCTCGACCAGGAAGTCTCGCTCGCAGAGGTCGTGCTGGATCGCCAGGCCAAGGACGACAGCGTCCTCGAAACCCGGGACGGCATCACTGTCGGGATTAACCCGAAAGTCACTGACACGCTTCTGGACGAAAGTTACGCCTTGGAACTCAAGAACCGCATCAACACTTTCCGCAAAGAACTTGATTTTGACAAAGAGGACCGCATCGCGGTCGTGTTCCAGACAAACAACGAACGGATGGCCGCCCTGTTCACCGGCCCTTTCTGCACTTTCTTAAAACAGGAGACCCTGGCCGCCTCTGTGATACGGGGATCCGCCGCGATAGATGCCTCTGTCAAGGAAACGGACATTGACGGTGAAAACATTACTGTTGCAATCCGCCGTATAAAAACATAAATTTACTAGACCACAACGGAATAAAAGGAACGCGAATGAACCAGAAAGACAGAAAATCATTTGAAAAGCTCCTCCTCGAAAAGCGCGAAACGTTGCTCAAGGAGCTGGGGCTGATCGAAGAATCCACCTTCAACACCACCTCCCGCGAGGCCTCCGGCGACATTTCCGCCTATTCCTACCACCTGGCCGACCAAGCCACGGACTTTCAGGAACGCGAAAAGGCCTTCCACATGGCTTCCCGCGAAGGCCGCTTCCTCCACCACCTGGAAGAGGCGCTCATCCGTGTCAAAGAAAAGGATTACGGCCTCTGCCAGGAATGCACGGAAGAAATTGATTTTGAGCGGCTCAAGGCCGTGCCCCATGCCCGCCTCTGCATCAAGTGCAAATTGAAGGAAGAAGAAAAAAAACGCAAGAGCCTCGAATAAGCGCCTGACGCTTTATGACAACATCCGCAAAGGGAGCCATCCTGACAGGGACGCTCCTTTTTTTATTCCCGGTTGCGGTCCTGCCGCAGACGTTTGACGCGGAACGCGCCTTTGGTTATCTCCGGCAGCAGTGCAATTTAGGCACGCGCGAACCCAATTCCAATGGCCACAAGGCCGCAAAGGACTGGCTCGAAACCTCTCTTCACCGCATCAAAGGCGAATACCGGCGTGTGAATTTCACCTGGAATGATACGCACCGTAAAAAGACGCTCGCACTCACCAATTTTCATGTCCTTTTCAAAGGCCAATCCCAAAAACGAATCCTGTTTTGCGCGCATTGGGACTGCCGTCCCTGGGCCGACCGCGATCCCATTGCCTCGAACCGTTCGCTTCCCGTGCTCGGAGCCAATGATGGTGCGAGCGGTACGGCTGTACTCTTGGAATTATGCGGCCTTCTTTCCTCCCGGCCTCCGGAAAAAAGCGTGGAGATTATCTTTTTCGATGGCGAAGACTATGGCACGGAAACCAACCCCGAAGGCTGGTGCCTCGGCTCCAAACATTTCGCAAAATCCGCGCGGCCTTCCGATTACACGTACGCGGTGCTGATTGATATGATAGGGGACCGGGATCTTTCCATCCGGCGTGAGCAGCGTTCACAGGCAAACGCCCCGATAGTGATGGACCAAATCTGGTCCCTGGCTGCGGCACAAGGTTGTTCCGCCTTTGTGGACCGGACGGGTTACGCAATTTACGACGACCACGTTCCCTTGATTGAAAAAGGCATTCCCGCCGTGGACCTGATTGACCTTGACTACCCTTACTGGCATACGATAAGTGACACGCCCGACAAATGTTCGGCGCAGAGCCTCGGACAGGTGGGCAATGTTCTGGAAGCGCTTATTTATGAGTGACAAAAAACCGCTTGGCAAGCGCATTAAGAACGGGCTCATTTTCCGGGCCGTGGTTTTCTTGATGGTCGTCGTAAAACTCCTGCCCCGGCCTGCGTCACTGCTCCTCGCCCGGCTCCTCGCCGCAACAGGTTATTGTCTGGCCGCAAATGAACGCCGGAAAATCCACGCGAATCTCCAACAGGCTTACGGCGCTTCCCTATCAGCCAAAGCACGGGATGAAATCGGCCGTCGCGTATTCAGCAATATCGCGCAGAATCTGGTGGATGCGGTACTCATGCCGTCCCTTCTGCGTACACGGGCAGAAAGTATCATGCGTATCACGGGCCTCGAGCATACCCGCCCGTTCCTGGAAAATAAAAAAGGGATCATTTTTCTAACGGCCCACATGGGCTGTTTTGAAATGATGCCACCCCGTTTTGCGCTTCTTGGCTATCCAATGATTGTACTGGGCGCCAAACTTTATGATCCGCGGCTGAATGACATCATTGTGGAGAGCCGGAAAACGTTTAATGTCTCTTACGTCGAACGCGGACAGGGCCTTAAGGAAATTTATAAAAACCTGAAGGAAGGTGGGGGCTTCGGAGTACTGTGCGATCTGGACACACGGGTTGAAAGCCGTTTCATCGATTTCTTCGGCCAACCGGCCAAAACACCTTCAGGCCCTTTCAAGCTTGGCATCCGCCGGGGGGTTCCGCTGGTGCCCATCTTCACTGTCCGGGCCGCAGACGGCTGCCAGCAAGTAACAGTCCATCCTGAAATCATCCCGTCCGGCGCGAACGAAGAAGAAAAAATCTCGGATGCCATGCGTCAATATAATTTCATTTTGGAAGAAATGATCCGCCGCGATCCCGGCCAATGGATCTGGATGCACGAACGATGGAAATCAAGACCCTGACCCTTTTCCTGGCAGCGGCCCTGCTGTTCTGCGCCTGCGGTGATAAAAAACCAGCGGCAAACGAGCTCGTTATCGACAACGACAACCTGCCGGTGCAGGAATTTATGGACCGAACCACGATGTCGCTCACAGAAAAGAACAAAAAGCTCTGGACCCTGAAAACAAGTCACCTTGTCAAATTTCGTAAGGGCGGTCATATCTACCTGAACCCCGTGGAGATCATCTATTTCACGCCACAAGGCGAGTCGCACCTCCGCTCCGATTCCGGCCATATTTCCAGCGCGTTTGACACGCTGATTGCCACGGGTAACGTAAAAATATCAACCTATGACGGCAAGCAAGTGACCACCTCCGCCATCTCCTGGCATAAAAAAACAGACAAAGTCTTCTCGGATCGGCTGGTGGAAATGATGACCAGCGAGGGTGATATTTACACTGGAACGGGTTTCACAGCAAACACGAACCTCTCGGAATGGCGGATTTTACACAATGTGAAGGCCAAAATCAACGATATGAACGCTCCTATCCGATAATTTCCTTTCTTCTTATCCCCCACAGGTTGTGTTATTTTTCTTTGATGACTCCTTGTTATAGTATTTCTGCTTTTTTCTTTTAAAAATTACGGGTTCATTACAATGCTGTGACACAAAAAGAACGGGGATCGCGTATATTTATGGCGTACTTAAAAGGAGTTATTATGGCACTTACATCCCGATTCCGGAATGACCAGGATTTCGTGAACCAGTATCTTAAAGAAATCCGTCCTTATCCGAAACTTGAGCGCGAAGAAGAACGCGAACTTCTCAACCAGTACAAAGACACCGGCGACAAAAAGGCCCTGGACAAGCTTATCACCTCCAACCTCCGCTTTGTCGTGAGTGTTTCTGTCAAGTACCAGAATCAGGGTCTTTCCATGCCCGAGTTGATCAATGAAGGTAATCTGGGGCTCATCGAGGCCACGAAACGGTTTCGGCCTTCGGATTATTCGGTCAAATTCATCTCTTACGCGGTCTGGTGGATCCGCCAGTCCATTATCAAGGCTTTGTACGAAAAATCACGCTTGGTCCGCGTTTCCGCGGAAAAAGAATCCAAGCTCAAACGGGTCAACAGAATGACCGAGCTTTCGCTTCAGGAGTTCGGTCGTATCGATTACGACTTCGTGGCGCGTAAATCCGAGGCCAAAACCGCAGAGGTCGAACAAATCCTCTCCCTCGGAAGCAACCGGGTCTCTATGGACGAACCCTTGGGAGACGACAACGACGCCAATATTTATGATCTTATCCCGGACGATCACACGGAAGCGCCGGACGATGTTCTGGAACGCGAAGGCCTGCACCGAAGCGTGTCGGACATGATTGAGACGCTCAATGATCAGGAACAGAAAGTGGTGAGGCATTATTTCGGTATCGACCGGGAGACGGAATTCAACCTCGAACAAATCGGTAAAAAACTGAGGATTTCAAAAGAACGCGTACGGCAGATTAAAAAACGCGCGTTAGAGAAGATGAAAGCAAGCACGCAGAACTGCGAACTCGCCTTCTGCGCTTGATATAAAGAACCCCCTCTTTTTATTGGTAAAATCCCCGCTAACTCTGCGGGGGTTTTTTTTTATATTTTAAAGAAACCACGCGGGAGTGGCGGAATTGGCAGACGCGCGAGACTTAGGATCTCGTGGGAAACCGTGGGGGTTCAAATCCCCCCTTCCGCAGTTATTTATTTTTGCTGTTCGCGGCTCTCGAGAAGCAGATCGATCTTCTTTTCGTTCCCGTCCCGAAAAACCGTGAGCGTGACCCTGTCGCCGGGCAGGAACTGGTTGAACGTGTCCGTGATGGTCGCTTCGTCCAGCGCCTCTTTTCCGTTTACCTTGAGAATGATATCCCCGACCTTGAGGCCGGCCCGGGCGCCCGGGCTGTTTTTTTCGAGCCGGTTGACAATAACCCCATATGCGCTTTTAAGACCCAGGCTATGCGCCATAATCTGATTGATATCCTGGATAGAAATGCCCGTATAAAAGGACCGGATTTTACCATACTGAATGATTTCCTTGAGCGTCTTCATGGCGCGGCCCGCCGGGATGGCAAAGCCCAGGCCGATGTTGCCGGTCCCACCCGGGGAGATAATGAAGGTATTGATGCCAATCAGCTCGCCCAAACAATTGACAAGCGCGCCACCGCTGTTGCCCGGATTGATGGCCGCGTCGGTCTGAATCATGTTCGTGTACTTGATGCCGCTTTCGCGGGTGAATTCGCGGCCGACCGCACCCACTACGCCTACGGTCACCGTGGGTTGGTTATCGCGAATGAGCGCGCCGAAAGGGTTGCCAATGGCCACGGCCCATTCACCAATATAGATACTATCGTTAGGACACACAGGAATAGCGGGCAGTCCATTTCCGTCAATTTTAATAATCGCAAGGTCTGTATAGGGATCCGCGCCCAGCACTTTCGCGGCCGCCTTGCGTCCGTCTGACAGGTGAACCTCGATGGTGGATGCGTTTTCAACCACGTGGTAATTGGTAACGATATGGCCTTTTTCCGTGACGATAACCCCGGAACCCATGGAGCGGTATTCGCTG
>JAZDKP010000143.1:0-2169 GCA_043802925.1 Fibrobacterota bacterium | reverse complement strand
ATATCTGGGCCATCAGGGCCACCCTGATCCACATGCCGTTGCGCACCTGGCGCCAATAGACCGCGCGCGGGTCACCGTCAACCTCAACGGATATTTCCTGCCGCCGCGGCAGCGGGTGCATGATCACGGCATGGGCCGGCAGGCGCTGGAGATGCTCAACCGTGAAGTGATAATTCTTGGTTTCAATCGCTTCACCGCCGGCTTTGTTATCATCCCACTCGTCCTGGATCCGCGTCATATAGATCGCGTCAGCATCCTCAACGTATTTGTCAATGTCGGCCCCCAGTTCGTAAGCCACCCCGTTTTTCTTTAAAATATCCTGGATATCCTGGCCGATCTGGAGGTGCGGCGGGGCCACGAAATACTGCTTTACGCCTTCATAATTGGCCAGAAGATAAGCCAGCGACCGGACGGTCCGTCCGCGCGCCAGGTCACCCACGAAAACTATTTTCTTGCGGTCGATTCCGCCCCTTTTTTCAAAACTGCGGTGCAGGGTGTAAATATCGAGGAGGGCCTGGGTCGGGTGCTGGTCCTTGCCGGAACCGGCGTTGATGATCGGTACCGGTCGCTCGGTGTTGGAAAGCACCCAGGCCATTTTTTCCGCCAGCCCCGGGATGGCGCTGCGCATGATGATCACGTCGGAAAAGGAACTGAAAGTTCGCACGGAATCCTCCTGGGTTTCGCCCTTCATTTCGCTGGAGGTGGAGGTGTCGCGCACTTCCACCGTGCGCATTCCCAGGATCTGGCAGGCGGAATGAAACGAAAGAAATGTCCGCGTGCTGGGCTGGGAGAAATAAAGCATGGCCGTCTTGTGGGAAAGCAGGCCTTGCAGGAAATCCATGCCGGCCTTAGTCTTGGCGATCTGTCGCACGCTCGTGGCCAGTTCGCCCAGTTCCACGAGCAGTTTGCGGTTGAATTGCTGGGCCAGCACGACGTGGAAGGGACGCCCATCCACGTTGAAACATTGCGCTTTCAGGCCCAGGTCATATTTTTGAAACGCGTCCCATTCAAGTTCGCCCAGGCTGGTTTTTGGTCCATTCATCTTGGCAGGTCTCCATCGGTTAGCGTCGCCACCATGATTGCCTTGATGGTGTGCAAACGGTTTTCAGCTTGTTCAAACACCTTTGAAAACGGCGCCTCGAACACTTCATCCGTCACTTCCAGCGCGCCGATTTCCTTTGTGACTTCAGTCTCCTTGTTATGAAAAGCCGGCAGGCAATGCAGGAAGATCACTTCCTCTTTTTTGATCATTCCGGTCGTTTTCATCAAATCCATGCTGACCGGGTAAGGTTTCAGCAATTTCACTCGCTCGGCAAATTTCTTCTCCTCGCCCATCGAAACCCAGACGTCGGTGTAAATTACATGCGCTTTGCGCACGGCCGTTGCGGGGTCGTGTGATATTTCGAGCGAACAATCGTGGGCCCGCGCCACCGCCTCCGCCTCGCTAACCTGCCTGGCTGTCGGCGCCAGCTGCGGCGGGGTGCAATCCACAAAATTCACCCCCGTTTTTGCACACCCCATCATCAGGGAAAGGCAAACGTTGTTCCGCCCGTCGCCGATGTAAACCACCTTTAAGCCATGCAACCCGTGAAAATACTCGCGAATGGTCATCAAGTCCGCGATGGTCTGCGTGGGATGATCGTCATCCGTCAGGCCGTTCCATACCGGGATGCCCGCGTACCGGGCAAGGATCTCCACCGTTTCCTGCTTGTAGCCGCGGAACATTATGCCGTCAAACATCCGGCCGAGCACCCGCGCGGAATCCTTGATTGATTCTTTCTTGCCGAGGTGCAGGTCATGGCTATCCATGTATTCCACGCTCGCGCCTTCATCAACGGCCGCCACCGCGCAGGCCGACCGGGTCCGCGTGGAGGGTTTCTCGAAAATCATGGCGATGTTTTTACGAAAAAGGGTGTTGGCCTGCACATGGCGCTTTTTCATCGCCTTGAGGCGCTCGGCCAGGTCAATCAGGTAGACCAGTTCCTCATCGCTCAAGTCCGCCAGCTTCAGCAGGCTGCGGCCCTTCATTTTTATCTTTCGGTTTAAACTCATATCATTTATCTTTTGTTTGTAGAAAATATCATTTTCTTATGCTATAACGCAAGAAAATATATATGCCCAAACATATCCATTTTATAGGCTGGGATGAACCGGTTGCCGCCACGGTCG
>JAZDKP010000142.1:0-17585 GCA_043802925.1 Fibrobacterota bacterium | reverse complement strand
GCTCTCTATGGGCAAGGTGCGCCTCCTGATTTCCGACACGCCGGCCGCGGAGGCTGACATCCGTTGCTACGTGACCGCACACCCGGAGGACAGTAACGGCCACATCTGGATGGCCGAATGCCTTTACGAAAGCCGCGATTACACCGGTCTTTCGACCTTTCTGCGCACCGTGCCCCGGGGCCGGGTCCAGGGATGGGAACGGTTCGAATCCATTGAGAAAATGTGGTCATGATGGATGCACAACAGATTGAGAGCGGGCTTTCGAGCGCGCACTGGACCGAACGCCGCGCCGCGGTGGACGCCTTCCTCGCCCTTTCCGAAGGCGAAGTCGCCCTGGCCGTGCTCCGCTCCCTCGCATCCCAGGGCAACGAAGCCGCCTTGCTCCACCTGCTGCGTGAAAGCGGCCGTCTTTCGGTATCGGCCTCAAGCTTTCTTCTGCGTTTTCTTCTGCTCCTCGAAAACCCGCCCTTCCTGCGCGAAACCGCTTACGCCGTTGAAAAACTCCCCCTTCGCGAACGCATCGACCTCTGCCTTGACGTACTCGGGCGCCGTCCATCGTCTGACGCCGCCGCCCGGCTGGTGCGCATCCTCGGTAATACCCGCGCACCGCGTGTGGTATTTCCGCTCCTCGACCTGCTGGCCGCGGGCGAACCCGCCACGGCACTCGAATGCCTGGCCGCCTTCCGAAAGCTCCGGGACGTGCGCACCGTGGCCCCCCTGCTGGAGGCGCTGGAACTGAAAGCCTTTTCAGGCGAGCCCCTGTTCGAACTCGTGGTGACACTGGGCGAACTTTCGCGCCTGTTTTTTGTACGCCTTTCCGTATTTGTACCCCTGCTGGAGGCGCCCGATGCGCGCGTGCGCCAGGCCGCGGTCTGGAGTATCGCCCATTACCCACGGCATCGCGTCCCGAAACTCCTGCTCCGCCATTTTGCAAAAGAAGAGAACCCGGCGGTACGTCTCGAATTATTGAAACAGCTCAAGCGTTTTCCACGGCGCGAATGCGCGGAATTCCTCTTCACCCTGCTCTCGCGGAACCGCGACGGCCGCGAAAACCTCATGGCCGATTCCGCGCTCGCGGAGATGCTCCCGCGCCTCTCCGCCCGGTTCTTCCGCCGCTTCCTCACCCACCCGGCCGCGGGCTGCAGGAACGCGGCCTGTCGCCACGCCCTTCTCCGCCTCACCCCGCACGAAGCCGTGACCGCCCTGATACGGCTGCTGGCAAACGACCCGGACAAGAACGTGCGCCTGACCGCGGCCGAAGCGCTTGCCTATGCGCGCGGGAACGCCGCCGAACGCGCCCTCGCAACCGCGGCGCTGAACGACCCGGCCGTGGCCGACGCCGCCCTCCTGTCACTCTGCCGAGGCCCTTTTTCCGATCAGCAGGACCTGTTCGCGCAGATTCTTTCGGACGCATCGCCCGAACGCGCCTTCCGGCGCGAGGCCGTGCTGGCCTTTCTCCCGCGTCATTTCGAGACCCATCTTCCGCGTGAACCCCTGCTTTCACGGCTTCGCGAAGCGCTGGCCGATCAAAGTCCGGACCTACGTTACCTGGCCGTTGTGGCGCTCCAGAGCACCCGCGCCCCCTCGGCCCTGACAACGACGATTGACCACCTGCCCCTGGAAAGAACCGTGGAAGTGCGCGGCGCGCTCCTCGACGCGGCCCTCGCGCTTTCGAACAACGACCCGGCCCCGCTCCTGGCCCTGCTGTCCGCGCGCCACGAACGGCTGCTGCCGGTCATGGAGGCCATCGCAGCCATGCATCTCGACAGCGGACGCAAGGCCGGCGTCATGAGCGGGCTCCTCACCACCGCCGTCGAAATCCATAGTCTCGACGCCTTTATGGAAAGTGTTTCGCGCATGGATAACCGTTCCCCGGATGCGGAGCTCTACCTCCGGCTGCTCGCCGAAACCCCGGTGCCCGATGCCGGAAAAACGAGCCTGCTCGCTTATCTGGCAACCCAGGCCGCGGCCCCGCTTTCGTCCGAGGCGGGCCAGGACCTCGGCCGGGTGTACGCATCGGGCACGCCCGAAGTCCGCGCCGCGGCCGTGCCACTCTTCGCACTCGCCCCGCATCACCTGCCGCTGGCCATGGACCTCCACCACCGCGAGACCGACCCCGCGCTCAAGGAAAGCCTGCGCCACGCCATCCTCGTCCACACCGGAGCCAAACATGGTTGATGTCTGCCTGATTGTCGAAGGGACCTATCCCTACGTGACCGGCGGCGTCTCCGCCTGGGTGCACCAGCTCATCGGGAGCCTGCACAACCTCCGCTTTGCGGTGCTTCACTTGTCCGCCACCGCAGACACCCTGCGCGAATTCCAATACAAATTTCCGCCCAACGTCACCTATTTCCAGGAAATCTTTCTGCAGGATGCGCGGCCCGAGGCCCTTCCCGATTACAAAAAATTCCCGGGTCACTGGAAGGACGACCTTATTGCCATGCACCAACGCTTGGCCGGTGGCGATGCCCGCGCGCTCGAACCCGCGGTCAACCGTTTCCATTCGGGCCACGGTCCGGGCCTTTCGCTCGAAGAAATGCTCTATTCAAAACCGTCATGGGAAATGGTGGAACGCTTTTACAAAGAAAAGGCGGGAGACCTTTCTTTTCTCGATTATTTCTGGACCTGGCGCTTCACGCATCTGCCCCTCTTTTCCATCCTGCAGCAGCGGCTGCCCGACGCGCGGGTCTACCACGCGGTCTCCACGGGCTATGCCGGGCTCTGCGGCGCGCTCGCAAAGATGCGCACCGGGGCCCCCTTCATGCTCACCGAACACGGCATCTACACACGCGAACGCCGCCTCGAAATCGAAGAGGCGGAATGGATCTACCGTGACGAAGGGGGCGCAATCACCGAAGAGCGGCGGCAGTACTTCCGCGACTGGTGGATACGCATGTTCGCGACCCTGGGCCGTGTCGCCTACCAGGCCGCGGACCCCATCGTCACCCTGTGCGAGAGCAACCGCGCCGTGCAGGTGGCCGAGGGCGCGGACCCGCACCGGACACGCATCATTCCCAACGGCATTTTTCCCGAGCTTTTCCGGGACGCACAGGCCGCTTTTACTGCGCGCGACCCCGGCCGCCCCTTCACCATCGGTTTTGCCGGACGGGTCGTCTCCATCAAGGACATGAAGACCCTGCTGCGTGCCATCAAGATTGTGCGCAGCGCTGAACCCGGCGTCCAGGCGCTCATCCTCGGGCCGCTTGACGAGGAACCCGACTACACGCGCGAGTGCCAGGAGCTCTGCGACATCCTCGACATCGCGCCGGCCGTGCGCTTTCTCGGCCCCGTGGATCTGCAGCGCTATTACCCGCAGATGGACTGCCTTGTTCTCACCAGCATCAGCGAAGGACAGCCCCTCGTCATTCTCGAGGCGGGCTGCGTGGGTCTGCCCGTGGTCGCGACCGATGTGGGCGCCTGCCGTGAACTGCTTCAGGGCGTGTCCGCGGAGGACCGGGCCCTGGGCGAAAGCGGGCTGGTCACCCCCATTGCCAACCCGGAAGCCACGGCCGCGGCCCTGCTCCGGCTGGCACGCGACCCGGCCTTGCGGCAGCGTCTCGGGGAAACCGGCCAACGACGCGTCACGACCCATTACCGGCAGCAGGACCTGCTCGCCGAGTATAATACGCTGTACCAGAACCTTCGCACCCGGGAGGCCCGCTAAATGGCCGGAATCGGTTTCCGCATCCAGAAGATCCTCGCGGAGGACACCTACACGGGCTCACTCAAGGCCTATTTTTACGCGGCCGCCATCTCGGCCGGGCCCTGGCTTTTCACCATCCTCTCCGTGGGGCTGCTCGGTTTCTTTTCCGCAACGCACCTCTCCGTGACGGACCACGACACCTTCCGCGCCATGGTGGTTTATTCGTACGCCTTCTCGTTAATCCTCACCGGCGCGTTCCAGATGGTGGTCACGCGTTACCTTTCAGACCGCTTTTTCAGTCTCGACGAGGATGCGGTGCTCCCCACCTATATGATTGTGCTCCTGCTCGCCACGTTGTTCAACACAGCCGTGGGCACGGTCTTTTACGGCTTCTCAACGTTGCCCATGCAAATCCGTGTCCTGGGAGTGGTGCTGTTTGCGGTAGTGAGCAATATCTGGCTCGCCATGGTCTTCCTGACCGCGCTCCGGGATTTCAAGGCCATCTTCCGCGCCTTTATAGCCGGCATGGCCGTGAGCATCCTCCTCGGTATAGGCCTCTGCGCAGTACGCGGTCTCTTCGGACTCGTCCTCGGCTTCACGCTGGGCCAGGGGCTCATCCTTGCACTCCTCACGCGCGCCGTCTTCGCCGAGTTCCGGTACGTCAAATCGCTCAACCGCGAGTTCTTCCACTATTTCTCGCGCTATCCCCAGCTCGTGCTCATCGGCCTCTGCTACAACCTCGCTATCTGGATCGACAAGTTCCTCTTCTGGTTCCTCTCGCCCGGGGAACGTATCCGCGACAATTTCTTTTTCTGTCCGGTGTACGACAGCGCCCTCTACATTGCTTTCCTGGCCATCGTGCCATCCCTCTCGCTTTTTCTCATCCGCATTGAAACGAGCTTCTACAACCATTACCGCGACTTCTACGGCGCCATCACACTCCGCCAGCCGCTTTCGGTCATCCGCGAAAAAAAGGCGCTTCTCGTGGACTCCCTCAACCTCTCCATCCAGCGACTGCTCCGGCTTCAGGGCGTCTTCACTCTCGCACTGATACTGCTCGCCCCTTATCTGGTCAATGCCTTCGGCCTCGAATGGCGGCAGGTGCCCCTGCTCCGCGTCGGACTGCTCGGGACCTTCCTCCATGTGTTGCTGCTCATCCTCACGATTATCATTCTCTATTTTGACTTCCGGAACCTCTGCCTCTTTGTCACCGCGCTTTTCCTCGGCACAGTGACATCCTTCACAATCGTCACCATCCGGCTGGGCTACGCCTGGTACGGCTACGGATATACGGCCGCCTGCCTCGTGACGCTCGTCATCGGCTTCCTCCTGTTTGCGCGCAAGCTGCGCGATCTGGAATACCTCACCTTCATGCAGCAGCCCGTGCTGTCACGCAAGAAAGAGGACGCGTCGCAGGGATTGGAATAAGGGGAATCGGGTTTTAACAGGTGTGCTTTGGGAGTCACATCAATTAACCGGCGCCACTGAGAACTCGGACTTCCTGCCGAAAGAACTTTTTAACCGCGTCCCAATTGATATCCTTTACAAGCAACGGGACCTCTTCCACGGCGTCACCAAAATAAACCAATGCCTTCAACAGCGCCAGTCTGTCAAACTGAACCGAGGTATATTTTTCTTTCAGCAATTCCAGCAAATCAACAAGGCGGATACCGGTTTTGCAGATGGCATACAGATCGATAAAATCCTTTCTAAGACCGCGCTGCTGAATCGCCATCAGCTTCATTAATCCGATATCCTTAATCGACGCCATGGCGAAACCATTCTCTTTCTTTAGCTCAAGAACCGGGTAAGGATACTCGAAGAATGAAACCGGAATCCCGTCCATGTTGATATGCAGCGTCCCCCGTTCCATCCCCGTCAATTCCGTGGAAGCGGCATGCCTTAAGCCGGCCAGGAGGATTTCTCCCTGAAAAGGGAGCGGACTGAAAAAATCAAGATCAACAGACAGTCGATGGCCCAGTTGAAAAGTCAAAGCCGTCCCACCCGCCAGATAAAAAGGTTTTACGCCTTCACAATCGGCAATCTTTGCCAGGAGCTTTCGCTGGCCGGCATCGGATGTTGCAGCCATTGTTTCTCTTTTCCATAAATGAAGGCCCAGAAATTCAGGCTTTTCGCATCCATCCTGGGCAGGTTTTTGCTGATGTGGGTTAAAATCTGTCTTTTGGAATAATACTGCTTAATCCAATGAACCGCTTCCATGTTTCCCCTACCGAGTACTCTTGATAAAATGTACTCTTTGTGCAACAGGGGATCTAAATGGGAAAAATCCGTATCCCAGAAAAGCCCTCTCAAGTTTTCCGGAATGCTCCCGGAAACGCTGCCGGTTTTTATTGGAGTCAGTTTCAGGTCAACGGCATAACCACAACAATGGCAAAATTCCGTAATGGTTTTAAAAGTCAGCCTGCCATGCCCGGTCATCATTTGAGAAACACGCGCCCTGCTGACCCCAAGACGCCTTGCCACTTGAGATTTCCGCAACTTTGAAAGTTTTAATACATTACTGAGAGTTGATTCCATATCTTGTTACAATATAGCATATTACAAGAAAACAAACAATAATATCGTTAATGTACATATTAACACTTGTCGACACAATATTATTACTGCTGTAGCACCACGAGCAATGTTTATGGACAATTTTAAAGAAAACGCTTACGCCCCGGCGCGGAGCTTGTCGTTGATGCTTTCTTTCTTAAGCGCCTCAATGATGGCATTGAGGTCGCCTTCGACGACACGCTCCAACGGATAGTTCTTGGCGTCGTCCGTGAGCCGGTGCTCGGTCACGCGGTTCTGCGGAAAATTGTAGGTGCGGATTTTTGCGCTGCGGTCGCCCGTGCCCACGGCGCGCTTGCGCTCCGCGGAAATGGCCTTTTCATGCTTTTCGATTTCCTGGTCCATAAGGCGCGACTTGAGGACCTTGAGCGCCTTGGCCTTGTTCTTGAGCTGTGATTTTTCATCCTGGCAGGTTACCACCAGCCCGCTTGGAATGTGCGTCATGCGAACCGCGGAATCGGTTTTATTGACGTTTTGACCACCCGGCCCGGAAGAGCGGAACACATCGACGCGAATTTCGGCGGGGTTGATGACGACCTCGATATCGTCGGCTTCGGGCATGACCACCACGGACGCGGCCGAGGTGTGGATGCGGCCCTGCGATTCGGTCTTGGGCACCCGCTGGACGCGGTGCACGCCGTTTTCGTACCGTAGGTCGCCATATACCCCATCGCCTTCGACGAGAAAGACAATTTCCTTGATGCCCCCCATGTCCGCGGGGCTGGTGGTCATGACATCAATTTTCCAGTGCCGGGTCTCGGCGTAACGCATGTACATACGGTAGAGGTCTCCGGCAAAGAGCGCGGCCTCCTCCCCGCCTGTGCCCGCCCGGATTTCGACCAGCGCGTTCTTGACGTCAAGGGGGTCGCGGGGGACCAGCAGCAGGCGGAGTTCGGCGGAGAGGGCCTCAAAGCGGGCCTCAAGCTCCGGGATTTCGGCGCGTGCCAGGTCAACAAGCTCCTTGTCCGCCCCCTCCTTGACCAGGGCCTGGTTATCCTCGAGGTCGCGGTGCACCCGCCGGTATTGCGCAATGACGTCCACGATTTTCTTTAGTTCGTTATGTTCGATGGAAATCTGCCGCAGGCGGTTGACGTCTTTGGCCGCATCGGGCGCCATGAGCGCCTGTTCGAGTTCACGGAAACGTTCTTCTTTTTTATCGAGGTCCGGGAGCAGCATGTTACAGGGCATTCCTGAGCGAAACCAGGGCCACCTCAAGCTCGCTGTCGTCGGGTTCGCGGGTGGTGATGGACTGCAGCCAGAGGCCGGGCAGAATGAGACGGCGCACCAGGGGGTGGTTCTGGTGGCGCGCGGAGAACCGGAGCGCCTCGAACGAGACGCCGGATACCAGGGGTACCAGAAGCAGGTGCACCGCAAGCCGTTGAAGCGCTGTGTAGTCCACGGGTTTGAACGCATAAAGATAAAGGGCGTCAATAAACGCGAAGACAAGAATACAGGCCAGCCCTGCAATGAGCAGGAAGCTTGTTCCGCAGCGCGGGTGGCGCGTTGAGAAAGGACGGGAATTCCCGACCGTGAGCTCTTTTTCAGCCTCGTAGGCAAAAAGGGTCTTGTGTTCCGCGCCATGGTATTCAAACACGCGGCGGATGTCCTTCATAAAGGAGATGCCCCATACGTAGAGCAGAAAGAAGGAAATTCGAATGGCACCCGCGACGAGATTAAAGACAAGAGGATTTGCGTTTTTGTCGGCAATAAAGCCGGCCAGCCGGATGGGCGCGTACATAAAGACCCCCACACCCACTGCCAGCGCCACGAACAAAGAACCGGTATTGAGCAGCGCGTCAAAGCGCCCTTTTTTCGCCGCAGCCCCTTTTTCATCGAGCAGGGCCATGTCTGCTGAGTAGGAAAGGTAACGGAAACCGAGGACCAGGGACTCAATCAGCGTGACCGCGCCACGGATAACAAACAGCCGCAGAATACCGTATCGCTCGCGCCAGGCCTGGTGCAGGTCCACCTTTTCCTCGATGCGGCCGTCCTTGCGCCGGAGGGCCACGGAAACGCGGTCTTTGGCGCGCATCATGACCCCTTCAATGAGGGCCTGGCCGCCCATGGGGTCCGGACGGCAGACAGCGCCAAGAAGAAGGGAAAGCCGAAGGTGCAGTGTTTTAATCATTTTGAAAATATACAAAAAAAATGGAGGCACGCATTCGTACGCTGCCTCCGGTTTTGTCCGCAGTCTTTAGGGCTAGGCTTTTTTGGCTTTGGCCTTGTCCACAGCCTTGGCGGGCTTTGCTTTTTTTGGCGCAACGCCCACTTTGGCATAACGTTTCTGGAAACGTTCGACGCGGCCCGCGGTGTCGAGTAGTTTTTGCTTGCCTGTAAAGAAAGGGTGGCAGGCCGCACAAACTTCGACGGAAAGCGTGGCGCCGATTACGGAGCGGGTCTCAAAGATGTTCCCGCAGGTGCAGGTCACTACGGTCTTGCCGTATTGGGGATGAATTTTTTCTTTCAAGAAAGACCTCCTTAAAACAAGACAGAAAGATAATTGTTTTCCGGCGTTTAAATCAAGCGCTCTCGTCGTCGATCAGCAACGCGTTTGGAAGGCTACCTGGCCTTGCCCAGGTAGGTGCAGGCGCAGGGCACAGGGGAGAGATAAACCTGCCCGCACTTGTCGTCAGAAAGCGCGCCGGCCTTGATGAGCGCATCCGTGATGGCGTCGACCTGGCCTGCGCCCACAATCATTTCAGCCTTTTCGCGGGCCGGGGAGATTTTACACTCCGGGGCATCCGCAAGCGCCAGATACTTGAGCTTGCTGACCGTGGCGCCAGCCGCGCCTGCTGCCATGGCCGCTTTGACCAGGTCCATGGCATGCCCTTCGTTGCAAATTAACGTGAGATCCGTCAGGTCTGTGAGGTACCGGCGGCCCGTCTGCACGTTGCCGAAGTCACGGCGCCGCCATTCGGTGCCCCTTTTGAACTCGTCAAGGACAGTGACAATCTGTTCAATACTGGCCGCCTGGCTGGCCATGCCGATGTGGATTTGCGCGTCAATGAGCCCGTGCGTGACCGGGAACTGGTAGATGAAGCCTTTGCCGGGCTGGTCGAGGCCGCCCACATTGATCATAAGCTCCATGAGGTTTTTTGCATCGCTGGCTGTTGCCACAATCTGCGCGATTTCTTTTTCAGCGGGAATGGTGATGCGCCATAGCCCAAGTTTGTCGCGCAGGCCCGTACCCTCGCCGTAGGTGATGACCGGAACCCCGCTGCCTGTGTCAAGACCCGTGCGCGCAACAATGTTGCCTTCGCCCTTCTGAACAATGCAAGTGATACCCGTGAGTCCAGCCAGTAGAGCTTTGTCCGCTTTTTCAGCAGGCAATTTTTCGAGCCGGTTTTCCATGCATTCGGGATGCGCGGAAAGCAATTTCACCTCGCGGCTGAACACGGAACCATGCCCTGGAATATCAAGCGAGGCGTGCTTTATAACATATTGTAGAACAGGTAGTTCCGACTCTTTGTTTATGAAAAAGGTGATAGTCTGAACAGCGTCGTCACTTAAGGACTGGTCGCCCAGAAATAGCTTTAGAGGCCCCCGGTTCTGCAGGAGCTGAATTTTACGGGCCGCAGTGGCATTGGTATAACGGAAACCCGCTTCTTTGAGCGCCGCGATAAGCCCTTCGGAGAGGTCCCGCTTGACCACAGCCGTGACATGTATGATCTGTTTATCGATTCGCATGGATAAACCTTAATTGGCCTTTTCCACGGCCTTTCGCCGCCAGTTTACAATGAGGCCCATGCTCAGGACCGTTATAATTGGCATGGCCGAGGCCATGGCGAGAATTCCGAACCCCTCGACTGCGTTGACCTGCCCGCTCACGCCCAACCCCATGGCTAATACCAGGGGCACGGTGATAGGGCCTGTGGTGACACCCGCGCTGTCCCATCCGATATTGACATATTCTTCGCTCGAAAGCCGGGTGAGAACAATTAAAATCAGGTAGGCGGGTGTCAGGAGCCAGACCAGCGGCACATTGTAAATGATTTTGATCACGCCCAGCACCATGCCCAGCCCCACACCACCGGCCACGGCCTGCATAAGATAAAACTTTTTAAAGGTGCCGACCGTAAGTTCCTCGACTGTAATACCGAGTGCGTTGAGCGCGGGTTCGGCCAGCGTAGCGCCGTAACCCATGACAAAAGCGAAAAGGAAGACCACAATGAGCCCGAGCAGGATGTTGCGGCTTCCGTATAACGGCCCCCGGCTGGGCGTAAAGATATAACTTTTATTCAGGGAATCGTACGAGGCCGCATCAAACGGAATCTGGAGGTAGTCCTCCTCTTCCTTGACCATGAAAAACCGTTCCTGCCCACCCTCAGGCTTGAGCGCTGTCTGCACCGCCGCAGTGTCAAATCCGTTAATGACCTTTCGCTCATCGGTCAGCTCAATTTTTTTGAACAGCGCGGGAAGGGTGCTGCCCACGCCGTTGCCCAGGCGCTGCAGGCCCAGTTCGATGCCGATATTGAAAAGGACCATGCCGATGATGCCGAAAAGGATGCCCAGCACCACCTCATCGGGACGCGACAACCGTTCACGCAGAAAGAGGAAAAGCACAATCAGGAGAAAGAGCGTGAGCGGCACGATGGCCCGAACCGAAGCAATGGCATTGCGTTTGAGGACATCAACCGGATCGAAGGACGCGACCTGCACCGCGGAGTATTTCTGCACCCCTTTTGTCACGGCCTCGGGACTTCCAAACACAGCCAACCGCTGTTCGTCCGTCCCTTTTTGAACGGCCCAGGCGTACAACGCTTCAAGGTCGCCGTTCCCAAGTGTTTTTTCACGAAGCGTTGCGTCCGTGGTCATGCGCTGGATAAAACCCAGCATGGCCGCGCGGTCATTTCCAAAAGCCGCCAGCTGCGCCTGCGGGGTGGCGTTCTTGAGCGTATAGCCCAGCATATCTTCGTGCGAGCGAAAGAGGGACTCGACCTTGGCAATGGTCTGGGAGTTGAAAAACCTTTCCTGGGGCGCCGGGTTGGGAACTTGATTCATGAAGAGAACGCCGAGGCCCATGACCGTTATAATTGGCAGTATGGATGCAAGCGTGACCACGCCAAAACCCGAAGCCTGGGAGGTGCTTTTGCTGACCACGCGGCAGATACCGATGCCCAGCGCCAGTACCAGGGGCACAGTGACCGGCCCCGTGGTGACGCCACCGCAGTCCCATGCCAGACCAACCAGATAGCGCATATTCGGGTGAAGGGTGGCCAGAATAGTGATGACCGTGCAAAATGGAACCAGAACATAGAGATAGGTCTTGAGCGACCAGTTATAGATGAAGCGAAGCATGCCGAGAATAACAGCAATACCCACTCCTGTGCCCACGGCATAAACAAGAAGGGGTGAGTTTTTATTAAGAAGAAGGAAAAGCAGGGGGGCGTCCCATGCCTTGACCGAGGAACCCGCGCTCTGGAGCACGCCGATGGCCGGTTCGGCCAGCGTGACCCCAAAGCCCAGAATGCCGGCGAATATGAGAATTCCCGGGAGCTTTGATTTTTGAGGCAGCATGATGCCGATGGTTTCACCCAGCGGCATAAGACCGAGGAAAAGACCTTCCATAAAGAAGGCCAGGCCCCCGATGACCACGCCAATGCCCAGCGCCACAACCGAGGCCTGCCGGATGGGCATGCTGAGGATGATGACTTGGAAGAGGATAAGGTAACAGACGATGAGCGCCACCGCGCTGACCTGGGCGATGATGCGTTTTTTTACATAGGGCCCAAGAAGGCCGATTTTTTCGCTGATACCAACGATGGTGCTCTGCTGTCCGGGCATGAATTAAAAATATATTTGTTGTTTACAGTAGCGCAAGATGCGGAATGGGAAAGTTTGAAGAAATGTATATGGATTTCGTATTGCATGGCCCCTGACGGATCGCCTATATTTGTTGTATGCCGGGAAAAAAAGACGACAACCAGCTCAACATCTTTGACCATGGCATGCCGCAGACCAGCACGCGAAAGATTCAGGACCTCGGCAGCGCCATCGAGGACGGTTTTAAATCCAGCGACATCGCATCCGCAAAACAGGCCGCGCAGGAACAGGAAGCGCTTTTACAGAAACTTATTGAAGAAAAGAAGAAGCGCAGGCCGGGCACGCCGGATCACGCCTGACCCCAACACACCGCCCTTCCATCGACAGCGTATCCAATATATACATCCGGTCCAGCAGACACTCCCCTGCCCCGGCCAGAAACTTGATCGCCTCCACGGCCTGCAACGCACCCAATGTCCCGGCCACAGCGCCCAGCACCCCCACTTCGACCGTTGTCGGAACAGTACCCTCTTCAGGCGCTTCACGGAAAAGACAGCGCAGACAGGCGTGGTTCGGTGCATAGGTCAGTATCTGGCCGCGGAAATCAGAAACCCCGGCATGGCAAAACGACTTTCCAGCGAAAACACAGGCATCATTAATGAGAAACTTGGAGGTAAAATTATCGGTACAGTCAAGGACAAAGTCGTAGCCGCTGATGAGCGGCGCGATGTTGGCAGCCGTGACACGGAGTACATGCTGTTCGCATCGCACGCCCGGATTGAGCGCCGCAAGCCGCGCGCAGGCAGAGTCGGCCTTGAGCCGGCCCACATCCGGCGTGGCGTGAAGTATCTGCCGTTGGAGATTGGAGACTTCAACGCGGTCCGAATCCGCTAAGCCCAAGGTGCCAATGCCTGCGGCCGCAAGGTAAAGCGCGGCCGGCGAGCCAAGGCCCCCGGCACCGATGATGAGGACCCGGCTGCGCATGAGCGCGCGTTGCCCGGATTCGCCCAGCTCTTTGAGCGCTAGGTTGCGGCCGTAACGGTCGCGGTCATCGGGGGTCAAACGGTTGCTATCCATGATAAGAGAAAATAAAATTTATATTTAGCAAAAGACATGAAAAGCGAACTCCTCTTCATCCACCGCGGCGCGCTCGGCGACTTCGTCCTCTGCTTTCCGCTGCTTGAAGCGCTGGGCCGCGCAGGATACGGCCGCCATCTTGTGACCCGGCGCGAACACGGCGACCTGGCCAACGCACTGGGCTTAAGCGAAGGCTGGCTCGACTGCGAATCAGGCACCGGATACGACCTGCTCACGCAAAAGGAGGAGGCGTTCCATTATCTGGAGGATAAAATCAAGGGGTTGTCGCTCATTCTGGCGCTGGTCTCGGACCCGGACAAGAAATTCCAGCGATGGCTTTCAAAAGTGACCCGACTGCCCCATCACGTGCTTTTTCCGAGACCCGATGAAAAGTTCAAAGGCCATGTTTCGGACTATCCGTTCATTGAACTCGAGAAGCTCCAGCTGGGCCGCACAATGGAAACGCACGACTACTGGCAAGGCGGCCCCCTTTTCCTCATGCACCCCGGAAGCGGAAGCCCCTCCAAGAACTTTCCCAATTCCTTTTTCACGGGACTGAAAGAACGGCTGCTCGTGGTAAATAACGCCTTTATTCTGGGCCCCGCGGAACACGAACGCACACACCGCTGGCCCGGCAAGGTAATCACGCCGGAGAGCCTGATAATACTTGCCGAAGAACTCATCCATTGTCGCGCCCTGATATCCCACGACACGGGCGTTGCCCACCTTGCTGCCTGGCTGGGCGTTCCCACGCTTGCGCTCTTCAAAACCACGGAGCCGCGGCTCTGGGCACCGCAGGGAAAGCGGGCTGGTTTCCTGACAGGACCCGACCTCAACGTGGACACGGTTTACCCCGAAGTGCTGAAACTATTATCCCACAAACCCTATTACGAACACGAAAGCCTGAAATGAAATTTTATCTCCACAATCTCGGATGCGACAAGAACCGTGTCGACGGCGAAACACTTTCAGCCCAGCTTGCAGGCGCGGGTTGGAAAATGGTTGACAAGCCCGAAGGCGCAAACCTCGTCATCGTCAACACCTGCGGGTTTATCGGTCCTGCAAAAGAGGAATCGCTCGAGGCGGTCTTTGGTTTCTCTAGAAGCACCAAGACAGTCATAGTAGGCTGCCTTTCTTCGAGATACGAGAACGAGCTAAGAAAAGACTTGAAAGAAGCAGACGCGGTCTTTGGCCTTGCGCACAAGCCAGAAACAGCGCAGAAAATACTTTCACGCTACAGCGGCCCATGCAAAAGATTCGCATCCGTGATACCACGCCTTCTCTCCTCTCCGGCCCATTCCGCACCCATAAAAATTGCGGAAGGATGCGACAACCGCTGCGCTTATTGCGCCATCCCGCTCATCCGCGGCAGCCGGATTTCGCGACCTGAAAAAGAGGTGCTGGAGGAGGCGCGCTTTTTAAGAGGTAAGGGGGTGAAGGAGCTCATTGTCGTGGCACAGGACACAACGGCCTACAACGGAGGCAAGGGCGGACTGCCCGTACTTCTGCAGAAGCTCTGTGGCATCGGTTTTGAATGGATACGCCCCATGTATTGCCACCCTTGCGGTGTGGACGATGCGCTCATTGGCGTGCTCGCGGACGAACCCGCCATTGTCAAATACATCGACCTCCCGCTTCAGCATATTTCAGACCCGCTCCTCAAACGGATGAACCGCCACTATACCCGCGCCAAAGCCTGCCGGGTTATTGAACGCCTGCGCCAACGGATTCCGGGCATTGCCCTGCGCACCACCTTCCTCGTGGGTTTTCCGGGCGAAACCGAAAAGGATTTCAATGAACTCTGCAAGTATGTGAAGGAGACGGAGTTTGAACGGCTGGGCGCGTTCGCCTGGTCCGCGGAAGAGGGCACCGCGGCCTTTCGCATGGGAAAACGGGTGCCGGAAAGAGTGAAACAGGAACGGCTCGAAGAGCTGCTCTACCTTGCCAGCGACATTCTGTTCCGGAAGAACCGCGAGCGCATCGGCGAGACCGTGCGCGTTCTCATTGACGAGACCGTGGACAACGTCTCGCTGGGCCGGACGCCACAGGACGCGCCTGAAGTGGACTGCTCAGTGGTGGTCAAAAGCCGGAAGGTACAGCCGGGAAAATTCTACACCCTGAAAATCAGGGACGCCGAAGCGTACGATTTGTTCGCGTGATACCGGGTTACACTCCGTACGCGTGCAACCCGCCCAGAATCAAATTTGAAAACAACGTGAACAGGGTCCAGACAAACCCCACGATATTCAAGACCGCGCACTTTTTCCCCCGCCACCCTTTAACCAGCCGCGCGTGCAGATAGGCCGAATAGACCAGCCACACGATAAGCGAACAGGTCTCCTTGGGGTCCCACGACCAGAAGTTTCCCCACGCCTTGTAAGCCCAGACCGCTCCGGCGAACAGCGCGCCGATGGTAAAGAGCGGGTAGGCAATCATCACGCAGCGGTAGGTGAGTTCATCGAGTGTATCCGCGGAGGGCAGCCGGTCGCGGAACGAACCTGGGACAACCGGCGCGGTCCGCGCCTTGATTAGGTAAAGCAGCGACGCCACGAACGCGACCAGAAAGACCGCCTCGCCGAAAGCCGCGAGCGACACATGAATCTGGAGCCAAACGCTCTGCAGCGCGGGCATGAGCTGGCTCTCGGCCTGCTTTGGCAACAGGGAGGCGCTGACATAGAGCATGAAGATGACCGGGCCCGTAACCGCCTCCAGAATACGGAGTTTAAGCTTCCAGGCTGAAACAAGATAGGCGCCGCCCGCAAACCAGGCCAGCACCGTCACATATTCAAACATATTGGTGAGCGGCAGATGGCCGCTAATCTTGGTGCGGGCAATCATGGCCGCAGTCTGCATCAGGAAGCCAAGGCCCATAAAAACCGTGGCACCCACGGAGAGTCTGTTACTTTTTAAAGACAGGAACAGGATGTGCAGCAGGGTAGCCGTGAAATAGGCAATGAATGAAATCCAAAAAAGGGTGATGTCCATGGCGTTTAAGCTCCTTCCTTTGGCGGACCGTCCACGATGGCGCCGAACTCCCGGATAAAACTCCCCTCAAAACGGCTGGAAGTGCCGGACACGAGGAGGCGGGTCCTCCCCTGCGCGGTGAGCGCGAGCGCATAAACACGGCGCACGGGCACATAAAGCAGCAGGAGCAGGCCCACGGACGCCATCAGAATGCCGGTGAGGATGAAGGGAACCCCGGGGTTTTTACGGACCTGGAGGACGGTCTGGTATTCCGGGCGGTAGCTCTCGAGCGTGACCCGGACAGGATTGTCGGGCCGCATGCCGTGAAATTCCGGATGGTTGAAAAAGAGCCAGCTCTGAAAGATGGTGTCACCTTCCGCGGACATGAGCGTGGCCATGAGCGCGGGATTGTCGGGATTTGCGGAGCGGTTGGAGGGCTCACGCGTCTTCATATCCAGCGAGAAATCGCAGAAATAATCGTGCAGATAAAGCGTATTTCCACGCGGCAGGGAGACCCCAGTACCGAAAACCGCTGTAAGTGTTGTGTCCGGGCCGCCGGGCAGCGTGAGTCGAAGGCGCACCTCATGGACGGATGCGGGCGCCTCCTCGTACGAACTCTGGTAAAAATGGATGCCGTCATGGATGAGCGGGTCATTGACGCGGATGGTTTTTTTCAGGATTGTTTTTCCATCTTTGCCTTTCAATTCCGCATCCGTTTCGTAGGATTTGACCTTGCCTTCCTTGTTCAGCACAATCCGAAAATCATCCACATGTATTGTAAACGGCCGTTCCCGGACCGGGGCGGCGGCACCGGACCCGAGCTTCAGATAATCAACATACCCCATCCTGCTGCTGACAAGCCCGCCCGCAAAAAGGACCAGCACGCCCAGGTGAAGCACAATGGACCCGACCTTGCTCAGAACGCCCTTGGACGCGTAAAGTATCCTCCGGTCCTCGTCACTGTTTTCCTTGACCGAATACCCCTTCTGCTGCAGGGCCTTTGTGAGATGGATAATGGCCGTGTCGGCAAAACCGTCGCGATCCAATTCACGATGATGCTTCATGGCGCGCAGGTTCTCGGGCTCGCGAATGAATTCCTTCTTAAAGACATGCGCAAGGTTCGCCGTAATGCGTGTGATGACGCAGACCGTGAGGTTCAAGGCGCAGAGAAAAAGGAGCGCGAGGAAGGGAACGGAATTGTAGAGGTCATGCAGGAAACCGCTGCCCGGCCGCTGGGGCACAATGACGCCCAGCAACGAGACTGCGCCAAGGGCGAAGAACAGCCAGAGTGCAATCTTGAGACTGCCAAGGGTTTGTAATGTTTTTTTCATGGAGAACTATCAATATACAAAATACAAGGCGGGTGCTTCAAACCAGCAGGAACATCCACTGCAGGCAGATTAAGTTTGCGACAGGGGCCTGTTTGTTCTATTTTAAAAGCAGGACTTGGACAGAAACAATCATTATCAATATAATGTGCCGCACAATGCAATTTAACCGAAGATCCATCCGTCTGCAAAACTATGATTATTCAAGACCCGGGGCATACTTTATCACGGTATGC
>JAZDKP010000141.1:0-30807 GCA_043802925.1 Fibrobacterota bacterium | reverse complement strand
TTTGTTTACAAATATAATATACGTTTTGACCTATGAAATTTACCCCCTAATTTATAATCATTAGCGGCTGTCAATCCCGCGCAAAAACTTGCTATATTGACAAAGGTTTTCATATCTTAAAGCAGGAGATCATGATGAATTGGAGCGTCTTGTCTTGAATCCCCTCCCCGCCCTCGTGAAGGTCTTCCTGATCTTCATATTCATCCTCGTCATCAACCGCTTTAAGGTGGATCTTGGCCTTTCCATCATTGTGGGGACCTTTCTTCTGGGTCTTTCCTTTGGTATGAACGCGCTTCAGACGCTGGCCGCTATGGCGAAAAGCTTCGCAGACCCACTCACCGTGCTTTTACTCCTGCTCGTCACCTTTGACCTCACCATGAACCAGCTCATGGACACGAGCGGACAAATGAAGCGGATGGTGGAATATTTCTCGAAGATGGTGACCCGCACGCGCGTGTCGCTCGCGGCCATGCCCGCATTCATCGGGCTCCTGCCCATGCCGGGCGGCGCTTATTTTTCCGCACCCATGGTCGATGCCATGAGCCAGAAACTCGACATGACCGCGGAGCTCAAAACCATGGTCAATTACTGGTTCCGCCATTTGTGGGAATACTGGTGGCCTATGTACCCGGGTGTCATTCTCGCGGTCACGCTCACCGGGCTCTCCATGGGAAAGTTCATGCTGATGCAGAGCGTGTACACCGTGGCCACTATTGCTATCGGTTACTTCATCCTCCTTCGCCGCGTACCGAATGATGCCGATACGGCGGCGCCCGATTATTCGCGCGCCACCCTCCGCGGGTTTACGGGCAATGCGCTTCCCATTCTGACCGTTATCGGCGGTATGTTCATTTTAAGCCTGGCCGCACCGCTCTGGAAGCCTTATACGGGCGGATTGGGTGAGGCGTCCAAGTATCTGCCCATGCTTGTGGGGCTCATCGCAGCGAATATCATCACCGTCTGCACGAACCGATTTACCATGTCCGAAATACGCAAGACCCTATTCAATAAAAAAATCGGCTCGCTTATCCTGCTTATTCTCGCGCTCATGGCCTACAAGTATGTGCTTTCCGTATGCGGAGCCATCAAAGTTATGAACCAGGAAATGGTCGCCTACCACATTCCTCTGCTTCTGGTCATCATCGTGCTGCCGTTCATTTCGGGCATGGTCATGGGGATTTCCATGGGCTTTGTGGGCGCGTCGTTCCCCATTATCCTCAGTCTGGTTGCGGGCAAGCCTCACCTGGCCGCCTATGTCACGCTCGCGTACGGCGCGGGCTACATGGGCATGATGCTCTCGCCCATCCATTTTTGCCTGGTGCTGACCCGGGATTATTTCTGCGCGGATTTCTCAAAGGTGTACCGGTATCTGGTTCCGGCATGCGCGGCCATGTCGCTCGTGATACTGGTGTGGTTTTTGGTTCTTCGGTACGCGTTTTAACTCACCCCCCTTTCCCCCCCTCTCTCGCAGAGAGAGGCAGGCCGCGTCAGCGGCCGGGGTGAGTTACTGTTTGGGCGTGGCCGGGGCCTCTTTGGGGGCGTCTTGGGCGCCCAGGAAAACAAAATCCATTTTCCAGTCCGCTCCAGAGGTAAAGGTATTATACGAATCCATGGCGAAGCTGACATTGACATCCGTCTCCGTGCTTGCAAACAACTTGGTAAACAACGGGACCGAGAAAACCAGCCTTTTTTTTACTGTCGCATCGTAGAGGGCATACATGGCCCGATTTTGGCGATCGATGCCTTTTTCACGATCGTCGCGCTTGGGGGACATATATTTTAGCAGCATCAGCCCGTTGAGTTTTTGGTACCCGGGTTTGACGCCCATGTCCGAAGCCGACATATCGTCCACATCCAGAAAAACCCCGCCCAGCCTGTTGACAAGGATTTCGATGTCTTTCCGGCCAAAGGTAATGAAATGTTCAATGGACCGTTCGGTGACGCGTTCAACCAGGCTGGTGGTGAGTCCAATCCCTCCGTACAGGTAGACTTTGCTGAGCTCGTTGACGCCTTCAACGTAATCGTTGACCGGTGTGTTCGCGGGGATGCGGTACATTTTTATTTGCCGCGCCAAGGGGTCCATCTCGTAAAGACAATAATAATCGGGAAGTCCCAGAATCAGGACCCGGCGGATGGCATTCCGGGCAAGGAATTTGTCCCGTTTTTCGGAGAACGACTTCAGGTTCGGGTCCCCCTTTTTTTCCTCATCCGTCAGGTTGCCGGATTCGACGGGTGTGTCCGCCGCGGCATGGATCGTGATTTTCTGGCCTTCAGAGATATTGGTGCGATTGGTTTCATTGTGTTTCCCGACAAACACCATCCCTTTGATGACATGGAGCCTGCTTTGGTCATTGTCCGCAAAAAGCTCCACTTCGCCTCCCCGGATTTCCGCGGCCAGGTGCGGTGTGGTGAACTGAAAAAAGACGTTCGGCGGCGGGGTCTTGACGTAGCTCCATAGGCTGCCCGCGGCCAGATCCATCGTGACCGTCAGTGTGCCCGAGGAATCCGCCGGGTATAATGACTTTATCCGGAGCTCGCTGTTGCTTTGCACATCCATGAGGGTCCCGTCCCCCAGGCGTATTTCGACCATGCCGTCCGGGCCGGTCAATACCTTGTCGCCTTCGATCAGCGGGGTGTTGCGGACCGGCGTTCTGGATGGTCCCTTGAGCGGCACCACGCTGACTTTGCCGGTGACAAAATTCACCGCGCAGGCCTGCCCAAAAAACGGCAGCGCGCCGCTTTTCAGCGTCACGTCCTTTCCAAGTTTTCTGACAATGACGGTGTCCCCTTCGGACACGGCTTCATTGACATCCACGTCGTTCAGGTCGGAGTTTGGCAGTACGCCCGCGATTTTCAGCACGTCAAACGTGGTGGCGCCTTCGGGCACGTAATACATGCCAGGCCGCTTGACCTGGCCTTCAATCATCACCGACAGTTCCCTTTTTGTCGGGCTTAAATCCCGGAAGTTATAGAATAAAAGCGCGACCCCCAGCACAACGAAACCGCCGATGACCAGCAGGTTCTGTTTTTTTTCATGCTGGGATTCCATCCATTCCCAGGGCGGGGGTATTCGACGTTTCTTACGCATGAGTTCAAGGCCTCCGGTTTATTAAAAATAGAATATTACCGGAATCAAGGCAAAAACGCTGAAGGGGAGGCCAGCAGCTTCCGAAGTCCGATGACCGTTACGCCGTTTCCGAGTGAATATTCCTTTTCTCCGGGATAAATAACCCAACCCGCATCGAGTTTCAGCTGTTTCATGATTTTCCGCATACCCTTGAGGTGCTCGCTGCCCGGAGCCGAATGGACCTTGAATTCCATGGGCAGCAACCGGCCTTCAATTTCAACCAGCAAATCAACCTCATCACCCGTTGCGGTTCGGTAGAAATAATACCCTTGCGGACGCAGGGAAAGGGACAGGATGCCCATCAGCTGGTCCAGGGCGAATGTTTCCCAGCTTACGCCCCGCGCGGGATGCGTGTCCAGCAGGGCGGGAGAGGAAATCCCGAGCAGGTAATGAAGGAGGCCGCTGTCGCGGAAGTAAAGTTTGGGGCGCTTGACAAGGCGCTTTCCGATGTTGGCGTACCAGGGTAAAAGGCGGCGGATAAAAAAGGTTCGTTCCAGGATGTCCGCGTAGCGGTTCACGGTGTTGTAGGTCAGGCCCAGCGATGCGCCATACTGCGAGGCATTCCAAATCCCGCCATTGCCGTGCGCCATCATCCGGAGAAGGCGGTGCATCATGAGCGGGTCTATTTCAATCCCGAGGGCGTTCAAGTCCCTTTCCACAAAAGCCCGGACATAGGCGTCAAACCAGTCACGCCGGGCAATATCGTCATTTTCCAGCGCAGCGGACGGAAAGCCGCCCCGGAACCAGAGCCCGTTGAGTGCCAGGTCTGTTGAAGGCGGCGCGATTTCGGGCCAGAGGAACGGGGTCATGTCCAGGAACGAGGTCCGGCCCGCCAGGGATTCGGAGACGCCCTTGACAAGAGAGGGCGAGGCCGAACCCAGAAGGATGAAGCGGCCGTTCACCCGATTCTCGTCCACCACACTGCGCAGAACCGGAAGCAGGCCGGGCAGGCGGTTGACTTCGTCAAAGACAACCGGCGTGTGAGCTTTTTGCAGAAAGCCTTCGATGTCAGCGGAAATAAGGTTGAAATCGGATGGACGTTCCAGATCAAAATAGGCCGGCTGGGGTATAAGCGATCTGATTAGCGTGGTCTTTCCGCATTGGCGCGGTCCAAGAATGGTTACGACCGGGAAATTTGAAAGATGCCTTTTCAATTCAGATATGAATAACCTCTCAAGCATGTGTGTAATATATAATTATCACTTATAAATTGCAAGTACTGAGATAACGAGTTGTTGTATTGAGAGATACGATGAGCTGGTTGTTCTCTTCGTTGAGCGGTCGGAAGGAGTGAATTACGGCAAATCCGTTTTCCGGTCATCCTTCTTTTCATCCTCACCCTTCGAATGCCGGATGTCCTTGGCATTCATGTAATAGACGATGTCTTCGGCAATGTTGGTGGCGAGGTCGCCGGTCTTTTCCAGGCAGCGCATGATGAGCAGGTAGCTGATGCCGCGCTTGATGTTTTTGGGATCCGCTTTCATGACGGACATGATTTCACCCATGTAGTCCACTTCATATTTGTCCATCCGTTCCTCGAGCATCAAAACTTCCTGGGCAAAGTAGATGTTGTTGTTCACGAGTGCGTCCACGACCCGGTGGAACATGGTCTTGGCCAAGTCCGACATGGGACGGAGGTCAATGGATAGACGGGGCCGGGGAATCAGGTAAAGTGAATGGCGCGCGATGCCCACGGCCTGGTCGCCCACGCGTTCGAGGTCGTTGTTGATTTTAATGGCGGAGGTCAGAAAGCGCAGGTCAAAGGCGATGGGCTGGAGTTTGGCAAAAAGCTTTACGCAGGCATCGTCCACCTCCATTTCCATCCGGTCGATATGCTGGTCGTAGGCCACAACCAGGTCCGAGCCCTGTTCGTCATATTCCAGGTGGGCGTCAATGGCCCGGAAAAGCTGCTGCTCCACCTCGGTGGCCATGGTGATGACCTGCCGCCTCAGGTTTTCGTATTCGAGGTCAAAAAAATGTTTCATGGCTGCTCCGAATCCCTTAAAAGGTTAACCGAACCGACCGGTGATGTAATCTTCCGTGGTCTTTTTGGACGGGTCGGTGAATATCTTTTGCGTCAGATCCATTTCAATCAACTCGCCCAGCAGAAAGAAGGCCGTAACATCCGACACGCGCGCGGCTTGCTGCATGTTGTGCGTGACAATAACGATGGTGTAGCGCGTCTTAAGTTCGGCAATCAGGTCTTCTATCTTAGCGGTGGAGATGGGGTCCAGGGCCGAGGCGGGTTCGTCCATCAATATGACGCGCGGCTCAACGGCCAGCGTCCGGGCGATGCAGAGACGCTGTTGCTGGCCGCCGGAGAGGCCCATGGCGGAGTCCCCGAGCCGATCCTTGACCTCGTCCCAGAGCGCGGCCTGTTTGAGCGACTTCTCGACGATTTTTTCAAGCTCGCGGTGCCGGCTGACGCCGTTTACCCGTGGGCCGTAGGCCACGTTTTCGAAAACGGACTTGGGGAAGGGGTTGGATTTTTGGAACACCATGCCGATTTGTTTACGGAGGGATACGACATCCACGTCCGAATCAAATATGTTTTTCCCGGCAATCAGGATTTCTCCGGTATGATGGGCGCTTTTCACCAAATCGTTCATCCGGTTGAGGCAGCGCAGATAGGTGGTCTTTCCGCAGCCTGAGGGGCCTATCAATGCCGTGACCCGATGCTCGGGGATTTCCATGCTGATGTTGTGCAGCACCTTCTTTTCGCCGTAGCTGAAGTCGAGGTTGCGGGTGACAATCAGGGGTTTGCTTGTTTCCATAAGTTTTATCCGTTTAGTGCGCCGCCACCCTGCGCCGCATCCGGAAGCGGAGGCCCACGGCGGCAAGGTTGAAGGCGAAGGTAAGGGCCAGCAGAACGAAGGTTGTGGCATACTGGATGCCCCGGGTTGCGTCCACGTCCGAGGACTGCGTTGACATTATGTATATATGGTAGCCCAGGTCCATGAACTGGTCCGTGAACGAACCCGGAAGGCCCGGAAGAAAATAAGCCGCTCCGGTGAACAGGATGGGGGCCACTTCGCCCGCGCCGCGGCTGACGGCCAGCACTGCGCCGGTTAAAATGCCGGTGATGGAGTTGGGCAGCACCACGCGCCAGATGGTTTCCCATCGCGTTGCGCCCAGAGCAAGGCTGGCCTCGCGGAGTTCGTTGGGCACGTTGCGGATGGCTTCCTCCACGGAAACGATGACCACCGGAAGGGTGAGGACCGCCATGGTCAGGCTGGCCCAGAGAATGTTGGGCTGGGCCCAGCGGATTTCACCCTCGGGAGAAAGGAGCTTGTCGAACCCGGGCCCCACGAACTGGACAAAAAACCCCAGGCCGAAAAGTCCGAAAACAATGGAAGGAATGCCGGCCAGCGTGTTGACTGCAAAACGGATAACGCGGCGGATGGGGGAGTGTTCGGACACATATTCGCACAGAAAAACGGCGGTGAGCGTGCCGATGGGGACCCCGACCAGGGACATGATGATGACGCGATAAAAAGTTCCCATGATGCAGGGGAAAATACCGCCGCGCGTCATGCCTTGCTCGGGCGCGGCGGACAAAAAGTTCCAGCTGATGGAGGAGGCGCCGTTCATCACGATGATAACCAGCATTGCAATGAGCGACAGAATAATGACGGCCACGGCGCCGCCCGTAACACCGGGCACCAGCACATTCATGGCTTTTTTCCGGGTCATCATTCTTTAGGCTCCCCTGAACTTACGCATCAGCCGGTCGCGGATGACGACCTCGGCCACAAAGCACAAAACAAACGAAATAATGAAAAGAATCACGCCGATAAGGAAGAGCACGCTGTAATGGGTATCGCCAAAAACCACTTCAGCCATTTCGGCGCCGATGGTTGCGGCCATGGTGCGAACGGAATCGAAGGGAGAGGCGGAGACGATGGCCGAATTTCCGGTTGCCATGAGCACTATCATGGTTTCGCCGATGGCGCGTCCCACGCCCAGCAGCAGCGCCGCGAATATACCGGGAAGCGCGGCCGGTAAAACCACAAAAAGCACGGTTTCCCACTTGCTGGCGCCAAGAGCCAGGCTCGCTTCCACCAGGTTGTGGGGCACGGCCGTGAGCGCGTCGTCGGAGATGGTATAAATAACGGGAATGATGGCCAGGGAAAGGGCGAGTCCGCCCACAAAAGCGTTCAGGCGGAAGCCGTATCCCATCAGGGACTGGCAGAGCGAGGCGAGGATGGCCAGGGCGAAAAAGCCGATGACCACGGAAGGAAAGCCGGCCAGCATTTCGATGGCGGGCTTGAGCAGCTCTTTGGCCCAGGGCGGGGCGAACATGGAGGTGAAGAGCGCGGCCAGCACGGCCAGGGGCCCGGCGATGAGCAGCGCTATCAGGGCGACTTTAAGGCTGCCCACAAGCAGAGGGACAAGACCGTAAAGAGGATTCAGCGAGACCGGGCGCCAGTTTGTTCCCAAGATGAGTTCGCCGAGGGTCAGCTTTCTTTCCGAGGCCTCCTCAAGCGGGGTCATGGGCTGGTGTTCTGAAACCGTCTCCGCGGGGTCGTCGCCGTAGGTTTCGTAAACAGGCGCCTCTTCTGTCACAGCGGCTGGGGCCGCATCCTTAATGGAGAAGATGCGCGATGATTCGCGAAAAACAAAAAGAAAGATTAATGCTATAAAAAGAAGCGAGGTAAACGCCACAACGGCCAGCAGCCGTTCCACCAGGAATTCAAAAGGACGAATCCTTTTTCCGGTGAAGTGTATGGCTTTTTCTTCCGTCATGACGAATATCGCTCCGTTATATCAAGCCCCCTCTCCCTCCAGGAGAGGGGGAAAGGGGGTGAGGTTTATTTTGCCGGGAAATACCCGACTTCGGTCGCCAATGCCTGGCCTTCGGGGCTTAATATCCAGTCAATGTAGTCCTTCATCGGACCCGCGGGCTTGCTCTTGGTGTACAAGTACAGGTAACGGGTGATGGGATACTTGCCGTTCTTGATGTTTTCGGCCGTGGGTTCGTACGCCGGGCTGTTCTCGTCCTTTTTGACGTGCACGAACCGGACGCCCTTGGCGTAGGCCGCGCCGCCGTAACCGATGCCCAGCTTGTCCTTGGCCACGGCGTTCACGACCGCGGCGGTGCCGGGCATGCTTTGCATCAGCGGCGTGTAGTCTTTGCCTTTGAGCACGAAATCACGGAAGTAAACATAAGTACCCGAACTGTTTTCACGGCCGTAGATGATGATTTTGGCATCCGGGCCGCCCAGGTTCTTCCAGTTGGTGATTTCGCCGGTGTAAACACCTTTAATCTGAGCCAGGGAAAGATCCGTCACGGGGCACGCTTCGTTCACATACACCGAAAGACCGTCCCTGGCCGCCTTGATTTCGACGCCGAGGCTTGCAAAACGAACCTTGAGCTTTTCGCGTTCCGCGGTTTTCATGGGACGCGAGGCGTTGCAGATGTCGGTGGTTCCGTTGATGAGCGCGGAAATGCCCACGCCCGAACCGCCGCCCGTGACCTGGATGGTGGCGTCCGGGTGCGCGGCCATGTATTTTTCGGCCCAGCGCTGGGCCAGGATGACCATGGTGTCGGAACCTTTGACCGTGATGACGGTCGCCTTGGCGTAGACCAGTCCGGCCACCGCCAGCGCGATCATTGCGCCTAATGCGACCACTGATTTTTTCATGATATTATTCTCCTTTTTAAGAATAGAGTTAAAACTTGTACTGGGCGCGGAGCGTCAGCACGTTGTCGCTCAGGTCGCCGTTGAAGGTGGTGTATTTTTTGTCGTTGGCGTCCGTGGTGTTAAAGGCCGCGGCCTCGTTCTCGACCTTGTCGTAATAGAGGACAAATTTCAGGTTCTCGTCCCAATGGTGAACCAGACCGACGCCGATGGTCGTGTATTTCAGATCCGCGACCGAAAGTTTGGTCGTTGTCGTGTTGGTGATATCCTTGCCTTCGACGTCAGTGTTGGGATCATAGACGTCGTACTTGAGAACCAGCTGGTTGCGGAGGAAGACATTCTGAACAACCATCAGATAATAACCCGAAAAATTGCGCACATAGACCGGCTGCGTGCTATTGCGTCCGGGATTGTAAAAACCGCTGCTCGAGGAGGTTCCGGGTTGCACGCCCTGGATGAATTCGCCGCGCAGGGAAAGGCCGCCGATGACCGGCAGGTCGTAGTAGACCTGGAGGTCCGCGCCCATGTATTTGCGTTCAAAATCCTTGTTCAGCTGAGTGATGGCGGAATCGGACTTCTTGAACTGTTTGTTGTCCATTTCATACGTAAAACCGCGGGTTTCCACGGACCTGGTGCTGGTGTCGATGCGGGATTGCGTGGTGTCGGTGCAGCGGACCTTTCCCATGTAGGTCGAAAAGCCGCCATCGATGGCCAGGTTAATGCCCGTCAGTGGAATGGAAAAGCCGAGCCGGCCGATGAAGTCCTTGTTGTCGTCGTTTTCCACGGCAATCCCGGTTCCGTTGAAAAGGCCGCCCTTGAGGTTGAGCCAGCTGAGCATGCCCTGTTTTTCCGGGAACTGGACTTCGAGCTGCGCGCCGAGGTCGCGTTCGCCGGGGAAGAGTATCTGGAAGAGGCGCGAACGTTCCGGGGTTTCGCGTGAGCTGGACGAATAGCCGATTTCAAAGCCGAAGGGGCGGTCAAAGACGCCCAGTTTTAATGCGGCTGTTTTGAAAAAAGGTTCCTTCATGGCCAGGTAGGCGTCTTTCATGCCCACGCCGCTCTGGGTGACGTCAAACTGGAGAACCGCGAAGGTCAAGGGCTGCTCGTAGGTGAGTTTCATGCGGCCGCGGCGCACGTGGAACTGGCTCTGGACGCCGTCGGCAAAGGTGCCTCCGGAGTAGGAGCCGAGGGTGTGGCCATTGTAGTATTTGCCGGAGGTATCCATGCTGCCCGCCGTGTCCATTGCCATGCGGTACTGGGCCTGAATGTAGCCGCTGACCTTGATTTTAGCCAGCTTTTCGAGTGTGGCCTTGGCTTCCAGGAAGGCCTCGTCGATACCGGTGACCTTTCCTTCGATGTTTGTCACTCTTTCTTTCAATGTATCCTGGGCGACCATGCCCGGGCTTTCCTGTGCAAAGATGCCTGTTCCGGCGGTCAGCATCAGGGCGAGGATGATTGTTTTCTTCATAGTTTGATTTCCTTGTTTCAGTTTCTTTTCAACCTTGTTGAGGATTTCAAGTCGAATTGTCTGTCGTTTTTCAAACTGTGATTTCAACCATTTGTTGCCTCCTTTAATAATAAGTTCTACGTATTGCATTTATGTTTCAGACGTCAATCATTCAAATGACAAAGGCCCTGCGGCCTTTCTTTTCCGGCATCACCGTCCGGCATAGAACCGCGGATTCAAGGGTGCCAGAGAGCAGGACAGCAGTTCCAGTATTTCATCAAGGAACCGCCTGACATGCTGAAGCATCATACTGCCTCCTTTCAATGTACGCCAATAAGATAGCGTCCGCATGATACAGGAGGATGTCAACGGAGTTTCGTTGGAATAAAAGGGAAGCGGAAAAAAAGAGTGCGAAGGAAAAACTAGATTGAGACAGCCGGCAGCGTCATCACAAACCCCACGCCGCCCTCAAGCCCGTCCGTGATGCGGACGCTTCCTTTGAGCGTGGCCGCAATATGCTTGACAATGGCAAGCCCGAGACCCGTGCCGCCCGTGGCGCGGCCGCGGTCTTTATCAATGCGGAAAAAGCGTTCAAAGACCTTTTCGCGATACTCGACCGGGATGCCTGGGCCTGAATCAAGCACGGTTATTTCAGCGCCCGCTGGGCCCGTGGTCGAACGGATTGCAATGTGTCCTCCGGTCCGGTTGTATTTGACCGCATTGGTCAGAAGGTTGTAAAGCGCGATGTAAACGAGTTCTTGGACGCTGTAGAATGCGGGGCTGCAATCCACCGTAACGATAATCTTTTTTTCTTCAATCAACGGCGTAAGGTCGCCCAGTATTTCCTGCGCGATGCGGCCGCAGTCCACGGTCTCATATTTCAGCACGGCCTTGCCGCTTTCGAGGTAGGACAGGTGGAGCATATCCGTGGTGAGGTTTTCGAGGCGCTGGACGCTGCTTTTAATGCGGTCCAGGCTCTGGCGGCGTATGGCTTCGTCCGGCACGTCCTCCAGCGTCTCGACGTAACCCTTCAAGACCGTGAGCGGCGTGCGCAGTTCGTGCGACGCGGCCTCCACGAATTCCGCTTTGGCTGTGGCGAGCCGTTTTTCCTCGGTCAGGTCCACGAGCGTCATGAGCGCGATGTTTTCCTCGGGCGCGCGGGGCCGCACGATGGGGGTGCAGACCACGCGGAGTTCGTAGGCGCGCGATGGATTGCGGTACGATATCAACCGTTCTACGCGGCGGTGGGCAGAGAGGCATTCGCGTGCGATGTCTTCAAAGACCGGGTCATGCGCAAAACCGGTGAGGGGAAGCAGGGGGAGCGCATAGGAGGTGTAGGGCGAATCAAAAAGGCGGCAGGCATTGTCGTTGGCGAAACGGACTGAAAACTTCGCGTCAACGGCCAGGACGGCCTCGGACACGGAACGCAAAAGCGCAGCGGCCTCCTCCTTCTGGGCGGTCAGGTCCGCAATGAGCGCCTGCAAACGGACCGAGGTCTCCTCCAGCGAATCGTACAGAAGGTCGGTCTCGCGCGAAAAGCCGAAATGTTGCTTTTCCCTGAGCGGCCCGTTTTCCACGAGACGGGCGCTTTCGCCGATTTCGGCCACCACTTTCTGTATGCGTCCCGAGAAACGATAGATGAAAAGGGCGCCGATGAAGAAAGCGAGGAAGGTCAGGAGCAGGAAGGCCATTTCGCGGCGGTGAAGGTATTCTTCCGCTTCCTTAAGGGGAAATGCGGAACGTAAAAAGCCCTTCAATGTTTCGCCCCGGCGCACGGGCACGGCAAGATAAAGCATGCGCAGGTTGAGCGTGGTGCTGTACCGGATTTCGTGCGCAAACAAGGCCGCGGCAAGGCCGCGGATTTCGGGCCGGTTGGAATGGTTTTCGAGCAATCGCAGCGAGTCATACGGAACGCGTGAATCGCCGAGGACCACGCCCGCAGTGTCGATGAAAGTGATGCGCTGGCCGAGGTGGTGGTCCACAAAGCGACAGTAATCACGCAAGGCCGGTCCCACGGGAGCGTCCAGCAGAGAATCAGGGAGGGAGGCGGCGATGAGAGAGAGCTGTTTGTGACCCGTTTCGACCAGGCTGTCAAAATAAAAGCGCTTGAAGCCCCGCACCACCAGGAGGTTCACGATTACGGCAAGCGCGAGCATGAGCGTGAGCAGGGGAATGATAAGTTTGAGACGGAGCGGGCGGGACATGCGGCTTACCTTTCCCCGTCGCCACCAGGATCCAGGCGGTAGCCGTAACCTTTGACGGTCTTGAGCTTTGCTTTGGCCGCGCCCATTTTTTCGCGCAGGCGCGTGATGTTAACGTCCACTACGCGTTCGTCCACCTCCGCGTCAAGCCCCCACACCTGTTCGAGGATCTGCCCGCGGCCCACGACCGCACCCAGGTTGCGGTAGAGCAGCTCGAACAGGGCGAATTCGCGCGGGGAAAATTCCACAGGCGCGCCATCCAGCGTGATGAGATGGCTGACAAAATTGATGGTGAAACCGTTGGAGCGGTAACTTTCACCCGCTTCCGGGCCGCGGGAGCGCCGGAGAAGAGCCTTGACGCGCGCGATGAGCTCCTTTACGGAAAAGGGCTTGGTCACATAATCGTCCGTGCCCATTTCGAACCCAACGATGCGGTCGACTTCGGTTGTTTTGGCGGTCAGCAATATGACGGGGAGACGCGCGGTGCGGGGGTCGGCGCGCAGTGTCTTCAACACCTCGAGGCCGTTTTGGCCGGGCAGCATGAGGTCGAGGATAACCAAATCCACGGCCTCATCCCATAGCGTGGAGAGCGCGGCCTCACCGTCGCCGGCCTGCAGCGCCGTGTAACCCGCACGTTCAATGTGGAACACCACGAGTTCCCGTATGTCCTTTTCATCGTCCACGACCAGGATGCGGGGTTCTTTCAGCATAGGCCTAAAATAAATAATCCGGCAGCGGGTTGCGCTATACGGCGTGCAGTGCGCGAATGACAAAGTAGCATAAAGCCGCGCAGGCCGCGGTGGCCGGGAGGGTGATGATCCAGGCCCAGACAATTTTCCGCGCCGTGACCCAGCGCACTTTGCCTGCCTGTTCCACGGCGCCCACACCCATGATGGCCCCTGCAATCACATGCGTGGTGGAGACCGGGATGCCAAAGTGCGCGGTCCCCATGAGCACCATGGCCGCTGCGGATTCGGCGCAAAAGCCCTCGACAGCCCGGATTTTGGTGATGCGTGTGCCCATGGTCTTGACTATGCGCCAGCCACCAAACGCCGTGCCGAGGCCGATGGCTGAATAGCATGAGAGCGCGACCCAGCCGGGAATGTCCATGGTCGCGGTCAGCCCGCCTGAAAAGAGGGCGAGGGTGATGATGCCCATGGTTTTCTGCGCGTCATTGGTGCCGTGGCCGATGCTGTACCAGGTGGCGGAAACGAGCTGCAGCTTTTTAAAGACCGAGGCCGCGCGTGCGGGTGTGATTTTCCGGAACAGGTTCAGGATAATAATGGTGAATATTGAAGAGCCCAGCATTCCGAGCAACGGCGCAACAACGATAAAGAGGAAAATGGGCCAGATGCCCGTGACCGCGAGTTTTCCCGCATGCCAGCTCACATTTCCGAGAATGACCATGGAGGGACCCGCGGCCGCAAGGCCTGCGCCCACGAGGCCTCCGATAAGCGCGTGGCTGCTGCTTGTGGGCAGACCGAGCCACCAGGTCACGATGTTCCAGAGGACCGCGCCGAGGAGCGCGGCCAGCAGCAGAGCCATTTTGGATTCGACGTTTGGCAGCATATCGATGTGCACAATGCCTTTGCCGACCATTTTGGCGATGGCGTGGCTGAAGGTGAAGTAGCCCACGAAATTGGCGAACCCGGCGAGCACGATGGCCTGCAGCGGGGTCAGCGTCCGCGTGACCACGATGGTGGCGATGGAGTTGGCCGCGTCATGGAAGCCGTTCAGAAAGTCAAAGGCCAGCGCCACCAGGATGACCACGGCCATGAAGGTGTGGATGGACAGCGCATGCAGGAGAGGTTCCATGTTTTTTACCCCAGTTTGACGAGGATGCCGCGAACCAGTTTGCCGACGTAATCCACGGCGTCGGTCACGCCTTCGAGCTGCTCGTAGATTTCCTTGAACTTGATGATGTCGATAGGATTGTGGCTGCCGTCAAAGAGCTCGGCCATGCTCCAGTGAAAAAGATGATCGGCCGTGTTCTCGAGCACGTGGAGCTTTTCCACATGGGGTAGGATGTTTGCCTTGGCGGCCAGCGCCTTCATGAGCGCGCGGAGCTCCAGGGCCATTTCCACGATGATGTCCGCAAACTTGCAGACATTGGGCGGCACGCTGCGGATGAGGTAAATGTCAAACTTCTGGGCCGTGCTGTTCAGGATGTCCAAAGCCCGGTCGATTTGAATAGTGATGGAATGGATGTCCTCGCGGTCGATGGGGGTGATGAAGGTTTTATGCAGCTCGTCGATGATGCGGTGCTCCACTTCGTCGCCCTGGTGTTCCAATTCCTTGATGGCCGCGACTCTTTCCCTGATAACCGTGTCTTCCAGTTTCTGTATATTGTCCGCCAGCTGTTTGAAGGCGCGACTCCCTTCAATAAATACATCCACCTGTTCATTCATAAAGGCGTAAAACTTGGTTTCGCGCGGGAGGAGAATGTCGAGGGGGTTGAATTTCATGAGAAGGGCCTTTTTAATGAAAGTTTCAATGTTAATATGACATTGTTTGCAACATAAAGATAGAAGGCCAATGTTACAGGCGTATTACAGGAGGATTTCGAATGGAATTCACCCCTCTTTTCCCATTCTCACAGATAGAAGAAAGGAAAAAAAGGGGGGGCGTTAAAACGCTTCAAACGACTGCTTCATGTTCAGCACCTTGAGCGCGTTCTTGTAAGCAATTTTCGAAAGCACGGGTGCGGGCAGTTCCAGCTGCATGATAAAACGAATGGGATTTTCATAAGCGTTGAGCCAATAACGGACATCCTCGTCCGGCTTGGGAACATGGATGGCGAAGTCCGTGCCGAACATGAGCCGGTCCTGGTAGTGGATGGCAAAGGCCCGGATGGTTTCGATTTCAGAAGGCGTCAGATGATGGTAGGGGCCGATATGCCAGGCCGACGATCCGTCCGTGTACAAATTGGGATGGCGATCCAGCAGCGCGCCGAGCGGGCCGTAGCCCATGAAATTGAAATGCGCCAGGATGATGCGGGTGTTGGAATGACGGTTGGCCACGGATTCTTCGAACCATTTCAGGACGTCGGCGTTCGTATAACCCAGCTTCTTCCAAGCACCCTCTTTGTCAACTCCATGCACCAGATTGGGGTTGGTCAAGCGCTGGTTCAGGTGCAAAATGATGGGGATACCCAGTTCCCCGCACTTGGCGTAGACCGCGTGCCAGGCGTCGCTGTCCATGATTTTGTAATCCAGCCCCTTTTCGTAAATCGGCCGCATGTGGAGCTTGATTCCGCGGATTTTCCCAAGCCGGAAGAGGGAATCCACGAGTGTGACGTCCGGGTTATTGTAGGGGAGCCGTAAATAGGCCGCCACCGTGGAATCGGCCTTCACATAATCAAAAATCCCGGATCCCGGATAGGCCATTATTGCACCCCCGGCCCAGTCATAGGCGCCGAACTGCTTCCGCCAGAAACCAACGGCCTCTTTGGCCAGCGCTTCGGTTGAACAGGCCTTGGCAATATGCATGTGTACATCAAACCAGGCCCCGGGGTTCGAACGTTCGTGGCCATGCCATCCCCTGGAAAAGCCGTTGTCCGCGGTGTCCAGGTAAGCGACGTTGTCATACAGGTAGGGCTGGTAGGTGCTTTCTTTGCAGGCGTTGCGGTTGCAGCCGGAAAGAAAAGCCAAACCCGCAAAAAATGCGAAAAAGAGGATGCTGCGAGGGATCATGGACAACCTCCTTGAAGAATACAAAAGACTCCGTTGATGCGGTCAGCGCAGAATCAGCCGTGTGAGTACAAAATAGGTGAGTGCCGAGCAGGCGGCCGTGAGCGGGATGGTGATGAGCCAGGCCCAGACGATGCGGCGCGCCGTAATCCAGCGGACACTGGCCGCGTGCTCCACCGCGCCCACGCCCATGATGGAACCCGCGATGACGTGCGTGGTGGAGACCGGGATGCCGAAGTGCGCGGTCCCGAGCAGCACTGCGGCTGCGGCCGCGCCCGAACAGAACCCCTCCATTTCACGGATTTTTGTGATATTGGCACCCATGGTCTTGACTATACGCCATCCGCCGAAGACGGTGCCCACCGAAATGGCCGTGTAGGCCGAGAGGATGACCCACGACGGGATGTCAAAGCCTTTTTGCACGCCCGCGGTCATGAGCGCGAGCGTGATGATGCCCATGGTCTTTTGGGCGTCGTTGGTGCCGTGGCCCACGCTCGAAAAGACCGCGGACACGAGCTGGAGGTGCTTGAAGGTCCGCTTGGACTTGACGGGGTGGCTTTTCCGAAAGAGGCGGATGATGAATGTGGTGAAGATGCCCGCGGTGAGCATGCCAAGGGTGGGCGCGATGAAAATGAAGCAGAATATTTTTGATACGCCGTTCCAGCCCCAGTTGACCGCGCCAAAGCCCGCGTGGGCCACGGCCGCGCCGATGAGCCCGCCGATGAGCGCGTGACTGGAGCTGGTGGGAAGTCCGAGGAGCCAGGTGGCGATATTCCAGAGGATGGCGCCGGTGAGCGTGGCGAGGATCAGCGGAAGCGTGACGCAGTCGACATGGACCACGCCTTTGCCGACCATATTGGCAACGGCCAGTCCGAAGGTGAAATACCCGACGAAATTGGCGAGCCCGGCCAGGATGACGGCCTGCAGGGGTGAAAGTGTCTTGGAGACCACGATGGTGGCGATGGAATTGGCCGCGTCATGGAAGCCGTTGAGAAAGTCGAAGAGGAGCGCGAGCACCACGACCGCGGCGACCCAAGGGTAGGCGTGGACGAAACCGGGGAGCGCACCCATGTCTTATCCGAGCTTGACCATGACGCCGCGCACCAGCTTGCCGATGTAGTCCACCGCGTCCACGATGTTCTCGAGGTGTTCGTACACCTCCTTGAACTTGATGACATCGATGGGGTTGTTGGGGCCGTGGAAAAGGTCGGCCATGCTGAGGTGGAAGAGGTAGTCGCCTTTGTTCTCGAGGCTGTGCATGCGTTCGATAATCCGGTTGAGCTGCCCTTTTTCCTCGAGGGCGTTGATGAGGTTCCGGAGTTCGGCCGCGATTTCGTTGATGACGTCCGCGAATTTCAGAACGTTTCCGGGGACCCTCCGGATGTTGTAGATTTCGATTTTCTGGGAGATGCTGTTGAGGATGTCGAGGGCTTTGTCGAGGTTGATGGTGATGGAATGGATGTCCTCGCGGTCGATGGGGGTGATGAAGGTCTTGTGCAGCTCGTCGATGATGCGGTGCTCCACCTCGTCGCCGCGGTATTCACACTCCTTGATTTCCGCGAGCTTCTTTTTGATCTCCTCCTCGCTCATGTTTTCAAGGCCCGCGACCAGGGTCCTGAAGATATGGCAGCCCGAAACGAAGATATCGGCCTGCTCGCGCATGTACCCGTAGAATTTGGTTTCGCGGGGAAGGAGAATGTCCAGAAGATTGAATTTCATAATACCACCTCATAAATATGTGGCAATGGACAGGAACGGGTTCGAAAGTGCAGCATGGAGGCCTGGGCGTTCATTTGAAGACGATAAAGATAATTTTTTTCAACCACGGGTGTCACATGAAAAACGGGGGGCCCCAGTTCCCTGTGAACAATTTGAACTGGGGATAGGGGGGGGGGCCAACTATTGAGAGACGGGCCTTGACTGGCTCGTGCGGGATACTTTATTTTTTATAAATGGCCGGCAACGAGCTTCTGCTTGAATTCCCATCCAGTTTATCCCTGGCCGACATGAATCTCCTCGTCAAGCATGCCATTGAGCTGTTGACCACCCACCCGGCCGGCAACGTGGTCCTGGACCTCACGCGCACGCCGCTCATCAGCAGTCTTGCCATCGGCTCCATCATCCGGTTGCACAACCTCTATTCGCAGAACGGGCGCCGCGTCATCCTGCGCAACGTTTCGCCCGAGAACCACGATATACTGGCCACCACCGGGCTCATCAACGTGCTCTCCCTCGAAACCGGATCCTCGGTCCCTGTCCGGGCCGCCTTTTCCGTCCGCCTCGACTTCGAGTTCCACGGTGAAATCGGCGTGTTCAAGTTCAGCGGCTCGTTGGCGGGCGTCGACGATTCCGAGCTCTGCCTCAAGACCGTGGAAAAGATTGTGAACGACGACCACCGCATGTTGCTCGATATCAGCCGGCTGGTCCCCATCGACCGGCTGACCGATTCGGTTTACCACCGGCTCGTGGCCTCCATCATCAAGTCGAAGGGGAAAATCCGGATCTTCTGCTCGGACCCGGTATCGTTTGGCGCTTACCTCAAACGTATGAACGGGAGCGCGATCACGCTCTTTGCCTCGCGTGCGGAGGCCCTGGTCGCCTGGGAGATGGGTGTTTAATTGCGGGCGTAAGTGATAATTGAATTGCCGGTCTGAAGCCGGAGCCGTGCGGAGTTCACTTCCATAATCCTGTAAGTCAGGTTCTGCATGGTCATTCCGCCGCTTGTGGGTACGCGGCCGGTCATCTCCAGCACACTGTCGTTGTCCGCTGAAAAATCCCCGTTATACTTGTTGCCGTCCTTTATCGCCTCAAAGGTCAGGTCGTCACGGAATTCGAGGTTGTCCTTTTCCAGGTGGTCGACCCAGACCCATTTGCCGATGAGGCCGCTTTCCATCTTTGTCAAATTACGGGTCGAAAGGATGCTGCTTTTTGCCTTTTCGCAGTTAAGGACTGGAAAAAGTAAAAATAGAGATAAAAGAAGTGCGGATCTTATCCGTTTAGCCACCATTACTTTGTTTTCGGTATAAATGACCTGTTTCTTAATCATGTAAAGGCGTTTAACGGTTTACGTTAATCGATTAACCCGCTTACTTCTCTTTCTATATATTATATGAAATTTCAGCAGGTTATTTTGGCCGGTGTTTTGCATTAATTAAACCAAAACAAGGGGGTATCATGTTCAAAGCCTTTACAGCCTTTCTATTATTATTGATTTGCTTCAGCCTTTCTGCACTTGACATTCCAATCAAGGTCCGCGAGGCATTGCCCGGAAACATTGCAACCGGCTGGGCCCGATCCGGTGAACCGGTAAAGCTGGGCGTTCCGCTCATGGACAAGGAGGGCATATCCTCCGAAAACCAGCTTTCAATTCAGGGCCTTTCCGATTACCAGTTCCGGATCATGGAACGCTATCCTTCGGGCAACATCCGCTGGCTGCTGGTTGATTTTCCAGCCACGGTCAATGCAAGCGACACCGCCACGTATCACTTGGTGGACGGCAGCGGCCAGCCTTCGGGCAATCTTGCGGTTGACAATGGGACGACCCTCACCATCACGACCGGCGCCATGACCGCGACCGTTAAAAAGACGAACACCAACATCCTCGATGCGGTCAGCGTGGGCGGGGTTGCCTACATCGCTTCCGGGAATGCGGGCGGCCTGGTCCTTGTCACTGACACCGACACCTTCACCACTCTCAACGACGAGGATTCCTGCCGAGCGGTCATTGAGGAGAACGGGCCCTACCGCGCTTGCGTGCGCGTCACGGGCGCCTTCCAGAAGGCCGGGTCCGATACGCTCTGCATGGGGTACACGCTCCGCCTCCATTTTTTCAAGGGGCAGGCGTATCTCAAGGCCGCGCTCACGCTTCGCAACGACCTGTGGGCGCAGCGCGCGCCCGTCAAGGTCCTGGGGCTGCACTGGGTGCTCAAGACCACGCTGTCGTCCGCGCCGGCGTACGCGCTTGCGGGAACGGACGGCGCCCTCTCCGGCAGCCTGGACGAACAGGTGTCGCTGGTGCAGGGCCTGTCCATGTTCCGGACTGCCGGCTCATACGACGCGTACTATGTCCGGTGGGGGGTCGGAAAGGGCTACCGTGTTGATAAGGGGGTTTCACGCCTGCACGATTATTCCGCGGACAGCATGAAATACGCGAACGGGTATGCGGAGGTCACGGACGGGACCAAACGAATCAACCTGGCCTACAAGCAGCTTTCGGGCTGGTGGGCGGGCGGCTTTGAATTGAATCCGGATGGGACGCTCGCCTTGTGCCACATTTCCACCCACCGCGATTCGGCCTGCCTTTTCTCCTTCTTCTGCCACGAAACGCGCGAGTTTTTGGTCTCCTTCGGTGGGAGCGAAACAGGCGCCCAACTTGAGACCCGCGCCAATTATCCGGTTTTTGCCCTCTGCGATTTTGACCGTTACCGGAAAACCGGCGCCTTCCTTGCCGAGACCCGGCTGGCGGATTTCAATGAAATGAAGGCTTTCCTGTCGGGCCCGGCCGGGGTTTCGAATTTCAGGCCAGGTAATGTTCGTGAAGACGCGTGGCCCGCCTGGGGCACCGGTTTTTCAAAAATCGGGCCGCGGAGGGAAGCGGCAAGTTCGGGCGGCGGACCGAGCGGCAACATGATGCACGGGGACGCGGCCGTTCTGCGCGCCATGCAGACCGGCTGGGGGGGCATGTGGCTCCTGGCCGAATACTGGGTGAACAGCATCTGCGATTATCCCCTCGAGCATACCTGGGGCTACAAGCCATGGGACATCGACGTGGTCTTCAACTATGTACTTTCCCGTGCCGGCAGCTCCACCTGCAACGGCTTTGGGGTCGGCTACAAGACATGGGTGGAGTATGAGCACCCGCACTGGCTCTCGATAATCCCGTGGTATTACCTGACCGGCGACGAGCGTGTGCGCGAAAACTGGGAGTCCGCCTGTAACCATCGCATCCATCAACGCTGGGAAGCGAAAGACAACCTCCTGGCCCTGACGACCACCACGACGGTCGGTTATGAACGCGTTTACACCTACGACGTGCGCGACGTGGCAGTTGTCAACTGGCTGATACCCCGCGATTCCACGGAAAAGGCCTTTTTGACTTATGTCATGCGTAATCTGATACGCCCGGAATGCAGCAACACGGCCCGCGAAAAGCCCGGTTGGGACCCCTACCGGGGCTTTTGGAAGGTGAATGGAACGGGCGACAAAAGCGATGGGAAACGCTGGATACATTCATTTTTTGCCGAGGAAAAGCACGCGGAGAATACCGGGCTGATTCAACTCATGTGGCCCAAACTGCTGCCCGACAGCCTGTCGCTCAAGAACAAACTGCGCGATCGCCTGCTGGGCTTTGCCTATTTCGACCAAAAAGAATTTTACGTGCGTCGGGCCTCGGGTAATTATAACGTATTTTACGATTATTGCGTGGATTCCCTGCAAACCGATATCACGAACGCCCAGGCGGCAGATGACGCAACCTTCCTCCAGGCATACGGATTCGAACAAACCGGGGACACGGCGTTTCTCAATACCGGTGTTCATCTTTATTATCCGGTTTATAATTCGACGTATTGCGATGAATACCTGAACAAGACGACCATGCTGCGCTTCATCTACGATTACAACCGGAAGGATTCCATCACGGTGACCTATCCCGCCCTGAACGTGGTGAACAACAGCGGGGGCAGCTATTCACTGTCGTGGGCCGCGCCTGTGGGCGGGGTGGATGAGTATGTCCTCAAATACTCACCGAAACAGATTGTGCCAAACCTCAACTTTGACCGGGTCACGCGCAGCTACGAGTATGATACAGCGCAATATGTCAATTTCTGGGCCGCGGACGAGCCGGCCGTGAATCCCGCGGCCTCCGCCTCCACGTTTGATATCTCTGGCCTGGAGACTACGGCAACATATTATTTTTCACTGAAAGCCATCCGCGACCGTTCGGTGGAAAGGGACGGCCCCGTAGCAGTTGAAGAAGGATTACCGGGTTCCGGGGAAACCGCATCAGGTATCACCGCAATACCGAACCCGTTCAATCCCAGCGTGACGCTTTCCATTGCGGGCCTTCGGACAAAACCAACCGACGTCGTTTCGGTCAAAATTTACGATGTGCGCGGGAAACGGGTGAAGGATCTCTCCGCGGAATTCATGCGCGCGAACCGCGTGGCCTGGAACGCCGGAAGATGTGCGAGCGGTATTTATATTGTGCGAGCGACGTGCGGCGGACGCACGACGCAAAAACGAATCACCGTGTTGAAATAATTTAAAGAAAGGATATTTCCATGAAAAAGCTGATTTCATTCCTGCTGCTGGCGCTGGTAACGGCTTCGTTGGCCGTGACCATCAACATCACGCCCCAGACCACGTCCACCTATAACAACAATCTCTTTACACCCGCTCCCGGCGATACCGTGCTTTTGGCGCCGGGCCTTTACAGCGCCGCAACGGGTTCGATACTGGGCTGTAAATATTCCAGGGCGGGCGGGACCGCGAACCAGCGCATATACATACGCGCCGCGCAAAAAGGCACGGTCACCATCGTGCCTTCCAGCGGTTCGGGTGAATGGTGGCACCTCACCCATCCCTATTTCACTTTCGAAAACCTGGTAATCGACCAGTCGCTCTGCATCCATTCCTTTCAAATAACGAACGGCGCAGCCTACACCATTGTCCGCAACTGCCATTTCTACAACCTCAACGAAACGCCGTGCAAAGTCTCCCTTTCACCTACAATTGCCGGCAACGCCAATTTTCTGGTTTTTGAGAATAATGAATCCGAGAGGATGGCCGGCCCCTTTAACGGCAACAATATGAACGGCTGCAATATCGATGGAAGCGATTACCACGTCATCCGCAACTGCTATTTCCACGACATTTCCTATAAGGACACCGCCACGTTCTGGAACTATAACGGGGCCTACGGTGGCTTCATCAAGGGCGGGGCCCGCTATTGCATCATCGAGAACAACATCTCCAAGAACATCAACGGCTATGGCCTTTCCCTGGGAGGCGGAACCATGTACCTCCCCTACATGGTGCCCGACCGCAAGCCCGTGGAGACGTTCGGGTGCATCCTCCGTAATAACGTCATCGTGGGCAACGCGGACCGCAAGGGGAGCAACCATGCGATTACCGTTAACTATGGCAACGACAACCTTGTTTACAACAATACCATCATCAACTCCTCGCCCATGGCCGTCCTGGGCAACTGGCGCTCAAGGACCAATGCGGACCTGATGGGCAACGACCAGCCCGACACGGGCGTTGTGGCCTGCGGCGTGGGCAACGTACTGATGAACAACCTCTCCGTCAACATCTGGAACATGGATTCCCTCTGGTACGAAATCAGCGGCGGGGCCTTTGCGAGCTACGAAGCCACCCTTGTGCAGGGCATCCAGTTCATCAAGGCCTTCAGCCGGGAACCGATGATGTACTTCCGCGACATCCAGTGGGCCGGTTTCAACACCGTGGTCAACAACCTCCGGCTCGACAACGTGAATGCCAACGATATTTTCGTGGACACGGCGAACAATGACTACCGGTTAAAAAAGAACGCGATTACGAGCCGGGGCGTGGCGGTGACGGCCGCCAATGCCGACGTGCAGAAACTCGGCCAGACCTTCGGCCTCAACCATCTGGACAGCATCGTGGCAAAAGGTTATCTCGACAATCCCGTGGACGCCGGCGGCACGGCACGTGGAAGCACGCCGACATTCGGGGCTTACGAGGAAAGTGACATCAGCCGGGTCGAAAATTCCGGCACGCTGCGCGCCATGATACGGCCCATCGAGGCCTCGGTGTCGCCCAATCCCGGCGGCGCAAACGGCGTGAACATCGAATACGACGTTGACAAAGACCTCGACCACCTTGAGCTCACCATTTGGGACGTGAACGGGCGCATGGTATTCGGCGTTTTCCACGGGGAAATCAGCAAAGGACACCATGTGAACCATTGGAACGGCAATGGAAACGACGGTTCCCGGTTGCCGGCCGGCCCCTATTTCCTCCGTTTCAGGCATAAAACGATTCAGTTTTCCAAGACGATATATCTGATTCGCTAATTCGGCCAAGGCCGAAAATAAGAGTCTGAAAATCGGCAACATCTACGTTTTTCACGTAGATGTTGCCGATACAGACTCTACGGGCTAAAGGAGCGTGTCCGGCCGGGAACTAGGGGGCGTGCCGGTGGACACGTGGGAGGATGAGCCGTCAAATCACCCGGACGCCCGCGGAGGGCACGGCTTCGTAAATTTCGGGCAACACATTGAAGCGCGCCCGGTAGCCGTCGAGTGATTTCTTGTAAACGTCTCGGGACTTTTTCTTTAACAGCACAATCACGCACCCGCCAAAACCGCCGCCGGTCATGCGCGCGCCATAGACGCCGGTCACGGCAAGCGCGTTATCCACCAGCCAGTCCAGCTCCTCGCATGAGACTTCGTAGTTGTCGCGAAGGCTGATGTGTGACTGGGTGAGGAGCTCGCCCACGGCTTTCAGGTTCTTCCCTTTGAGCTTGTACGAGACCTGTTGCACCCGCTCGTTTTCGGACAGGACATGATGCAGGCGGCGGTAAAGCACCGGGGGCAGCAGGGAATTCGCGGCCTTGAGGGCGTCGAGAGAATAGTCCGACAGGTTTTTGAGGCCATTGCCCGCTTTGCACAGGAGGTCCATGATTTCCGCGCATTCCTCGCGCCGTTTATTGTACGCGCTTTCAGCGAGGTGGTGCTTCACTTTCGAATTTACGATCAGCAGCGCGGCGTCGCCGAGTTCCAACGGGCTGTATAAATAGGACAGGTCCGCGCACGAGAGAGTGAGCAGCATCTTTTCCTTGCCCAACACGGAAATCATCGGGTCCATGATGCCGCACTTTGTACCCGTGAACGCGTGCTCCGCCTTTTGGCTCATTTTCGCCAGCGCGACATTGTCAAAGGAGAGTCCGAACAATTCTTTGACCGCAAAGCCCACGGCCACTTCGACTGCGGCAGAGGAGGATAGGCCGGCGCCGATAGGGATATTGCCCGTGAGCGTCAGGTCGAAACCTTCAATCGTATGGCCGTTTGCCCGGATGACGGACACGATGCCTTTGGGGCCGTTGGCCCACGTAAGCGCCGTGTCGGGCTTAAGGGTATCAATGTCAAACTCGGCGTATGCGTTGTAGTCGAGTGATTGGATGCGGAGCAGACGGGAGCCGTTCTTTGAAACTGCGGCGTAAATGCCCTTGTCAAGCGCCAACGGCATGACCCAACCGCCGTTGTAGTCCGTGTGCTCGCCGATGAAGTTCACCCGTCCCGGGGCGAAGACCCTCTTATCGGGGGCCATGTTGAATTTCTGTTGATGGTTTTGGACCAGTTTCTGAATCATGGCGGGCTTATTTAAGTAACACCACCTTTTTCAGCAGGGTCTGGCCGTTTACATTAATGGAACAAAAATAAAGGCCCGAAGCCTGCTTTTCAGCATTCCATACCACCTTGTATTTTCCCGCATCCATGGTGCCGCTGACGAGTGTGGCCACCCCTTCGCCTTTTGCGTTGAGTATCGTTACGGTGACGTCGGCCGGACGGTTTTGCGTTGCCACCGAATAGGAAACCGTCAGGTTGGGATTGAAGGGATTGGGGAAAGCGCGGACATTGAATGAATCCGCCGACTTCTGAATGATTGCGGCTCCGCCTGTCAAATTAACTTTTGCCAATTTTACGAAGCCTCCATTAAGATCATAACCCGGGCCGTCGGTATATACGGCATAGGCGCAATTGTCCGGGGCAAACTGGGGAACGATAATTTTCCTGTTTGTAATGGCGCGCGCTTCGGTGGAGACAAGGACCGGATCGGCCCAGGTGTTGGTGCTGTATTTACGGCAATAGAATTCATTGCTGTCGGCATAAAAAGCGACAATAGTATTGCCGCACGCTTCAATGAAGGCTTGCGAAGGAAAGTCCGCACCGGTGTTGGCCCAGTTTACGCCGTCCCATTTTATCACCTTTCCCAGGCCATTCCAAAAAAGCGAGACGTAAAGGTTACTGTCGTTGTCGGTTGTGGCGGAACCCAATGCCGCCTCGGAATAATCACCATGAAAGGGAATCTGCTGGCAGGTGCTCCAGCCGCTTCCGTCAAGATAGGTCCAATAAACATCTTCATAGGTCATATAAATACATGCCACGGATCCACGATAGGGGACAAAAAGGCTTTGATACCACGCGCCTTGAGCGCCCGTTGTTTTTGTTTCGCAGGCTATCTGGCCATTGGTTTGGTTCGCGTAATTCCAGGTGGCGCCACTGTCATCGGAATATTTGGCATAAATTGACAGCAGGCCTCCAAATATGAAATTCCCGGCAAACCAGAGCCGGCCCGAAGGTTCCTTGAAAAAAGGACCTGTGGTTAGACAGTGACCGCTTCTCGTATCCAGGACGACTTGATTGCCGAGACTCCACGACGCGCCATTTTTCGTCAATTTCTTAAAATGAAGCTCCAGCCCGGGGGTGGCGTCTTGGCCGCTGCCGCCTGCGCACTGGGAAATATAAGCACAATATCCGTTACCTTCAGGGTCTGATCCCAGATAATGGCTTTCCGCTATATTATTGGCGATTGGGGAGATTACCGTTATTCCGGAACCTCCCTGAAGAGTTGTCCAGGAATTTCCACCATCGTTGGAACAAATAGCATACATTCCTTCATTTCGGCAATCCATAAGCAAAAGATTTCCGTCTGAAGCCGCTACCAGCCCACGTAAGCTTCTGGTCAGCGTTCCGTAACAGCCCGGGACGTATTCGCCCTGGTTGAAAATTGTTTTAACTTCTATGGTGTCCGCCCATCCTGTGGACAGAAAGATGAATAGAAAAAACAAACACTTGGATTTTTGATACATGAAACGCCTCCGATTTCTCCAGCTCAGGACAACCCCTCTCATGATAATAATATATTCCGGAAAGATTGATTGTCAACACATGCGTTTCCATTGGTTGCACATTCGGACTCTTTTTATTCGATTTATACAAATCCGATGAGATGCAGCGGGCGCCGGATTCCATCCGTTTTGCCGCCATGCGAAAGTATGATTTTCTTCATGGCCCCGACGCCCTTGAACTGCTCGCGCCCCTTGTTCTTCCCGCCGATCTCAAAGACATACTTTTCATCACCAACGGTCAATGAGAAATCCGGCGTCTTTGCACCGCGTGTCGTTTTAAGATAATGAAAATTCACGTTCCTCATGCGCATCACTTCCGCAAAGAAATCCTCCCGAAGACCGCCGATGGCATCATCGTATTCACGGAAAAGCAGCCGGTAGGGCAGGCACATGAGTATTTTGGGCTCCCGCAGAACATTGGTGCCCTCCGGAAAGATCGGATGAAGGATAAAGGCGTCCCTCAGCAACTGTGTATATATTTCCGCTTTATACCTGGTAATCCCGACATTGGAAGCGATGGAGGAATAATTGATTCCTTCCACAGCGGCTTTGCCGATAAATGCCACGCATTTTTCTATCCTGGGCAGTTCCTGGATTGTGACTTTACCTATATGCGGAATATCGCGATGGATGATTGTATGGAGCACATTTTTGAGCAAAACAAGTGGTTCCGGTTCCTCCAGGGCAAAAGGCATGAGGCCTCCGCGAAGATAACTTTCGAAATGATATGATTGAAGCAAGTATTCCCCAGGGTATTCGCCCGCGATAATTTGTTCCAGAGACAACCGGGGCAAGGTCTTATTTGTTTTAAACAAAAGATATTCCCCGAAAGAGAACGGATACAAAGGATGCAGTATAACCCGGCGTCCGAGGTCATGCGAGGATTCATATACGGAGAGTGAGACGGAACTTGTGAAAATAACCCGGAGACCGGGTAGAAAATCATAGATTTTTTTGATGACCTTGTTGAAATCCCCGTAAAAATGCGCTTCGTCAATTAATAGGTTGCGGATTTTGAAGTCAGTAGAGAGGCGCGACGCGACCTCAAATAAATCGATTTCATCAATTGCGTCGAGTGAAATATAAAACGAGTTCTCTTTTTCCAGAAGCAACTGGCGCAATAAGACAGTCTTTCCGGTTCCACGGGGACCTACGATCCCGATGAAATGCCTTCCGTTATCTTTGGCTAGTGCTGTATATAAAAATCGCCTTAGGGAGTACTTTCCTACTTCCTTTCTTGCAAGTTCATTAAATTCAAGTAATTTGTCGAAATATGGCATATTATATGACATTCTATGAAGTTATTATATAAAATGACACACATTTTAGTCAACAGTATTATAAGATGATAATATCTAATTATGGCGTGGAGCAGGCCACCCACAATTGGTCAACGTTAGCGGTTCGTGAAAACTCCAATTGTTTTCTCGCGTAATTCGTGCGTTTTCCCTTTGCGCGTAGGATGCTATTTAGTTATTTTATTGTAAAGAAACCCATATGATCAACCGTCGCCGACTTATGATCGCCTCGCATCCGCTAAAAGCACTTAAGCTTAAAAAGAGCTTTTGGCGCATTGGCGTTTGTCCGGCAATGGGTAAAATGAACTGACTTTTCAAGAAAAAGAAATCAGCCATGGCCCGCAGCCGGAACATCCGGCAGCGGGCCTTTTCTTTTTGCCGGATGGGGTTTTTCATATTTCAAGGAGGTGTCCCGTGTTTTCCAGGGCTGTCGGCCGCGGTGTTGGCTTCATCATTCTCTCCTGCCTGGTGTTTTGCGTCATGTCCGTGATCATCCGGATGGGCGCGGGCCTCGATTCGTTTCAGCTGACCCTGTTCCGTTGCGCCACCGGGCTCGCGCTTCTTTGCGTGGGCGCCATGGCCGGCCTGTTCGAGCTCAGGTTCGTCAACCGGACCGCGCTGTTCACGCGCGGTATTGTGGGCGGTATCGCTATTTACTTCTCGTACTTGGGCATCGTCAAGTTGGGCGTGGCCAAGGGTACGCTGATCACCTATTCGTACCCGGTGTTCACAGCGCTGTTCAGCGTTTTTATGCTGGGGGAGCGGATGTCGCTACGCAAGGCGGGCTGTATCGTTACTGCTTTTGCAGGGCTGGTATTGCTGACGTTGAAGGGGTTTAACGCCGGGTCCGTGTCTGCCGCAGGCGGATTCCGGTACGAGCCGCTTGTCATATTAGGCGCCGCGCTTTCCGGCCTCGCCGTGGTTTACGTGAAGAAACTGCACGACACGGATTCCACGCAGGCCATCTTTTTTGCGCAGTGCCTGGGCGGGTTCTGGATCACGGTCGTACCGGCCGGGTGTGCGGGCGCGGTCGGAGGCCTGCCCGCTGCCGCGGTGCTGGTGGGTGCGGGGCTCCTCGCTGCCGCGGGACAGTTGCTGATGACCGAAGGGTACCGGACGGTGCCGGCCACGACCGGCGCGCTGATTTCACTGCTGGTCCCTGCCATGAACACGGCCGCAGGCGTAGTGTTGTTTCACGAGCCCGTGACCGCGACGGAAATCGCGGGCAGCGTCCTGATCCTGGCCGCGTGCGCGGGGATATTGACAGAGGGAAAGAAAGTGCCCGCGGAAGTCAGCGTCTGACGCGCGCGTTGCCCTTCCAGATGCTCCAGACCTGCTCTTCGTCCGCGGGTTGCGCGTAGTCGGTGACGTGGGTGGTGGCGAGCGCGCCGCTGGCCCAGCCGAACTGGATCCACTTTTCCGGCTCCCATTCCTTTAATATGGCATGGAGCAGGCCGCCCACAAAGCCGTCGCCCCCGCCGATACGGTCGAGGACCGCGATCTCACGCGGCTCCACCACATGCCAGTCCGCGCCCTCGGCCATGATCGCGCCCCAGAGATGGCGGTTGGTGTTGATGACCTCGCGCAGCGTGGTGGCGAACACCGATGCGTGGGGGTAGGCTTTTTTTACATTATTGATCAGGCCCTTGAAGCTGTCCAGCTTTTTAGCCAGGTCCTTGCCGCCCTCTTCCGGGCCTGCAATGCCTAAGCAGAGTTGAAAGTCCTCCTCGTTGCCCACAAGGATGTCGGACACGCTTGCGATTTCCGCGAAGATTTCGCCCAGCTCTTTTTCCCGCCCCTTCCAGAACGAGGCGCGGTAGTTGAGGTCGAACGAAATGCGCGTTCCGTGTTTTTTGGCCGCGCGGGCAAGCGCGAGGCAGAAGGCGCTGGTGTCGGGCGACAGGGCGCCGATAAGACCGGAGAGGTGGACAATCTGCACGCCCTCTTTGCCGAAGATGCGGTCCAGGTCGAAGTATTTTACATTGAGCAACCGGCCGACTTCGCCGGCACGGTCATTTTGCACGCGGGGGCCCCGTGAGCCGTAGCCGCTGTCCGCGATGTTGAACTGGTGGCGGTAGCCCCACGGATCTCCCTGTTCAATCTCGGGCCCTTCGTACGTCATATGGCGGCCTGCGAGGTTGTCCTTGATGAGCCGCGCGATGGGACTTCCTTTGACAAAGGCGGTCAGCACCTTGACGGGCAGGCCGAGGTAGGCGGGAATGCTCGCCACATTGGTTTCGGCGCTGGTGGCCTGCATGAAGAAAGTGTCGCTGCAGTGAACGGGCTGGCCGTTCAGCGGGGTGATGCGCACGCCCATGCTGGTGGGCACAAGGAGGGCGTGGGCCGCGTCTTTGCGGAGTTCGATTTTCATGCGGTTTCCTTTCACTATAATAGGACGGGTTTTAACCGGACCTGTAAAAAATAATGAAATGAACGGTCCGGGATGCCAGTTTAAAATCAGCGGGGGTTCTTAATCTTTAATGCAAACTCACCCCCCTTTCCCCCC
>JAZDKP010000140.1:0-7297 GCA_043802925.1 Fibrobacterota bacterium | reverse complement strand
GCCGTTGCCTGCTTTCGCTAAAGTCGTTTCCGGCCGGAATTTATTTTGCAAAGGTCGAATGCCATGGAAGGAGCGCCTTCCGGAAACTGGCAATGCTGCATTAACGACTGCGAATAAAAAGGAAACCCCGTGATTTATTTTTTTCCAGCCCTTTTGACAATTGCCATCGCTGCGGCTTGCGCGATTAATGTCCCATAGGACCTCTTAATATATTGACACGAGGGGGATGTTTTCGGTTATCCAAGACAAGAGTTAAGGATTTATATTGATTTTTTCTATATTCTTGGTTATGTTTGCTTTAGCAGTGGTGGTCATAAGCCGAGTCTAACATAAGGGGGGGCGTATGCGGTATAATTTTTATGCGTGCTTTTTGTCCGTCTTTCTTTCTTTTCCTATCCTGATTTTTTCCCAGGAAACAAATGTTCAAATGCTCCATTTTAACACCGAACCGGACACGATATCCGTACCGGATGAGTGGAATCTTCTTCCGTCTTACGCCAGAGGTTCCTTTACCGAACTTACGGCCCAGCCGCCCATCGGTGATTATCACGATATCAAAGACTGGTACTATCAGCGATACTGGATCATGAACGACGATCAGACCAATCTCTACAGTTCAATCCTGGATCACCGGTTCAACAGCCAGAACTGGGCGGGGTATGATTACCTCCGTTTCGACGTCTACAGCACGACGGCTACCACGGTCATCGGCGTCCAGGTCAAGGACGCCCTGGGCCCGAGCCTGAACGCCGGTTTTCTGGGGCTTTTCACCCCCACGGCCACGTTTCAGATTCCCCTGGCGGACACCGTGACCTGCAACTTCCCCCTGGCGGAAATGGCCTCCCTGAACGAACTTTCGCTTAACAAAATACAGGGCTACATCATCCGTGTCAACGGGTACTCGGCAGCGACTCGGATAGAAATACGGAATGTGCGTTTGGTTGGTGGAGGGACCCCGGTCCATACGCTCGTGGAAATGGACGGCGCGGTCTCGACGATGGGGCGCAGGGTCTGTTATCACGATTCGGCCAGGCGGGACCTCAGCCTTTTGCCCAAAAATCTTGCACCCGTGACCTCCGTGGTCGGCCCGGTGACATTGGTCAACACCACCGGGGGTTACGCCTGCGCCAACGGCCATTTCGGCGGATCCGGCGCCACTTATTTCCAGAACCTCAAACGCGGCGCCGTGGCGTACGACAACGACCGCCTGGTCGTGCTGTTGGACGCCAACATCACCAATGCCAGGCAGAGCAAGCCTTCCTCCACCTGCGAGGGCGGCGGGGTGGCGGCCATGGGCAGCTTCGACGGCGGGACGACCTGGGGCGGAATCACCCAGGGCGAGACTCGGGCGCTGAATTTCACCAACTGGTACTGGCGTTCCTTCGGAAGCTCGGATCCCTTTACCGGCGATCTTTATTTCATCGGCACGCAGAACTGTGCTTCGTACCACGGCAATGTTGATTTTTTCGTGCGGCGCGTGGCGTTTGTCGGCAATGGCTGGAAAGAGGATCGTTTCTCCATTCTCGGCCAGATGTACAAGTGTCCGCAGCATTCCCAGGTTTCCGGCACCTCCTCCGGAAGGATTTGGGCCACCTGCGGAGAGGGCTTCGGTGGGGTGACGGCGCGCTATTCCGACGATAACGGCTTTGTTTTTCTTCCTGCGAAAGACGCCGCCCTGTCCGGCAGCACTGCCTCCCCGCGCCCCTACTATGTCCCGGGCACGGATCCCATTCCCGCAAATATCCTCGTGTTCCCCGGCACGGAAGTCACCGGACCGGTACTGGTTCCCTATAATGACGGCATGGCCTTCATCAATTACAGCGGGACCAGCATGCAGATTCATGACGGTTCCGGGTACGGTTCCACCCAGAGCATACCGGCCTGGGGTACCGCCAGCTATAATATCATCACGGCCACGGTCATCAACCGCAACCACCTTTTTCTTGAAAAGGGAGGCCGTTATGACGATGGCTATACCACGGAATACACTACGGATTTAAGGGTCGCGCACTGTTCCTCGGGCGGCTCCTGGCAGTCGGACATCCTGGAAACCGCGAATGTCACGGAATCCAACATCACGGCCTCCGGCAACGACGTTTTCTGTTTTTACATCCTGAAGAACGGTACCAGTTATGAGGTGCGTTATTTCCGCTGGCACAACGGAAGCTGGGGCTCGTCCGTGCTGGTTTCCACGGAAACGGTGCGCCTGAACCTCCTGGTGGCGCCGATGATTTGCCCGCCCACCTATGCGGCCATTTTCTGGGACCAGATGAAAACCGTTTCCGGTCAGTCCACCTTCGTGAAATTCGCCCGCATTCCCAATACGCCGGATTTTCAGATTGCAACGCGGGTCCTGCCCAGGGCGACTCGGGACAGCGCCTATTCCGCTTCCATCCAGGCCGTAGGCGGTACCGAACCCTATTCCTTTGCCGTTACTTCGGGAACGCTTCCTTTGGGTCTGACGCTGAACGCGAACGGCACACTCTCCGGCACGCCGACGGTGAGCGGCAGTTTTCAGATTACCGTGACGGCCACGGATGCCTCTCCGGCAACTGCTTCGCAGGTGTTGACCGTTGTTGTGTCCAAACCGGAGCAATGGCTTGGATCCGAGGACCTTCCCAGGACCCTTTCCCCGCAGGCGCCGCTTCTTGTGAGCCAGCCTAATCCTTTCAGCGGCAGCGCAATGCTCAGTATCCGGTTGATGGAACAAGGAACGGTGAATTTAGCGGTATACGACGTGCGCGGCAAATGCCTGAATACGCTTTTTTCCGGTTTTCGTAAAGCAGGGGCCTATCAGTTCGGTTTTCAGGCGAAGGACCTGGCGCCGGGCGTTTATTTCGTCAGGCTCACGGCCGGTTCGCACCGTCTGACACGGACGCTGGTGTTTGTGCGCTGAGTAGGGAAACCGCCTTATCGGCGACCCAAGGCATACTTGTTATAACATTGACACTTTATGTAATATTTATTTATAATCTGTCATCATGAACAGGCTGCCTGAATCGGACATATTGCGTGTTCAACAATTAAGTCCCGTTCTCAATGGAGTGTTCAAGCTTTCAGATTTGCAGATCGCATTAAAAAGCAGAAATCTGAAAACGCTTCATAACCGAATCACTCGCCTAATCAAGACCGGTCTTCTAAAACGGTTCCGGAACGGCATTTATACCGCCGAAGGTTTTTTACAGGAGACATTATCCGTCCGCATCAATCCGGACGCCTATTTTTCCCTTGGAACCGTTTTGGCCGCAAACGCACTCATCGGGACAACGCCCGAAAAGCGAGTATACGCGGTAAAGACGGGCAAGAGCCGGTGCTTTAAACATGCGGACCTGGTGATTGAACATCTCGGCATCTCGGAAGCGCTTTATTTCGGTTTCACTGAAATCCAAGGCGCCAAATATGCTGATTCCGAAAAAGCATATCTTGACACATTATATTACCATATGAAAGGTCACAGGTTTTCCTTTAATCCGATGATCGATGTCGATATCCGCCGTTTGAAACGGCCCAGGATAAATCGATACCTTACTTTTTATAAAAACGATCGGTTCGTTAAATTTTGCAGGAACCTTCTGAATGGACAATAATCAAAAAAAACGCGAAGCCCTGCTGACCACCGTGATGAATCTTTTTTCCGAAACGTTCAGGAATAAGGCCATTCTTCATGGCGGCATGGTCTTAAGGCTTTTGGAATGCCCACGCTACACCAATGACCTGGATTATCTTTTTGTCCCCTTTAAATCAAAAAATGATGTTAAAGAGATGATTCTGGGGGCATTGAAAACTATTCCCGGGCTTAAACTTTCCCATTCCATGAATTCAAAATGTCTCCGAATTCTTCTGAAAGGCACCGAGAATGTGACGGCCCAGGTCGAGGTCAAAGTCGACATGGAATGTAAAACCGATGTCCTGACCTCAGCGCCGTTGTCCAGGATTTACAACCAACCGGCGCGGGTCATTGCCGTCATTGATTTCGGGACCGCGTTGGCGAACAAGATGTCGGCCTGGCTCGACCGCCGGTTGATGCGCGATTTGTACGATATTCATTTTTTATTGAACATGGGCATATTACCGGACCTGGATATATTGATCCGAAGACTGAAAAAACCGGAGTATGCCAAAGGCGTTGCGCCTTTTCCGGGACCCCTCCCTTTGGACAGAAGGTCTTTTTATGGATTCCTGAAGGATGAAACGTTGAAACTGGAGGATCGGGACATTGCCGGGGAATTGTCAGACATTCTTGCTGAACAAGAAAGAACGGGTCTGGCCTTGCGGATTAAAGCCGCAATAACATCGCGGTTATAGGATTCAGCTGAAAATCAACTTCCCCATCAAATTCTGTCCTGCGGGGATTATAAACCCCGTGGACTCGGCTTCGATTTCCGTATAGGCCGCGCCGCTGTTCCAATCAATATCGGGCCCATATAATAAGAAAGGAACCGGGTCCGATGTGTGTGTCTTGACTGACACGGGTGTGGGGTGGTCGGGCAGCACGAGCAGCCGGAACGCATCCTTATCATATTGAAGGATGCGGCTCACCATCTTCGCGTCAGTCTCCTCAATGGCCTTTATCTTTTCCGGAAGCGAACCCATGTGGCCCGCTTCATCCGGCGACTCCACATGCACGACCACGAGATCGTGCGTATCGAGCGCGTTCAGCGCGCCTTCAATCTGCGCGGTATAGTCCGTATCCAGCCCGCCGGTGACGCCTTTGATGTCCAGGATTTCGATTCCTGTAAGCCGCGCGAGTCCGCGTAAAAGGTCAACGCCTGAAGTCAGGCACGCCTTTACTTTGTATACGCTCTCAAACGAGGAAAGGTCGGAAAGCGCGGCCCCGCCCCAGAACAGCCAGGCCGAGGTGGCCGGAAGTTTGCCGGCCGCGATGCGGGCTTTGTTCACCGGGTGGTTTTTCAGTATCCGCTCGGAGCGGCGCATGAGGTCGTCCAGAAAGCGGGCACCCGTGCCTTTGGGCCGGAAGGCGGACGCAGGTTTGTCCGAAATGTCATGCGGCGGGGTGCATTCCGCGGACAGAAGGTCCCCGCCTTTTTTTACCACCAGAATATGGCGGTAGCTCACGCCTGGGTAAAAGCGCACTCGGTCATCCCCCAGCTTTTCATTCAGCGTTGCGATAAGCGCGTGTGATTCCCCGTCCGTGATATGGCCGCAGCAGTAACTTTGCATGTTTCCGTCCGCGAGCGTGACCAGGTTGCATCGGAACGCGACTTCGCCGGGATTCAGCGTAATTCCGAGCGCGAGCGCTTCGATGGGGCCGCGGCCACTATAGCTTTTGCGCGGGTCGTAACCCAGCACCGAAAGGCAGGCGATGGCACTGGACGGTTCCATGCCTTCGGGCACGTTTTGCGTGAGACCGAGCGTCCCTTTTTTCGCGAGCGCGTTGAGGTGGACCTTGGTGGCCAGCGAAAGCGCGGTGCCGTCGCGATGGTCGGGAATCGGGTTGCCGGAGGCGCCGTCCATGATAAGAACGATGTATTTCATAATACGTTCTTGTTTTGAAGGTATCCGCAATAGTCCTTAACGCCCGCTTCGAGCGGTGTGAAGGGCCGGACATAGCCCGCGCTCATCAGCTTGTCAAGTTTTGCCTCGGTGAAATACTGGTATTTATCGCGCAGGGTGTGCGGCATTTCGATATATTCAATATTCAAAGGGATACCCAGGGCTGTGAACAGGGCGGCGGCCAAATCGTTCCAGGTGCGCGCCTGCCCTGTGCCGATGTTGAAAAGGCCGTTTTTATCCGGGTGTTCAAGAAAATACCAGACCGCGTCGACGGCGTCCTTTACATACACAAAGTCGCGCTTTTGTCCACCGTCCGGATACGCCGGCCGGTACGACTTGAAAAGGCGTATTTTCCGTTCTTTCACCACTGCGTCAAAGGATTTGGCGATGATGCTGCGCATGTCGCCCTTGTGGTATTCGTTGGGCCCGTACACGTTGAAAAACTTGAAGCCCGCTATCGTATGGAGCCAGCCTTTGTCAAGCGCGAGAAGGTCAAAGTCCTGCTTGGACTTTCCATAGAGGTTGAGCGGCTTAAGCCGGCGCGTGTTTTCATCGCTGTCGTCGTAACCCTCTTCGCCTTCGCCGTAGGTGGCCGCGGACGAGGCATAAAGAAAACGTGCGCGATGCGCCAGGCACCATTCCGCCAGGACGCGCGTGTAGTCCGTATTGTTGCGCCAAAGGAATTCCGCGTCCGTTTCAGTGGTGGAGGAACAGGCGCCGATGTGGACGATGGCGTTCAGCCGGTCCGGCAGCGAATTCATCCGTGCACGGGTCAGAAACTCGTCCTTATCCATGTATTCGGAGAATTTTTTATTGGACAGGTTCTTTTCACGGTCCAGGATATTACGTTCGTCCACGGCCAGAATGTCGGTTTGGCCTTCGGCATTCAGCTTCCAGAGAAATGCGCTCCCGATAAACCCGGCCGCGCCGGTCACGGCAATCATATTTTAAGGTTTCCTCATGATGGAACGGTAAATGGTACGCCCCATTTTCACCCATTTCATTTCGTAGCTCGTGGGGGTGTAATCACCGATGGCATCGTCCTCCGCGAAACGGCCGAAGGACTGCTTGTGGTCAATAAAATAATCAAAATAGTCTTTGTGGTCCGTAAAAAAGTTGAAGCGGCCGCCCGGTTTCAGGACGCGGTAGACCGTGGCGAGGAAATCCTGGTTGATGATGCGGCGCTTGATATGGCGCTTCTTGACCCAGGGGTCCGGGAAATAGACGTGCACCCGCTCCACAGAGCCTTCGGGAACGCGTTCCTTCATGTATGCGCGCGCGTCGGTGTGGAGAAGGCGGACATTGGAGAGGCCCGCGGTGTGGACCTTGTTTGCCACATGGTCCACCATCTTACGGGTGATTTCAATACCCAGCAGGTTTAACCCCGGGTATTTGGATGCGTACTCGATGATAAAGCGGCCGGTCCCGTACCCCGCTTCAATTTCAACCGGGTTCGTATTGCCAAACAGGATGGAAAAATCAACCGGCGCCGCAGGGGGCAACGGAGCGCCGGGTTCGCGCGAATCGGGCCTGGGCAGGATGAAGGGCTTTGCCTCCTCCTTCAGCACCACCTTTTTTTTATAGCGGTTCATGAAGGAGAAAGATAAAATATGTCCGAGAGGGAAACCCACCCCTTTCCCCTGCTATGAGTGGGCGTCAAGGGTAAGGTAATGCTACCTTTCATATTTTCCTTGTCCAGGCTCGGAACGAGCGAAAAACCTGCTATTCGTGCTCGAGGCACAGTATACACAATTCTTTTGTTAAAATGGCGCTGACAATCTCT
>JAZDKP010000139.1:5000-54083 GCA_043802925.1 Fibrobacterota bacterium | reverse complement strand
CTCCAGAAACAGGGCCGCGCGCGCATCCAGCAACCCCTTTTCGGACGCAGGGTAGGTGCCGTGAAGAAAGAGCCGTTCCACAGGTTTGCCGAAGATCTCCGAGTTCCGTTGACCCGAAAACCAACTGAAATTTTCACTGAAGGAAAGAACGCGCCCCTTCCGATCGAGCGACACGAAGGTGTCAAGGGCCTGGCGGCCCAGGGTCCGCTCCATACGGTAGCTCTGGACGGTCATGATGCAGAAGCGGTACCGGTCATCGAGTGCCGAAAGGGAAACCAACGCGGAATAGCCCTGCTCTTCCTCAATTGGAACCTGGATACGGCGGTAATTGTCCGTGGGATTGAGTTTCAGGATCACCCGGTATCCGGTATGGTCCCCATTCCGGAAACCGTCCCGGTGTTTGCGGCGTGGACACCCGTATGGCATGCGGAAAAACCTATCGAGGGGCTGGCCGAGGATCTTGTTAATGTCATATCCGATGCTGTCCGCAAAAAGCCGGTTCACATACCGGAACACTAGCCCGCGATCATAAATGGCGACAGCGCTTGTCTTTTCCAGGAATGCAATGCGTCGAATATGCGCGGCCAGCCGTGCTGCGGTCTTTTTCATCATTATATTAGAACTCCTTTACCGCTTTCACCACCGCGTCCGCCATTTCCGCTTCGGGCACGCGGCGCACTTCTTTTCCGCGCACAAAGAGGATGCCCTCCCCTTTTCCGCCCGCAAGCGCCACGTCCGCTTCGCGCGCCTCGCCCGGCCCGTTGACCACACAGCCCATGACAGCCACGCGCACCGGCTTTTTGACGTCGCCAAGCCGGCGTTCTATTTCCGCGGCAACAGCCTCCATGTTATATTGAAGCCGGGCGCAGGTGGGGCAGGAAATGACCTCGGGTGTGACGATACGGACGCCCGCGGCTTTAAGGATGTCGTAGGCCACCGGGATTTCCTCGACCGGATCCGCGGTCAGCGAAACGCGGATCGTGTCGCCGATGCCATCGAGCAGGAGCGCACCCAACCCGGCTGCGGACTTGATGGCGCCGTAGTGTCTGCCCCCCGCCTCCGTGATGCCAATGTGAAGCGGAACGTCGCACTGCGCGGCAAAGGCACGGTTGGCAAGAACCGCGTCCAGCACATGCGATGCCTTGATGGAAACCACGACCTGATCGAACTTTTCGTTGTCACACACCGCAAGCCAATCCAACGCGCTCTCGGCCATGGCCTGCGGCGTGGGCCCGCCATGCTTTTCGAGAAGGCGTTTTTCCACGGACCCTGAATTGACGCCGATGCGCAGCGCACAACCTTTTGCCTTGGCGCAACGGATGACGTCACGGAATTTCTCAAGGCCGCCGAGGTTGCCGGGGTTCACCCGGATTTTGTCGCAACCCGCGGCAATGGCACCCAAGGCAAGCTCCATGTTAAAATGGATGTCCGCCACAAGCGGTATCGGGATGTTCTTTTTGATTTCAGCAAGCGCGGCAAGCGCGGCCCGGTCCGGGACCGCGACCCGGACGATTTCGCAGCCGGCGTCCGCGAGACGCAACGCCTGAGCCACGGTGGCCCGGACATCGGAGGTCGGCGTGCAGGCCATGGACTGGACCCGCACCGGGTCATCGCTGCCCATGGCACAGTTTCCCACATGCACGGTACGGGTTTTGCGCCGGGTCGGTTTCTTCATGTTTTTTTCAAGCCGAAAAATTATATATTAACTGTTTACATTGAAATATACTGAACCGGTATCGACCATGACAAGGAGTCCCGCGTGAAAGTCCTCATAATCGGAAACGGCGGTCGGGAACATGCCATTGCCTGGAAACTGCGCCAGTCCGCAGGTGTTTCCGAACTCCACGCCTCACCCGTCAACACCGGTATCCGTACTTTTGCCACTTCGGCGTCCATCCCGGTGGAAGACATCCCGGGATTGCTCGCGTATGCCCGTGAAAAACACATCGACCTCACGGTCGTGGGCCCCGAAATCCCGCTGTCTCTCGGTATTGTGGACGCCTTCCGTGCCGCGGGCCATAAAATATTCGGGCCCACGCAGGCCGCGGCGCGCATCGAAAGCAGCAAGGTCTTCGCCAAGGGGCTGATGGCCCGGTACCGTGTGCCCACGGCCGGCTACCGTGTGTTCACGGACACGGCCGGGCTTGAGGCTTATATTCGCTCCTTCCCTGTGCCGCCTGTTATCAAGGCAAGCGGACTCGCCGCGGGCAAGGGCGTCATCGTGCCCGCAACGCATAACGAAGCGCTGCGCGAGGCAACGGCCATGCTGACGGAGGGAAAATTCGGGAGCGCGGGCGCCTCTATCGTTGTCGAAGAGCGCATGGAAGGCCCCGAGGCCTCCATTTTCGCCCTCACGGACGGAAAGGCCTTCAAAACCTTTGCATCCGCGCAGGACCACAAACGTGCCTACGATAACGACCAGGGGCCCAACACGGGCGGTATGGGCGCCTACGCGCCCGCCGGGATCATCACCCCGGCGATTCAGAAAACCATCGATGAAACCATCCTCGCGCCCGTGCTCAAGGGCATGGCGCTCGAAGGCTGCCCGTATACCGGCATCCTCTACGCGGGCATCATGCTCACGACTGCGGGCCCCAGGGTCATTGAGTTCAACTGCCGCTTCGGGGATCCCGAAACACAAGCGGTCCTTCCGCTCTTGGACGGCGACCTGCTCGACGCCTTCCTCGCATCAGTCAACGGAACGGTCGACACCGTTGTTCTCCGGCAAAAGAGCGGCTCCGCGGTCACGGTGGTGCTCGCTTCGGGCGGTTACCCCGAGGCGTACGAAAAAGGTAAGGAAATAAAAGGACTCGAAGCGGCTGAAAAAGAGGGCGCACTGGTATTTCACGCAGGCACCCAACGGGAAGGCGACGCGGTCGTCACCTCCGGGGGACGCGTCCTGAGCGTCACCGGCACGGGGATGGACTTGAAAAACGCCATTTCGAACGCTTACCGTGCAGCCGGAAAAATCGAATATGATAAAAAAATGATGCGGACCGACATCGGCCGCAAAGGCCTGTAGCAAGGAGAGGAATCCATGTCAGCACCCCTGGTCGGAATCGTGTGCGGAAGCAAATCGGACGAGGAGAAAATCAAAAAGGCCGTGGAAATCCTCGGCCAGTACGGTGTGCCGTACGAGCTAAACTTCATTTCAGCCCACCGCACGCCAAACAAGGCCGCGGGCTACGCCAAAAAGGCCTCCGGCCGCGGCATCAAGGTCATCATTGCCGCAGCCGGGCTTGCGGCCGCACTTCCGGGCGTACTCGCGGCGCACACCACCCTGCCGGTCATCGGGCTCCCCCTCACGGTCGGCGCGCTGAACGGCATGGACGCGCTCTATGCCATCGTTCAGATGCCGCCTGGAATCCCGGTCGCGACCGTGGGCATCGACAATGCGGCCAATGCCGCCCACCTCGCCGCACAGATACTCGCCCAGACCCAGCCCGGTCTCACGGCCAAAATTGACGCCTTCAGGTCCGCGTTCGGCGATGACGCATAAGACATGCAAGGCCGATGACCCGGCGTGTGTCCAGCATGCGGCGGAGATTCTCCGCAAGGGCGGGGTCATCATCCATCCCACTGAAACCCTCTATGGTTTCGCGGCAAACGCACTCATCCCCAGTGCACTGCGCCGTGTCGACGCCATCAAACGCCGCCGGGCGCAGGACACCTATCTGGTGCTCCTCAAAGACCGCGCCATGGCCGAGGACCTTCAGCTTACGTTCGAACGGCTGGCCGACAAACTGGCCGCCCGTTTTTGGCCCGGCCCCCTGACCCTGCTCCTGCCCGTGGAACGCACATCCCCCCTGAACCCGCTTGCGGTCCAGGGGCTGGTCGCGGTCCGCGTTTCCCCGGATCCCTTTGTCTCCGCCCTGTTCGGCCACATCGACTTTCCCGTCATCTCAACCAGTGTCAACACCAGCGGCACATCGCCGCTTCTGGACCCCGTCAAAATTGCAGCGCAATTCCAAGGCAGCGTGGAGATGATTTTCGAACGGGGCACCTACCGCTCCTCCGTACCCTCCACCCTCGTCTCCTGCGTCAACAACACGCTCACCCTCGTCCGCAAGGGTGCCATCTCCGAAGAGGACCTCTATGGCCTTTAACGTTCTTTTCGTATGCACGGGCAACACCTGCCGCAGCCCCATGGCCGAGGGGCTCCTCCGTTCGCAATGGCCCGCAACACGGCGTTCCGGTTTCACCGTGGCTTCGGCAGGCACCGTCACGGTCCGTGGGTTGCCGGTCTCGTTCGAGGCCGCGGAAGTGATGCGTGAAGCCGGCATTGACATCTCCGGACATGCGGCGCAACCCCTGACCGATGCGCTGATTGACAAAGCCGACCTCATCCTCGCGCTTGCGCAGGGCCATCTGGGGCAGATCCGGGATCGCTTTCCTTCCGCGGAAGGAAAAGCCTTTCTTCTCTCCACTTACGCGGATAAAAAAGGACCGGCGCGTGACGTGCCCGACCCTGCCGGCGAGGACCTGGCGGCCTATCGCACGGTCCGCGACCAAATCAGCCGCTACACGCGCGCCATCGCGGAAAAAATGTGACCCTAAAAAGCCTGCCGGTCCTTCTCTGCTTTCTTGCCGTTGCACTTTCCGCCCAGGAACCGGTTCGGCAGGTGCAGAACGTTATTTTCGGACCGGGCGAAAAATTCGTCTTTGACGTCAAGTACGGTTTTTTTCCCGGGGGGTTCGCCAAACTCGAAGTGACGGACACCCTCCGGGTGCAGGGTTATCTCTGCCACCAGATATGCGCCATCGCGCATTCAAATGCCACGGTCTCGGTTTTCTTCCCGGTTCGCGACACCAGTGTCAGTTTCATGGATGTGTCGGGCCTTTATTCACGCGGTATCCGAAAATTCATCCATGAAGGAAGCTACATACGAAACAAAATCACGTTATTCGACCCCGTACGGGGAATCGCCACGACCGACAACCTCGACTAGACCGCAGCCCCCTTTGTCCAGGACGCTCTTTCCGCTTTTTATTACTTCCGCCTGCTTCCGGTCGAAGACTCCATCGACATCAACTGCTTTGATGATAAAAAGAACTATCCCCTCCGCATCTATGTCCGCGGCCATGAAACCGTCAAAACTCCATTCGGAAAGTTCCGGTGCCACAAAATCCAGCCGGCCCTCTCAACAAGCGGCATCTTTCTGAAAAAAGGAGAAATGACCATCTGGCTGACAGATGACGCCAGGCGTCTTCCCGTCAAACTTCAATTCAAGCTTCCCTATCTTGGTAATATCACCTGCTTCCTGGATAAGTATTCACCCGGAACCATTATTCCCCAATAAGGCTTGATTCGCTGTAAAGCCAACCAACACGAGATTTACACTTAACGTTACATCCGGAACGATCCCCTTTTTTCAATCATATTTACGGTTATTATTCAGGCAGAACATTTGCATATATATTAACACAATACGTCTTTAAAAAAGGAGCCTTATGCGTTCTGTTTTACTTCTTTTCGCAACCCTCCTGGCCGTCGCGGCCTTTGGAAAGGTGGCCAACCCGGTCATCGACACCGACAAATCCGTTAACGCCACCTCGGTCAGCACCATCATTGCAGACCTTATCAAACCCGGCATGACGGACGAACAGAAGCTCTTGGCCCTTTTTCACTACCATCGCCGCATGATGCACCATTTCCGCCATCGCGCCGAAGACAACTACACCTACTTTGATCTCATCAAAACCTATACGGTTTACGGCTCGACCTGGTGTACGCAACAGGGCTATCTCTTTAAATCGCTCTGCGATCCGGTCTTCGGCAGCACCAATGTGGCCATGTCCGACGGGCCGGGCCATACCTCCTTCAGCCTTCGCTTCAATGCGTCGGACAAATGGCACTGGATCGATCCGATTATCGGCGCCTACGCGTATGCATCCGACAGCACCATCGCAAGCATTGATGAAATCGACGCGGACAACACGATCATTCACGACGCCGTGGCGGAGAACCGCCAGGGCACGCCTTTTTTTCCCTGCGCCACCGGCGTGGATCCCATTGCCGGGACCGGACTGACGGCCGCCTACAGTTATTTCAAGTACAGTCCATTCTGGTTTACCGACACCTTTGTCCCTGGCGTGGAATCACCGGACTTCAGCTCCTCGCAGAATCCCTATTTTACCACGGAAAAAACGCTCCAGAAGGGCGAAGACTACCTCTGGCTCTGGGACTATCTGCCCGGTGATTATTTCAACCTGATGGACCCAGACCCGGCGGGCCGGGTCCGCTCCTACTCCGTCTATCCCCCGCGCCATATTTGCGGCTGGAAGGACAGCCTCGACCCGGTCAACTGGCCCTACTTCAAACCCTATAAAAAAGTCATCAAAGGCGACACCTGCTACCGCTACTATGCCAACGGTATCCACACGTTCGCCCCGGATCTGTATACCGACGATCCCAAGGACGCCCCCAAAACCAATACGGGCATGGCCTTTGCCGTTGACGGCGGCGGCGGCCCTGGCATGCACCCTGCCACCGCCAATACGCACGCGGAAATAACCTGGCGCATCAAACTGCCCTATCCGCTCATGTCCATGCGCCTCCTGTGCAATTACAAAAAGACAGGGGCTTCCGATTCGCTGGTCATTTCCATGGCCCGGCTTTATTTTTCACCGAGTACGTCCTATTCCCTCGGCCCCCGCTACCAGGACACCCTCTCCGCAGAAAGCTACCGCGTCATCAAGGCCCTGCCCGTAAACGCTGCCGGCACACTCGACACCAATCTCCGGACCTTCGTGGATCCCATCAACCAGACCAACTACCAGACCTACCAGGGATATATTCTAAAGGTCGTCATGCGTGGGGCCAACGCTACGGATGTGGGACTCGACAGCCTGAAGGTCGAATGCATCTTCCAGCATAATATGTTTGCGCTCCCACAGCTCGAACCCGGCGCCAACCAAGTGACGCTTGCCGCGAACGGCAGCGTTACAGACAACCTTAAGGCTGGCTTCAGTTGGATGGACGAGGGGGTCCAACGCTTCGATGTGCATGACGCGACATCCACCAGCACGGCTTATTCCATCACGGTCAACCAGTCCGAAATGCCTAAAATGCTTTACATGCAGGTGGGCAACACGCTGCGGCCCGACTTTGGCATCGGCGTCGAGGCCCGGCGGCTGGGCGGGCTTCCGGAAACAGGCGGGCTCGAACTTTGCGCAACACCCAATCCATTCAACCCGAGCGTGAACCTGACCATCCGCGCGGACGCGGCCCGGAGCGCTTCGATGCGGCTTGCCATCTACGACCTCTCCGGCCGAAGGATCGCGGATCTTTCCGAACAGGCAAAAACAGGGACCGCGATCTGGAACGCGTCCGGAAAACCTTCCGGGATTTACATTGCGCGGCTAACGGCAGGCGGAAAAAACCTGACACGCCGTATCACGCTTGTCAAATAAGCGCATTGGCAAGGAATATCTGAGAGCGCAAGGGCGGTCCATGGGGCCGCCCTTGCTATTTTGATTTGAAACGGAGCGCCAGCCGGATGCCGTCCGCAGCGCTCGAAACGATACCGCCCGCATAACCGGCCCCTTCGCCGATGGGGAACAGTCCCGGAAAGCTGACGGATTCAAAAGTCTCGCGGTCGCGCAGCATCCGCACGGGCGATGACGTGCCGGTCTCGGGCGCAACAAGAACGCCGTTCTGCACAAAGCCCCTTATCTGACGGTCAAATTTATTGAAACCGGCGCGCAGGCTTTCTACTATGAAGGGCGGCATCAGCCCGCTGATGTCCGCATCAAAAGTACCGGGACGGTAAGTGGTTTGCCGGCCCTTTGTTTTCCTTCCTGCCAGAAAATCCGCAACGGGCTGCGCAGGCGCAAAAAGCGGGCCCGCAACATGGCACGCTTCCTCCAGCCGCTTTCTGAACTCCACTCCGGCCAGCGGGTGGTCCGGCAGGTCCGAGGGCAGCACGGTCACCACGATGGCGCCGTTGGTCCAGCGGCCGTCCCGCTGGCTCCAGCTCATGCCGTTGACTCCCACGCGGCCCGGACCGCTGCTGGCATTGATGATCTCCCCGCCCGGGCAGACACAGAAGCTGTACACGCCCCGTCCCTCTTCAACCACATGGGCCAGGCGGTAGTCCGCCGGGCCGGTGAGCGCAAGGTCGCTCCCCTTTCCGTACTGCCATTCGTCGATGAATTCCCGGGGATGCTCGATGCGGACGCCCGCGGCAAAGGTCTTTTTGACCAGCGTCACGCCTCCGTCAAGCAGGCTCCGGTACAGGGAGTCCGCGCTGTGGCCCACGGCAAGGATAACGCAATCGGAGACGAACTCCCCGGTGTTGGTAGAGACAATAATCCTGCCCGACTGTCCATGCGCGAGCCGTTGCACCTGCGTTCCGAAATACACCTCCGCGCCGTCGCGGAGGAGATGTCCCGTCATTGCGGGGATGATGCGCCGCAGAGGGTCGCTGCCGAGATGGGGTTTTGCCTGGTAGCCGATGCGCGGGTCCGCGCCCGCCTCAATGAGCGTCCGGTAGAAATAGTCCGTTTCAGGGGACGGGTTACGGGCCGTGAGCTTGCCATCTGAGAATGCACCCGCCCCCCCTTCGCCAAAGAGGACGTTGCTGCATTCGTCGAGGCGTCCGCTTTCCGCGATGGCCTGCACGTCCGCGAGTCTCCCGGCAACCGTCTTGCCCTGTTCGAGGATAATCGGCCGGTAGCCTTTTTGGATCAGGACTTTGGCGCAGAAAAGGCCTGCAGGGCCGAAACCAACGATAATGGGCCGTTCGTTCGGCCGGTAGAGGCCTGAGTCCATGTCGATTTTCGGAAACGCATAGGGTGTGAACCCCTTGGGGATCGTGCCATCCTTTAAGCGAACGGCCAGCGTATAGACATGACAGGGCCGGCCTTTTTTACGCGCATCCAGTGCTTCGCGGAGCGTGATGACTTCAGCGATGTCCGATTCCGGAATGCGCAACACCTCCGCCGCCAGACCGGGCAGGGGGCGTTGATTTGAAAGCGCCCGATACAACGGGGAAAGAAGGAAATATCCTGCCTGCATATTAAATAAAATAACTATTATGAATTGCACAAAGTCTGACCCAAATAATTATATTTGTTTCCTAAAACAGGCGGTATTATGAAGAAAATACAGGGCGGAGTGACCACGGCAAAAGGCTTTCTGGCCGCAGGCGTGACCTGCGGACTCAAGCGCTCCGGAAAGGCCGATTTCGGGATGCTGGTGTCCGAAACCCCGGCGCTCTTTGCCGGCGCCTTCACGCGGAACCTCTTCTGCGCCGCACCGGTCGTCTGGTGCCAACGCATCCTTAAAAGCGGGAAACACGTAAAGGGGCTGGCGGTCAACAGCGGCACGGCCAACGCCTGCACCGGAAAACTCGGCGATAAAAACGCGCAGCGCATGGCCGCGCTCGCGGCCAAAGCGCTCGCATGCCGCCCGGACGAGGTGCTCGTGGCCTCCACGGGCGTCATCGGCCGGCAGTTGCCCATGGATAAAATCAGCACCGGCATCACGCTCGGCGCACGGGCGCTTTCGGGCAAACGCGGCCATGACTTTGCCCGCGCCATCATGACCACGGACCTGGTATCCAAGGAAGCCGCGGTTCGCATTACTGTGGGCGGAAAACCCGTCACCCTTGGTGGGTGCTGCAAAGGCTCCGGTATGATCCATCCCAACATGGCCACCATGCTGGCCTTTGTCACCACGGACGCGCGCATTGCAAAATCCGCGCTCAACCGGGCTTTTAAAGCCGCACTCGCCCAAAGTTTCAACCGCATCACCGTGGACGGCGACACCAGCACCAACGACTCGCTTTTCCTCCTTGCCAACGGTTGCGCCCATAACCCGGAAATAAAGGGCGGCAAAGCGCTCGCGGACTTCACGGACGCGCTCACCCATGTGTGCGTCACGCTGGCCAAAGCAATAGCCCGCGACGGTGAAGGCGCCACAAAGCTTGTGTCCGTAAAGGTCACCGGCGCAAAAACCGAAGCCAGTGCGGACCGCATCGCCCGCTCCATCTGCCATTCACCGCTGGTCAAGACCGCGCTCTTTGGCAATGACCCCAACTGGGGCCGCATCCTGGCCGCGGCCGGTTACGCAGGCGTGCCCTTCGACCCGTCGCGCGTCAGTCTCCATGTCTGCGGCGTGCGGCTGGTAAACCGGGGCGAACCCCTTCTTTTTGACGCAGCCGCGGTCTCGAAGAAAATGAAAGCCCCGGAACTGGCCATTGTTGTGGATCTCAAGGCCGGCCCTGCCTGCGCCGAACTCTTCACCTGTGATTTTTCGTACGACTACGTCAAAATCAACGCGGAATACCATACGTAAACATGGCCGGCAACAAAATCATCATCGGCAGCGACCACGCGGGCTTTCTTCTCAAAGAGCAGCTTCGCGAAAAGCTTTCCCGCGAAGGGTTTTCCATCACGGACGCGGGCACGCACGCGACCCATTCGGTCGACTATCCCGTGTATGCGAAAAAGGTGGCGCTCGCAGTGCAGCAGGGGGAATACGCCCGGGGCATCCTTGTCTGTGGAACCGGCCTTGGCATGTGTTATACGGCCAACCGTTTCAAGGGCGTCCGCGCCGCGCTCTGCACCAGTGTCGAAATGGCACGGCTTGCAGCGTCCCACAACAACGCCAATATTCTCTGCCTCGGCGGGCGCATCGTTTCGGAAAACCTGGCCTTTGACATTGTCCAGGCCTGGCTTTCCACCGCCTTTGAGGGCGGCCGCCATCAGCATCGCATCAACCTCATCGACGAATAACCGGTAAAGGAGGCCCTTCCCATGGAGCACCTGAAGAAGAACGATCCCTCCCTCTACGACATGATCGTGCGCGAACAACGGCGACAGGAAGAGGGCATGGAGCTCATCGCCTCTGAAAACTATGTATCCCACGCGGTACTCGAGGCCATGGCCACGGTCCTGAACAACAAGTACTCCGAAGGTTACCCGGGCAAGCGGTACTACGCGGGCAACGAGATTATCGACGAGGTCGAGACCCTCTGCATGGACCGCGCCCGCGCCCTCTTCGGGTGTGAACATGTGAATGTCCAACCCTTATCGGGCAGCCCGGCCAACGCCGCGGTCTACTTTGCCCTGCTCAAGCCCGGTGACAAGGTACTCGGCCTGGCCCTCGACCATGGCGGCCACCTCTCCCACGGCCACAAGGTCAATTTTTCGGGCATGCTCTACAACTTCACCCAGTACACGGTGGACCGCGCATCCGGCCGCATCAACATGGACCAGGTGCGCGAAATTGCGCTCCGTGAACGGCCCAAAATGATCCTCGCCGGATTCTCCGCCTATTCCCGCAACCTCGACTGGAAAGCGTTCAAGTCCATTGCCGACGAAATCGGGGCCATCACCTTTGCCGACATTGCGCATATCGCGGGCCTTATTGCGGGCAAGCAAATTGATTCGCCGGTCCCCTGTTTTGACGTCGTCTCCACCACCACGCACAAGACCCTGCGCGGCCCGCGCGGCGCCATAATAATGTGCAAGGAAAAGTTCGCGCAAGCCATCGACACGGCCCTGTTCCCCGGGCTCCAGGGCGGGCCGCACGACCATATCCAGGCGGCCAAGGCCACGGCCTTCCGCGAAGCGCTCGAACCCGCGTTCACCCAGTATGCAAAGCAGGTCATGAAAAACGCGGCCACGCTCGCGGCGGAACTGATGAAGCGCGGATTCAAGATTATCTCCGATGGAACGGACAACCACCTCATGGTCGTGGACATGACCAGCCGCGGCGTGCCCGGCCTCAACGCCGAGCGCGCCCTCGATGCGGCCAACATTTCCTGTTCGCGGAGCACCATCCCCTACGACCCGCGCAAGCCCTACAGTCCAAGCGGTGTGCGCCTCGGCACCCCGGCAGTCACCACCCGCGGCATGAAGGAAAAAGAGATGGCCCAGCTGGCCGATTGGATCGACAAGGTCATCAACCATGTTGCGCAAGACCGGCAGTCCGAAGAACTCAAAGGCAACGAAATGGCAGAGGCATTTAAGAAGGACCCGGCCATTACACGTATCAAAGGGGAGGTTCGCGAGTTTTGCCTCAAGTACCCCATCTTTCACGCATAAAAAGCCCATGAAACATCCGCGCAGTTCCTGGGACGATTATTTCTTACGGATAGCGGCCGTGGTCGCCGGCCGTTCCACCTGCGACCGAAACCATGTGGGCGCGGTCATTGTGCGGGACAACATCATCCTTTCCACGGGCTATAACGGAAGCATCCGTAAAATGCCCCATTGCGCTGAAACAGGCCACGAAATGTTGGAGGGGCATTGCACCAGCACCGTGCACGCCGAAGCTAATGCCATTCTTCAAGCCGCCTATACCGGAGTTTCCATTAAGGATGGGGCCCTTTACACCACCAGCAGTCCCTGCTGGCATTGCTTTAAACTGATAGCCAATGTGGGTATCAAGCGGGTTGTGTACGGCAAGGTTTATGGGAATGACCTGAAACGGGTACAGGGAACGGCAAAAAAAATCGGGATATCAATCAAACGGCATCTCTCGGACAGGTAAAATCAGATAACCGCCCTTTCCAGCCGCAGCAGTCGTTCTTTTACACCGATTCCGCCGCTGTACCGGCCGAGACAGCCATCCGATAATATGACTCTGTGGCAGGGAACCAGAATCGGCAGCGGATTCTTTGCCATGACTGTACCCACGGCCCTTGCAGCGCCTGGAAATCCGGCATTGCGCGCAAGCGCACCATACGAGAGGGTCCGGCCGTAAGGAACGCGTAAGAGCGCGGTCATGACCCGGCCGGCAAAAGTTGTCCTGTCGTACGCCAGGGGCAGCGAAAACCGTTGCAACGACCCGGAAAAATAGCTATTCAACTGGAAAATGAGTGGTTTGAAATCATAGCCGTGATCACAAGTTTTGCCACTCCTGTAACTTATGGCAACAATACCTTGGGGTCCGGCTTCAATATAGAGGGGTATTGCCCCACTGTCATAGTAATAGAATGAATTCAAAGGATTTGACAACATCTGTCTAAAAATTTATTTTAAAGTTATTGCCTTGAAATTTCGATAATAAAATACAATATGTAGCGTTTGCAATAACATGAAAAGGCTTATATTTACAGATAACGACCAGGGTGGTATCATCCAGATAGCCAACATCAAGGGGGGTGTCGGCAAATCAACGATTGCAACCAACCTGGCAGCCAGTTTTGCCAACCGCGGCCCCACACTCCTCATTGACCTCGATGTTCAAGGCAGCGCCACCTCCGCGCTCGGAAAAGATCCGACTTCGTTTATAAAATCAAGCTTCCACCTTTTCAAGCACCGGTATTACCTGCCCAACACCATTCTTCCGGCGCACGCAAAAAGGGGGGTGTTCGGCAAAGCCCGTTATGCGGCACGCAAAGCGTTACTCGGCAACAAAAGCATTACCGACCTTACCGTACAAATCATGCCTGGACTTGACCTTATACCTGCCAATTCAAGTCTTTTCTCAAAGATAGGCCGGCAGCATATCCGAAACCTCAATCACTCGCTCCGCATCTGCAAAGAGTATTATAAGTACATCGTCATTGACACGGCTTCCATCTGGGACGACCTGGTAAAAAACCTCTTTACGGTCTCGGACCTAAACCTCATTCCGGTCACTCTTTCCGCGCTCTCCACAAAAAGCCTCAAGGAATATGTGGGTGAAATATCGCGCCTCATGAAAAAGCACAAGAGTATCAATGTGCGCATTATAAAGAACGAGGTCTACGGGGTCAATTCCAACCAAAATGTCGGCAAAACCCGGACCATGAACGAAAACCGCACCTTCCTCCATTCCCTCTTTGAATCCTTTGCGCAGGAACCCAAAAGCGGTATTCTTTCGCTCCCCCGGTCTATTGTCCTGAACCTTGAAATTCCAGAATCATCACTCATCCGTTCCTCCCAGGACAGCGGCCTGCCCATCGTACAGCTCAAATTCACCAGCCCGCTTAAAAAGGCCTTTGAGCAATTGACCGATTCCGTTCAGTTCATCCTGAACCGGGTGGCCGCGGAAAAAAACAAGGTCGCGGCCTTCCGCCATGCGGCCTACCGCACCGTCCGGGGCTTTGCCAAGGCCGCGGTTTTCATAGCCGCAATCGTCTATTCCGCCGCGGTCGTGGATCGTGGGCTTCCGCGCGTCCTCACCCCGGCGCAACTTGAACGGACGCACCGCGAGCCTATCCGCTACACCTTCCAGAGCCACGAATCGCTTTACCAGATTGCCAAGTACGCCATCTCCGAATACCGCGCCGTGCTCCCTGCACCCATAGCCATTGATGCCTATGTAGCCGAACTGGTCAAAATCCACAATCTCACGGCGCGCGAGCGCAACCAGCCCGCCATCCAGAACTACTGGGGCATCAAGCCCGGCACCGAACTGGTCCTCTATCCCCCGTCGTTTTTGCACAATAAAAACTTTGAGATGGACCACAAAGTCTATTCTTATTACAAGACCCTGGTCAGTGACAGCCTGGCCTATATAACGGGCCTCTGGGCCGAGCGGGGCATCGGCGGCGGCACCCCGCATACCGGCGTCGATATCGCCTGCCGGCTCGGCAGCACCATCCTCTCGCCTACGGACGGCCGGGTGACGCTCCAGAACAACCAACGCGGGGGCAACATCGTGACCGTGCAGGGCGACGACTTCTGCCTACTCTTTGCGCACATGGACAAGCGTTTTGTCAAAACCGGCGACACCGTCATCAAGGGCCAGCCCCTCGGCACGGTGGGCATCACAGGGGTCACCTCCGGCCCGCACCTCCATTTTGGCTATGGCATCAAGTCCCCGGGCCACAAGGGTTCGTTCGACTACATCGACCCGAACAACTGGGTCTTCCGCCTCAATTTTGTCGAGACAGAACTCAGCCAGGCCGCGCAGCAGTAGCGCCCTGCTATCCACTTGAACGCCCCATCGCACACATTCGACTTCTATCCCGCCCCGCCTCTTGTTGCTGATTATCTTTCCGGGGGCGACTCCCGTTGCTTTTTCCATTTTACCCCGGACGAAACAGGGCTTGCCCGCCGGCTTGAACACCTTGGCAAAAACGAGGTCGTCATCACCTGCGGCCATCAGGCCTGCCTTCTCGGCGGCCCGTTATACGTGGCTTATAAAATTCTCACCGCCGTAAATTTGTGCCGCTTTGTACGCGACCGTTTCGGCGTCACCGCAACCCCCCTCTTCTGGCTTGCGGACGATGACGACGACACCGTTGAAGTGGCGACGGCACGCTCTCCGTTTGGACACACGCTCCATATCAAGGCCGAAAACAGGCACGTGACCGGTCTTCTGCCCAGTCCGGCAGGCACCCTGGAAGACCTCCCCGCAATATCCGCGGAAAACTGGGGAGGGTATCATAAAAAACTCCTGCGGCAACTGTTCGGCAAATACGGCGTGACCGTGATGTCGCCACTCGAAAAGGAAACGCAGAAGCTGCGCGCTCCCTTTTTCAACGTCTTTGAACCCGTCACAAAAACCCTTTGGAACAACGTGTTGAAACGGACGGAGGAACTCCGTGAAGCGGGTTTTAAACCCCAGGTGCCGATCCGCGAAGGCGACCGTTTCCTCTACATGCTCCAGGGAAACCAACGCGCCCGTCTCAACGGCAACGCATCATTGAAAGAGGGGACGCCTCTCACCTCCGCCCTTTCACGGCTTGCCTCGCTGGAATATGCGCTGCCGGTGCTGGCCGATGTGTCGGGCCCGGCCGAAACCGCCTACCATGCCGAGACCGCCCCGTTTTACGAATCACTCGGCCGCCGCATGCCGGTTATCTGGCCCCGTTTTTCCGCCACACTTGTCCGCGAAAACGATGAACGCATTCTGGCTCAGGCAGGGTCCACGCCCGGGGAAATCATCCTGGACCGGCAGAAGGCGGAACTCCGGGCCGCGCTCCAGAGCCTGCCCGACAAGGCGCAGAAAGCGCTTGAACGCTTTGAAGGCGGCCTGAACACGCTTTATGATGATCTCAGGGAGACCCTCTCGCCCCTGGACCGCGGTCTGCCCGGCGCCGTGGAAGCAGGACGGCGCAAGGCGCTGCTCACCCGTTCCTATATTGAAAAAAAACTGTCGGCCGCAGCCCGGCGGCAACTTTTTGCAGGCAACAGCCCGCTTGCGTTGGCCTATGATTTTCTTTATCCCGGCACGCTGCAGGAGCGGTACTATAATTTTGTATTTTTCACTTATGAAAACCCGGGGTTCCTGGACCGGTTGCTTGAAACCGTGGACCCTTTTTCCTTTAAACATACGCGCATAAGGATTTGAACCCAATGCAAACAAACCCGAGGCCCGTTGACGTGCTTGCCGTGGGCGCCCATCCCGACGACGTTGAACTCGGTTGCGCGGGCACGCTTGCGAAAATGATTGCGTCCGGTGTTTCCGTTGGCATTCTCGACCTCACGGCCGGCGAAATGGGTACGCGCGGAGACAAAGAGACCCGCTTGCGCGAATCGCACAAGGCCGCGGAAATACTGGGCGCCACTTTCCGGGCCTGTTTTTTCATGCCTGACACGCGGGTGGAAAAGAATGAAACGGACGAAAAACGGCTGGTCGGACTCATCCGGACCGTCCGCCCCCGCATCCTCCTGGCACCCGTGGGCCAGGACACCCATCCGGATCATTGCGCCGCAGCCCTTCTTGTTGACTCCGCCTGGTACAAGGCGGGTTTTGGCAAGTATGATTGCCCGCAAAAACCCTTCCGGCCCGAACGTCTGGTCAGATACATGCTGGGCCAGGACCTGCCCCCCTCTTTTGTCGTCGACATCTCAGCGCATATCGACCAGCGGCATGCCGCGGTCATGGCCTACGAATCGCAGTTCTTCCATGACAGGTCCGCGCAGTTTGAGGGAAAAACGCGGCTGGCCACCCCGCAATTTCAGGACCTGCTCGATACCCGGCTCAAATATTACGGAAGTCGAATACTAAAGGCCTATGGTGAGCCTTTTCTTATCAAGGAACTCACTGAAATCGACCACCCGGCCCGGCTTTCGGACGAACGCTCCATTTTCAAGGATTGACCTTCAATGAAAATCGGAATCACCTGCTATCCCACGTTCGGCGGAAGCGGCGCCGTGGCCACCCAGCTGGGCCGCGCCCTGGCCGATGCCGGCCATACCGTCCACTTCATCTCCTCCTCCCTTCCCTACAAGCTCCGCTACCATTCGCACCCACGCATCTTTTTTCACGAAGTGGAACAGGTCAACTACCCTCTTTTCGAAGACCACTCACCCTACATTCTCCTGCTGGCTTCCAAAATGGCGGAGATTGCAAAAAGCGAGCGTCTTGACATCCTCCACGTCCACTATGCCATCCCGCACGCCCTGGCCGCGCACACCGCCTGCCAGGTCCTGGGCCGCCGCCGGCCGCGCATCGTGACCACGCTGCATGGCACCGACGTGACCCTGATAGGCGCCCTCGCGTCGCTGAAGGACCTCACCCGGTATTCCATCCGCAAAAGCGACGGCATCACCGCGGTCTCGGAATACCTCAAGCGCAAAACCGCCGAGGTCTTCGGTATCCGGGGCAACCTCCGCGTCATCCCGAACTTTTTTTCGCGCCACGAGTTCAACCCCAAGCTCCGTCCCTGTCCCTGTTTCAAAAAAAAGTCCCGCTGCGAAAAGGCAATCATCCACATCTCCAATTTCAGGAAGGTCAAACGCATCCCGGATGTCATCACGGTCTTCAAAGGCATTGCCGATGCCATGTCCGCACGCCTCATTCTTGTTGGCGACGGCCCGGAAATGTGCACTGCGCGGGAGATGCTGACGCGTTTCCGGCTTCTCGACCGGACCGAGTTCCTCGGCCTCCGTTACAACGTGGCCCCCATTTTGCGCCATGCGGACCTTATGCTGCACCCGTCGGACCACGAAAGCTTTGGCGTGAGCCCGCTCGAGGCGCTTGCATGCGGCGTGCCCGTGATAGCCACCCGCGGTTCGGGCCTGTCCGAAGTGGTGGCGGACGGCCAAAACGGGCTTTTGTCCGCACCGGGTGACACAAAAAAAATGATTTCGGACGCGCTTTCGCTGCTCTCCGATCACCGGCGGCATACGCAATTTTCACGGCATGCGGCGGAATGGGCCCTCGAAAATTTTGAAGCGGACCGCGTGGTGCCCCGCTACGTTTCTTGTTACCGGGAGGTCCTGGGCCGGTGAAACGCTTCCTTCTCCTGTTTCTGCTGGCCTCTGTCCTGAATGCCGCGGACACCGCAACGGTTGCGGTCACACGCGACTCGGTGAGCTACGGCGCTGAAACCATCCACTACAGCCGCGCCGAGAGCCTGCTTACGCTGACCGGAAAGGCCCGGCTGGAACAGGCCGGGATGACTCTGACCGCGGACACCATCCTGTTCTACACCGGCCGCCGCAGCCTCACGGCCATGGGCAAGCCGGTCCTGAACGACAATGGCAATGTCATGGCCGGCGAACACATGGTCTATCTCCTGAACGAAAAAAAGGGGCGCATCGACTACGGCTCCGCGCACGCGCAGGGCGACATTTACAACGGTGAGGCCATCGCCCGCATGGCGGACGAAAGTTTTCTGGTGCGAAATGGCGACTTTTCAACCTGTGATATCGACAGCGCGCCCCACTATTTCTTTTTCGGGGAAAAGATGAAAGTGGTCCCGCGCGACAAGATCATCGCCAAACCCGTGGTCATGAACATAGGCGACGTGCCAGTGGCCATCCTGCCTTTTTTCATCTTCCCCATCAAGCACGGCCGCCAGTCCGGGCTCCTTATGCCGCGCATCGGCCAGTTCACGGACAACGGCAGCCCGGCCTTTTACGTGCACAACGTGGGTTACTACTTTGCGCTCAGCGACTATATGGACCTTGAGACCAAACTCGATTTTCAGAACGGCGACGGCTTCTTTTTCCAGAGCATCTATTTAAATGGCGACTTCAACTACAGCCGCCGTTATTGGTTGAACGGCCACGTCGGCGGCCGGATGGACCTGAGCCGCTCCGACGAATCGAGCAGCCGTAATTGGGAACTCAACTACAACCACAGCCAGGAGCTTCTGCCCGACGGCTCTTTCCGCGTCAGCGGCGCAGGCGCCCTCGTGGGCAACGGCAATTACTACCGCCAGAGCTCGCTCAACCGGACCGACTTCCTGAAAAGGGAGCTGCGCTCCAACATGGGCATTTCCAAGAACTGGAGGGACCTCGGCCTTAACACCAACATGAATTTTGATTACCGTGAAAATCTTGATACCCGTGAAAAGACGCTGAACCTGCCCTCGTTCAGTTTTTCTTCGGCGAACCGGTCTTTTTACACCCGTGAACGCGAACTGGGTGTGTCGGTTCCCCCGGAAAGCCTGTCCTGGTACGAACGGATGACCTGGGGTTACGGACTGAATGGCATCAACACGCGCGCCTCAAGACTCGAGGATAGAAAGAGCCAGCTGGACACACGGATCGACACGACCCGCCACCTCCAGTATTCAAGCGGGGCGGACATGCATCACAACCTGTCGTTCGGGCTTTCACCCGCTCCAAAAATCGGCCCCATTAATATTTTCCCCAGTTTCGGCATGGCCAGCGATTTCTATTTTAAAGAGCGGACGCAGGGACCGTTATTGCGGATTGACGCGGATACGCTTTACGGCCAAATATCGTATGACACCCTGTATGCGTATGACACCCTCCCTGGCTTCAACCACCGGGAATACTACAACATGGGCGTCAACCTTAACACCCAGCTCTATGGCGTTTCAATATTTCATCTGGGTCGGTTGGCCGGTTTCCGCCATATCCTGAGTCCTTCCATTGGCTATAATTTCAGTCCAGAACTCAAGTCCAGCGAAACCTATATCACTGCGGGTACCACCAGCAACGGCAAACAGGACGAACAGCAGAATGTCACTCTTGGCGCAGACAACACCTTTCAAGTCAAACTCGCCGCGGACTCGGGCGACAGCCGATCCACGGAACAGACCGTGACACTCACGAACCTAAGCGTACGGACCGGATACAACTTTATGGCCAGAAACCCGGAGGGCCGCGCGGTGGGCCGCTGGGGCGACATTGCCACCCATGCAGGCACGAACCTCGGCAACCTGAGCCTCTCCTATGACGGTACGCACACGCTTTATGACCTCACGACCGACCGTTTTCTCCCGTTGCAAGCCGGCCCCTTTTCCGCGCGCTTTCCAAAACTGCTCCGGTACAACCTTTCCGCCGCGACCGGCGCCTCGCTTGCAGGCAAGTTTTCCAACGGCGAATGGGCGGCCCGCCCCTTAAACGAGGCGCCGCAGCCCTCGCCCATGAACCCGTGGAGCCTCAACTTTGACTTCCGGTACAATTATTCATCGCTCTACAACGCTCGGTTCCGGGTGTTCGAATCGAGCTCCTCCTTCTCGCTCAACGACAACCTGACCTTTCTCTTTTCCGACAACTGGCGGCTATCCTACCACAGCCGGTACGACTTCCAGCAAAATGAGCTGGTCGAGCAGGGCATGAACCTGGTGCGCGACTTCCATTGCTGGGACGCCACTTTTGACTGGATCATCAGCGGCTACAACCCGGGCTATTATTTTCGCGTGGCCATCAAGGAAATCCCGGACGTGAAATTTGAAAAACGGGGCGGCCAGTACGGAAGCTTTTACGGCGGGGGAATGTCCTTCCCAGGCCAGGGTTTATTCGGGCAGTGATGTCGTCAGCACGGAGAAATGAATTTTACGATCTTGATGGCAATTTGCTCAACGTCATGTCAATTTCATCCATTGCCTTTTTAGAGCATGACGGACAATAGCTATGGGTAAAATCAATATCCAGGTGCTGGTGAAAATAAGACTCCATGCGCACCCAGTATTCCTGATCATTCCGTATCCTTTTGCATACGCAACAGACAGGAAGGAGGCGTTTAAGCTCGACGATCTCACCAATATCTTCAAGGATCAGCAACGCCAATCGGTTTCCTCCAAACACGAACGGCGAAACGGTTACCAGGGCATAGATTTCCTGGATATTTTCATTCCGCAAAAGCTCCATCCGGTGCTTGCTGCGGAACACATGATTTCCCAAAAAAGCTTCTTTCACCGCATTTCGAATGATACAGTCTTTACAGAATGGAGCCCTTCCGCATCCCCCGGAGGTCTCGCGTGAATGGAGGCAATCCAGAGCGTCTCCTCCGCGCTTCTTAATAACAGTTCTTTTCTCGCCTGCGAAAAGAGTTGCAGCAGCGCTATTATGTTCCACAATCCGTACATCATCATCAACAACGAAGGTTATCAATGGATTTGCATTAAAAAGCTGCTGGAACAGATCCCCCCAGCAGGACGCATCAGCGGTTGTCATATTTCCCTCAGGCGAGTTCGTTTTCGGCGATCAAAAAGATAAGCATAACCAAACCATGAACCCAAATGAAAACCGCTGTTCTTTTCAGGACGTTTATTTTTTTCACTTTTAACATGAAATGATATATATTATATACATGAAAAAAATACTGGTCCTGCCGGTTCTTTTCTCGCTTATTTTCCTGTCAAACTGCGGCCTTAACATCTTCAGCAGCCCTGATTCGATGAAGGAATTGACTGCGGATGGTCTTATTATGCTTGGAAACGAGCAAATGCAGCAGAAAAACTACAACAAGGCCCTCGAATATTATACCAAGGCCACAATAAAAGAACCCCTCCTTGCCGATGCCTGGTACTTCAAAGCCAAGGCTGAGCTCCGAAGCTCCGGCGTGCTGTTGGACGAGCTCGTAAAAGAACTGCAGAATGAAGACACCAAGAAACTCCCTTTCTTCCCCGACTCCACGCTTGACACGACAACCGTCATCCGCACGGTCACCTACCGCAACGAAACCGGCACAAATTCCCTTTTCTCCGTTTACGCCATCGATACCCTGTACGATAAGCTGGTCACGCTTATCCAGCCCTGTTTCAAGGCCTACGATGACTTGAGCCGCATTTTTGACGGACGCGCCCCCAACGGTACGTTCAAAGAAAAGAACATCCGGCTCGATTTCACCATGCTCTCCTCCCTGCGCACCGCCATGATCAGCCTCGACATGAACAAGGACGGCATCCTCGACCCCACCTATACTCCATACAATACCGAACGCAAACTTTACAAGGTCATGGGCAAAGGACTCACTAACATCAACGACATCAACATTGACGTCAACTCCATCCGGTCGCTCTACTCGGGACCCGACGACATCAACGGCATGATTGAAGGTCTCGTTGCCTCCGCAGCTATTTCACTTTCAGCCATCTCCAACCTCGACGCCGAAATCCAGGCATCCTCAGCCACCGGGGTCGACAAAGGTATGATGACGGACTCCAAAAAACAGATGGAGACCATCATTTTAAAGGCCAACTACTACAAATATAACGACCACAAGGACAATGACAACGACGGGTACGACACCAACCACGACAGCCTCGTCCAGCGCACCATCTGGATCGATACCAACGGCAACGACTGCATTGACTGGACCGACCCTTCTTCCGGCATCTCCTATAACCTGACCGACCTTTTCGGTTGGCTACGCCGCGATTCCGTTTTGATCCAGCCAACCTCCGGCCTGCCCGCTCCCTGGATCGACACCGTGGCCCACCGCTACGACAGCAATTATTTCTATGTCGAAAAGGTCGGCGAAGATAAGTTCTACCTGTTCAAAAAAGGCAATGGCGGCGAATTTGTGGCCGGTGACTGGGGCGTGGACGAAGAACAACTCGACGATCACAACAGCGACGGGGATGGCATCAAGGATGAAGATTCCCGCGTGGCCAGCGACTCGCTGGACAACGACGGTGATTTCATTAAAATTTACACGGATGTTTCGCGCCCTGATTCCGATGCCTATTACGGAACCCGCCAGTCCGGAAAAAAGGCCATCGACACCCGCCCCCTCAGCCCCACATTCGGACAACTTTGTAATACCGCCAAAATGGCATGGGTCGATTTCAACCATGACTGCCGCATCACCGGTCCTACCGGAGTGGCGATAACACGCCAATACGTTATCGACAGTTTCGTTGTCATTTCAGCCCGGCTCAACAGCGGCCAACCTTACGGCGAATGGATTGCGGGTGACTGGGGCGTGGATGAGGAGTATGTTGACGGCATCGACAACGACGGGGATGGCCGAATCGACGAAGACGGGGATGTCCACCTCGTCCACCGCAGCCCCATCTGGGATGCCGCCCGCACCGACTACATCATCAGCATCAAAGATACGCTCAGCCACCATCCTGAATACATCCTGGGTGTAAAATGAAAACAATTATTCTGGCGTTATTACTGTTGGGCCTTGTTTCAAGCCCCTTCGCGGCCTCCCGCGGCACGTTCACGGGTGTCCGCGCCATGGGCGCTGGCAATGCCGCGTCCGCCAACCTCGACGATGCGTCGGCCATGCTCTACAATCCGGCCTGCCTCGACCTTTTCATGGAGCACATGCAACTTTCCGTCAACCTCGCCTTTTACGGCAGCTCGGGCCTCATGGATCTTGCCTCCTTTGCAGTCAACCAGGGTAAAAAGCTCACCAGCACCGAAGGTATCAAAAACCTCGACGCCCGTTTCTACGACGACCTCTATAAACTCGACGGCAACTGGTCCACGGTCGGACTCATCCCCAATGTGGCCTTCATGGCCCGTACGCTCGGCCTCACCTACGGCGCCAGCTACTACTGGAACATCCCCACGCGGGTCATGCTCGAGTCCGGCGTCCTGGTGCCCAAGGTCGTCATCGGCACCCAGATGGACCAGATTTTCACCGCGTCCGCGGCCAAGCGTTTTTACCGGATGTTCTCCGTCGGCGCCAGCGTCAAATGGATTGACCGGTATGTGGTCGACGATATCGTGCTGGGCTACACCCAGTCGCTCGAGTTCATCGACAAATTCAAGGGCAACACCCACGAAAAACTTTCCGTGCTCGACCCCTACCTCGACCACCAGTACGGTCCCGGCATCGACCTCGGCGCGCTCTACCATTTTGGCGAGTGGCGCATGGCCTTGTCCATGCAGGATGCCTTTGCCTATGTTGGCAGTAACGTGCTGTCGCCCCGCCTCAATCTGGGCGCCTCCTACAAGCTGTTAAAGCTCATGGAAATCAAGGGTATCGACGACGCCACGCTCTCGCTCGATGTCGCGGACATGTTCCGCCAGGGAAACTTCATCACCAAACTTAACTTGGGCGCCGAACTGCGGATTGCCCATGGTGACGTTCGCGGCGGCATCCACCAGGGCTACATCACCGCCGGCGCAGGGCTGCACTTTTTCATCTTCAATTTCGACTACCTCTATTATGTCGAGGAACTCGGTCTCTATTCCGGCACCCTGCCGCTCAAGTACCACCTCATCCAGCTGGGCGCGGACATCAAGTTTTAATGTACCGTCTCTCCCGACCCCTCTACCTCGCGTCCGGTTCGCCCCGGCGGCGCGACCTGCTCACCCGTTTCGGCATCCCCTACCGCCTTGTGGCCCAGCACGCGGACGAAAGCAACGGCCCCTTCCACGCCCCCGCCGCCCGCGTCAAAGCGCTCGCCCGCCTCAAGGCCGAGGACGCGGCCCGTCGCACGGGCCGGGGCGTCATCCTGGCCTTTGACACACTGGTCTTTCTGAACGGTTGCCTGCTCGAAAAGCCGAAGGACGCGGCCGAGGCCCGGCGCATGCTGCGCGCCTTAAGCAACGCGACCCATACCGTCTATACGGGAATGGCCGCACTGGTCAGGCCGGAAGACAGGATGCTTGTCCGCTGCGAGACCACGCGCGTCACCTTCAGGAAACTGGAAGAAAAAGAGATAAATAATTATATTAAGTCCGGCGAACCGTTTGACAAGGCCGGCGCATACGGCATCCAGGGAATGGGGGGCGCCTTCATTGCCCGCATCAACGGTTGCTTCTTTAACGTGGTCGGGCTTCCGATACGCCCGCTGATGGACGTCCTGAAACCTTATTTTCGATAGCCGCGCATGGACCCAAACAAGTCTTCCGAAACAACCGACCCGGCCCACGCCCCATCACGGCCAAACGACAGCGTTGCGCCGTTGAACGCAGCGGCCGTGGCCCGTATCCTCGAAGCGGAAACGCTCGGCGAACACCTCCGTAAAATCCGCATCGGCGGGCGCATCGACATCCACAAAATGGCACAGGACACCAAACTCACGCTCGAATACCTGCAGGCCATTGAAAAGAACGAGTTCGGTAAAATCCCCGGCGAGACTTACCGGAAAATATTCCTCAAAAACGTGGCCAAATACCTGGGCCTCGTTCCGGACGCAATCTATGCCCGCTATCTCAGTGAATCCGGACAGGCCGCCGAACCCGAATCCGTGCCGGCCGACGCCCCTGTCTCCAATGCTCCGCTCACGCCTGCGGAACCGCCCCATCCTCCGGAGAACAGCACCCGGACGCTGCTGATTGTCCTTGGTGCGCTCCTCGGAGTCTTTCTGCTGATCATGCTCACCCAGGGCGGCAAAAACTCCGGGGACGAAAAGGCCGCGGAACACGCCGCAGATACCGAGCAGGATCTTTCCGGAAATTTTCAGAGGGTCCAGGATTCCACGGCCGTTCCAACGCCTTCAATCGAAGCGACACCCCCGGCCGCGCCTCCCGCCCCGGCAATAAAGAACAGCCCGGACACCGTTGCGGCCCCGGAAATCGTGCGCGCGCCGGCCACGGCTGCAGAAACCGATACGCCGGCATCCGACAACCGCGGCCAAAACGACCGGTTCAGGCCGGAAACCCAGGGCGCGCTCAAAGTCGAACTCGCCTGCGTCCGCGATAGCATATGGGTCTTCACCTACCGAAATAAAAAAACCTGGAACAACCTTTTCAAGGCGGGCGAGGCCAAAGTCTTTGCCAGCGATTCCGCCATCTATTTCCGGCTTTCCGCCCCGGACCGGGTCACGTTCAAACTGAACGGCCGCGAACTCCCGCCCGGCCGCCCGGCTTCGGCCAAAAACAACACCCTCCGCATCGACTTCAACGGCCTCTCCTACATCACCAAGCAGGAATGGAACGCCCTCCTCAAGCGGCGCTGACAAAGTGCGGGGTTGACGCGCACGCCCACCTCGACTTCAAGGAATTCGCCCCGGACCTCCCGGCAGTCATTGACGCCGCGGAACAGGCCGGTGTGCGCCACATCCTGACCTGCGGCATCGACCTCCCTTCCTCACGCGCAGCGATTGAGATCGCGGAGCGTTTCCCCATCGTCCATGCGGCCTGCGGCATCCATCCGCACGAATCGGAAAAGGTCACGGACGCGGACCTTTCGGAACTCGACGCGCTCCTCACCCACCCCAAGGCCGTGGCCGTGGGCGAAATCGGCCTGGACTTTTATTACGGCTTCTCGAGCAACGAGGCGCAGCGCCGGGTGTTCGCAACCATGCTCAAAATGGCATTGCGTCACTCCAAACCCGTGGCCGTCCATTCCCGCGCCGCGGAAGAGGAGTGCTTCCGCGCCGTGCAGGACGCGGGCATCCCGCGCGCGTTCTTCCACTGCTTCACCGGAAGCCCGGAAACGGGCCGCTGCATCCAGAAAGCCGGTTACTGCATCGGCGCAACGGGCATCCTCACCTTCAACAACCCGTCCAACGCGGAATTAATCGCATCGTTAGACCCCTTCATGCTCATGACCGAGACCGATGCCCCGTTCCTGGCGCCCAAGCCTTTCCGCGGAAAGCGGAACGAGCCCGCGCATATCTCCCTGGTTTTCGCCAAACTGCTCCAACTCTTTCCCACGGTCACGGAAACGAAACTGCGCGATTCCATTCTGAACAATTATCGGGTCACGTTCAGCCTCGCCTGAGCCCCCCCTTTCTTGGTCTTTCCGCAGTCTTTCCACATATTTCTATATCCTGTTTTTCCGGCGATAAACTATTTTCTTTGCATATGGCTTTTTACCTTATACTCCTTTTCGTCCTTCTCTGCGTGCTCATCGTCTGGACCATGCTGCAAGTAAACAGCTTCGCCAACCGGCTGAATGAGCTCATCCAGAAGGTCGAAAACCACATCTACCTCTAATCCGATGCTCACGCCCCGGCCCGCCATTGCGCGCATGAAGCCCTACCATCCGCCCCTCGAGGGCCGCCGGGACTTCCTGCGCCTCGATTTCAACGAAAACAGCCGCGGCTGCTCGCCCAGGGTCGTTGAGGCGCTGCGTACCATCGACGCGCATGAAATTGCAACCTACCCGGAATACAACGCCTTTAAAAGCAAGCTGGCCGCGTTTGCGGGGCTGCCCGAGGAGAACATCCTTCCGACCAATGCCTCGGACGAAGGCATCCAGACCGTGTTCCAGACCTTCCTGGACCCCGGGAGCGAAGTCGTGCTGCCGGTGCCCACATTCGCCATGTTCCGGTTCTATGCCGAAATCCTTGACCTGCCGGTGCGCGAGGTCCTGTACAACACCGACCTCTCCTTTCCCGAAACAGGCGTTCTTTCCGCCATCACGGAACGGACGCGCGCCGTGGTGCTGGTCAACCCCAACAATCCCACCGGCACCGCCATCCAACGGAACGCCATTTTCCGCATCCTCGACGTCATGAAAGACCGGCTGGTCCTGCTGGATGAGGCCTATGTCGAATTTCACGGCGAAACACTGGTCGATCAAATCAACGCGTATCCCAACCTCGTCATCCTGCGTACCTTTTCAAAGTCCTTCGGCCTGGCCGGGCTCCGGCTCGGGCTTGTCCTTTCCCATGCCGGCAATATCGGATACATGACCAAGGCGCACAGCCCCTATTCCATCAGCGGGCTGACGGTCCGGCTCGGTATGGCCGCGCTTGACGACACCGCGTCCGTGCGCGACTATGCCTTTGAAATATCCAGGAGTAAGGAACGGCTGGCCGCCGCGTTAAAGGCGATGGGCGTCCGGAGCTGGCCCTCCTCTGCAAATTTTCTCCTCGCCTATTTTGGCGACCGGAGCCGGGCCGTGGAGGCCGCGCTCAAGGCCAGGGGCATCCTGGTGCGCGACCGGAGCGCAGACCCGCTGCTCCAGGGCTGTCTCCGCATCACGCTCGGCACCCTCGCGCAGACCGAACGGCTCATCCAGGCGCTCAAAGAAACCGGAGGCTGAAAATCATTATGGAAAAACGTCACGTCACGCTCAAACGCAAGACAACGGAAACAGACATTGCGCTGTCGTTTTCCCTGGACGGCAGCGGACAATACTCGGTTTCCACGGGCATCGGCTTTTTTGACCACATGCTCGAGCTTTTCGCCAAGCACGGCGGTTTTGACCTCACGCTCACTGGCACCGGGGACCTCAAGGTCGATGCGCATCATACCATGGAAGACGTGGGCATCTGCCTCGGCGAAGCGATTGCCCAGGCGTTGGGCGACAAAAAAGGGATACGACGCTACGGCTTTTTCATTCTGCCCATGGATGAGGCGCTGGCCCGCGCGGTCATTGACCTGGGCGGCCGGCCCTATCTTGTCCTGAATGCGGTTCTGCCCCCTGCGGAAACCGGGGCCTTTCCGCCCGAACTGGTCTCTGATTTCTTCAAGGCCGTGAGTGACAGCGGAAAACTGAACCTTCACCTTGAGCTTCTGTACGGCCGCAACAGCCACCACTGCATCGAAGCCCTTTTCAAGGCCTTTGCCCGCGCTCTCGCCCATGCCTGTGCCTTTCACGGTGACCGCGGCGCACTTCCTTCCACCAAAGGGTTGCTGTAGGGGAATACCATGAAGTGTTATGCCGGTATCCTTCTTTTTTCATTCTCTCTCAGCCTGTCCGCTGCGGACGTCATTCCCGAGGATCCCTATGCGCTTCTACAGGATATTCCGACTTTCGCCTCCCTGTTCAAGCAAAAAGGCTTAAACGCCTATTCCGCGGACGCCTTCATCGAAGGCCCCATCTGCAAAACGCTGAACGACATGGCCGTTGAAAAAGGGCTCTCGGCCCCTGCGTTCATTGAAATTTACACGGAAAAAGGGTTTGCCTTCAAACTGAAAAACAAGGGATACCCGGTCTTCTTCCGCCAGATTGTGAATGAAATGTTCACCCCGGTGCAGGCCTTTGACCGCGTGGTCGCCCTGCTCGAATCCAAACGTGAACTTGCCTGGTTCGAACGTTTCAAGGCCGTGACACAGGCCGAAAGCAAGTGGATACAGTTCGAAGGCGCCCCGCATATCCGGCTTCTTTTTTCACCCAAAACAGAGCGTTGCATCGAAAAGCGTGAAGAACGCCAGGGAGACAACATCAAAGTCATCGAAACCCTGCGTATGACCTTTATTCTGCAGGCCAAAACAAATCTCATCCGGGTCATGAAAATTGAACAGCAGGAAAAGCTGGGGACAACGGTCGTGAAGGTTGAAAAGAAATTCACCTTTACTTATCAGGAAATCAGCGGGCGGCCCATGCCCTCCGAGCTCCTGATTGAAAAGGACGGAAAACGCGAAATCAAGTTCAAGGCGGTTTACAAGCAGCAGGATCGTTTCATCGTTTTTTCAGAAAAACTGTTCGGGTATTTCGATCCTTCCGGCAACCCCGGCAAGGTTCGTATTTCATACGACAATTACCGTTTCAACAATGACGTGGATCTGACACTTCTGCATACCGACGAAGCTCGGCCGGATCAGTTAAAAAACGAAGCCGAAGCGGAGCGCGAATTCAATGATGCCAAAGAACACATCATGGGCGGCAGAACAAAGCAGGCCAAGGCCGCGCTCCAACAAATTATAAAGAAATATCCCGGCACATCCTATGCCGAACAGTCCAGGACACTGCTGGAAGGTCTGACGGATTAAGAAAACAGTTGCATTTCCGGAACAAAAAAGTAATTTTATACCTAAATGATGTTTATTCAATCAGATAAAAAGGGGGACATAATGTTTTTGTCCAGACTTGCCCTTGTTACTCTCATGATTTCCGTGCTCTCTCTCCTGGGTGGTTGTTCCAAAAAAAGCGATGACGAAATTTCCTCTGACGAAATAATGCAAAGCGCTGATTCGGCGAAAAAAGCTGACGCTTCGGTCGCGGTCCCGGCTTCCGAACAAAATGCAGCGTTAAAACAGAACCAAGGTAAAAAAGCGTTTGCAGAGGACAAAACTGTTTCAAATATTGATTATAAGCCGGATTTTCTCGAAAGTGGCTCCTTTGTCGTGCAGTGCCTTGTTTTTAACTCTCAAAAGGCCGCAAACCGCCTTGCAACCCGGCTCACGGAAAAGGGTTACCCCGCCTATATCGCAGAGGTCAGCAATCCAACGGATGCGCTTCCCGGTACCTTTTATCGTGTGCGTGTCGGAAATTTCGCGGGCGTTTCGCAGGCCCGCAACTTCGGGGAAAACGTCCTTGTGGCCATGGGATATCAATATTGGATCGATAACAAGTCCAATGACAATGTAGGCAAGGGAAGCGGGTCCAGCAGCGACGCGCCCTATTCTGCACCCGCTCCGTCCTATTCCGCACCGGCCCCCGAACCCGCCCCAGCCTATACAGCTCCGGCTCCGGAGCCCGCTCCCGCATATACCCCGCCTCCGCCCACCCCCGAACCAGCCCCGGCCTATACGGCTCCGGCTCCCGAACCCGCTCCTGCGTATACACCGCCGCCAACCGCATCTGAACCGGCTCCGGCCAATACGCCACCCGTTCCAGCACCTGCACCAACGGGTGGCGACCAAAATTTTGATTTTTAACATCGGGTCAAGAGCCCGGAATACCGCCTCGTTCTGACACCATGGGCAAAGCCGTACTGATTCTGCTTACGTTTATTGCCATTACGGTAACGGTCATTGCGGATCTGGTTAAAAGGGCAAGCGACGGCATACCGGATTATCCCTCCACCCGAATTCGCACTCTTGCCCTATCCCGGAATATCAAAGCGGGAGCTGCTTCCGCGGATATCACGGGACTCCTGATGCCCGTCCCACTACCCGTTCCGGCGTTCGAGGAAGAAAGAATCATCAACCCCGGGCTTGCGGAATATACCACGCCTGAAAAAGGGACCCTGACCCGCAAGCCAAAAATCATCAACCGTTTTTTCCTGAAAGTGCTTGTGTTTGGCAGCGACAAACAGCTCGCTGCCTGCATCAGTGCGGAGCTTCCCTCCCTTTCGCCGGAGTGCCTCAATGCGGCGCGCACGGCACTCCGAAACGAGTTCGGCATGGACGCGGCCTATCTTCTTTTCTACAGCGCCGGGCTGAATGCATCCATCGAGATACGGCCCACGGATTTTGCAATCGCGGTTGCGCAATGCGTGCGAACGGCCGTGGTGAACCTCCAACCGGTTGAAATGGCAGTGGTCCGGACCGCTGAACCCGCCTTCCCTGCAGCCATCCGGCACCTCTCCGTGGGCCTGGCCGGCGGTTTTGACCTGCCAATCATGCAGGAACCTCTCCGGAACGACAGCATGGCCGCAAACCCGATGGCCGGTCCGGATCCCGCCCGATACGCCAACCGCTGGCTCTTTACTCTGACCGGAGACAGCGGTCATTTCCCCGCAGGCTCCCTGAAGGCCGTGGAAATGCCGCCACAGGCAACCACCTGCATCATCTTCCGGAGCGCGCCCGACCGTATTGCAGGAGGGCTGATTCTGGCACCCTACCCTCCCGCCACTGTCCGGACCACCTGGCCGGAGATATCGAGCGACTATATCCCGCATCTCTGCGGTTTTCTGGAAAAAAAGCTGGGGGGTACTTTTCTGTTCGCCCGTTCCCCGGGCACCGACATCCTTCCCATGCCCGACAACGCCTCCTTTTCCCTGGCCCAACGCGTCGGCATCCGCCTGGGAACCGCGCTCATGACGCCGTTGAAAAAGGCACCATGGGTCCCGCTGTCCGAGGCATTCTTCTACCAACGGCCGCTCGCACTTCCCTTAAAACCGTGGGCCTCCCTTTCCCTCGCTGAACTGCGTCAGCGGCACACACGATACTACCGGCAGGCGCAGGAGGCGCGCGGGCTGGAACTGGATCTTCCCGTCAAACGTGATCTTCAGGACAAGTACTTGACCGCCTACTATCTCTATGAGTATTTTTCCCGTGGTGGAAAAACCCCGGCGCCGGTGCTCCAGGCCGTGCGTTTCGGAGAGCAGGCGCTTCTGTTGGGCCTGCCCGCGCAATGCGGCAGTGCAACCGGTGCGGCCCTTTCGGCCGCCCCGGGCCGTCTCCAGCCAATCGTTTCAGACCATTGCGGAGGACCCTTGTTCCCTGTCGTTCCATCGGAACAGTTCAACGGCGGTTACGCCAGCAACCGTTCGCCGTTTACGGCCAAGGCCGAAACCGAACTGCGCCGCGAGGCGATCAACCTGATCCGGGCCGTCCAACCCAACCACCCCTGAATATGGAACACATCAAAGCCATCACCTTCTTTGTGGGCAGCCGGACACTCGACCTGCTCGATTATCTTCTGGGCCTTCTGGCCCTCTTCTCGGCCGCCATCAATTCCATCTTCAAAAACTGGAGCCGCAACCGGCTGACGGCAAAAAACGACATCGTCTTTCAAACCTTGTTTACCGGCGTCGAAGCCATTCCGCTGGTCTCCATCATCGGTCTCATGCTGGGCAGCATCCTCATCATTCAGGCCAACACCCTGGCCCCCAAGTTTGGCGCCGGTGCCTTTCTCGGAAAAATCATGGTCATCGGCATCATCCGCGAACTGGGCCCGCTCGTCACCACGTTCATTGTCATCGGCCGCTCCGGGGCCGCGCTTTCCACCTACCTTGGCAACATGAAGGTCACCAACGAGCTCGATGCGCTCGAAGTCATGGGCATTGACCCCATCCACGTGCGCGTCATGCCCGCGCTGCTCGGTTTCATCATGGCCGTCCTCGGCCTGACGCTCTTCTTTGACGCCGTGGCGGTCCTCGGCGGGTTCATCTTTTCGCGCTTCATCATCTCCATGCCGCTGATGGTCTTCCTCAAAATCATCCTCGAAGAGCTGGCGCCCATCGACATCATCATCAGTTCCGTCAAGTGCGTGCTGTTTGGCTCGGTCATCGCCACGGTCATCTGCTATCATGCCATGCGAATCGGCTACTCGTTTCAGGAAGTGCCGCAAGCCACCATCAAGGCGGTGGTCAATTCAATCATCTTTACCGTTTTTCTTGACGCCATCGTCACTGTGATATTTTATGCAAATAGCATTGCAGGATAAAAAAGACGAAATCGTCTTTGACCATGTCACCTTCGGGTACAGTGAGGAACGCACCATCCTCGAGGATGTCTCGCTGCGCATCCGCACGGGCGACACCTTCGTTATCGTGGGCCAGTGCGGTTATGGCAAGAGCACCATGCTCAAGCTCTGCTGCGGCCTCCTCAAACCCCAAAAGGGGACCATCATGCTCCGGAATCGCGATACGGGGCGCATGCTCCACGACGAATTGATGCAAATGCGCCTGGACATGGGCTATGTCTTCCAGAATTCAGCGCTCATCAGCAATCTGCCGGTATCGGCCAACATCGCGCTTCCGCTGCGTTACCATACGCATTATACTCTGGAAAAAATAAACGCCATCGTCAAAAGCCGCATCCAGCTCCTTCAACTCGAAGGATACGAAAATGCCATGCCCGCCTCGCTGTCCATGGGCGTCATGAAACGGGCCGCCGTGGCGCGCGCGCTCGCCCTCATGCCCGGCCTCATGTTCTACGATGAACCAACCTCGGGCCTCGACCCGGTCAATACCTCCTCCATCAATGACATCATCCGAAGTTTCCATACGGGTTTTGGCATCACCTCGGTTATTGTGACCCACGACATGAAAAGCGCATTCACCATTGCCACGACCATCGCCGTGGTCGCAGAGAAACGGGTCATCTTTTCAGGCACCCCGGAGGAGCTCAAGACCACGGACAATCCTTATATCAAGAAATTCTTTGATTTTTCTTAATCTTATGGGTACTATTTTTATATCTTAAGGCTATGGCACGCAGAATCCACGTCGTTTATAAGGAATATTTCGTCGGCGCCTTTCTCATTCTCGCCACGCTGACACTCATCGCCATGCTCCTGGCCACGCTCTCCAAACGCGACCTTTTTCAGGACCGGTACCGTCTTAAAACGGTCTTTACCACCAAGTCCGACATGAGCGTGGGCGCAGTCATTAAAATCCGCGGCATGAAGGTGGGCGAGGTCACAAACCTCGGCTTCAACGACGAATTTAAGATTGAACTCACACTCGAAATCCAGCGCAAGTACCAGAGCATCATCCGGAACAATTCCATGGCCACCATCATCCAGGAACGGTTCCCCATCTCCGACCGCATCATCAATATTTCAATGGGCGATCCCGCCGAACCGGTGCTCGAAGACGGCATGTTCATCAAGGCCCAGGAGGCCCCGGACCTCGACCTGGTCATGAAAAAGGCGCTCAAGACCTTTGACGAAGTCACGCTGATGATCGAAAAAATCAGCCGGGGCGAAGGCACGGTCGGCGCCATCCTCACAAAAGACGACCTCTACAACAACATCATGAAGGCCTCCGACCAGGGCGTTGCCATTCTCAAGAGCAGCCACCAGCTCGTGAATCAGGTCAACCAGATTGCGGCCAAGGCCAACGACCTCATTGACACGTTAAAACCCATGATGAGCAACACCAACACCGCGCTGAAAGAAGCACCCGCGCTCCTTGAAAAAGTCAAAATCCTTCTCGATTCCGCCACACTTTTGCTCTCCAGCGTCAACGCAGCCGCGGCCAACCTGCCCGAGGTCGTGGACCAGGGACAAAAGCTCATGGGCAACGCGGACCAGCTCATGGGCGCGGTCAAGAACACCTGGCCCCTCAGCAGCAAACTCGCCACAGAGGCCAACGACCCGCCATTGTTCATCGAAGAGAAATAAGCACTATGATACGACTCTTTTTCCTTCTGACCCTTACGTGCCTTGCCGGTAACTGGGTACGAGCCGAAGACCTGGTCGGCCAGCAGGCCTATACCAGCTATTACCGTATGCATTACAAACGCGCGCTCGCGGCCTATGTGACGGGTCTCAAAAATGCAGAGGCCTCTGCAGACATAAAAAAGCAGGTCTTTTACATCAACAACATCGCTTCGGTCTTTTTCGGCCTCGGCCAGAGTGATTCCAGCCGGGCCTACCTTGCGCTGGCCAAAGAGCGCGCGGCCGGACACCCGGTCTATACGGCTGTGGTCGACATCAACAATGCGCTGCTCACCGGTAGCGGAAACCCGCCCTCCGAGTCCATGATGAACCGCCTCAAAGACAGTCTGCCGGGCGGGGACTACCATGCCGTGCTGACGGCCGTGGGGCGCCTCTATCTGGCCACCGGCCAAAACGAAAAAGCTGTCGCCTGCCTTAAAAAGTCCATGGATTATTTTACGGATGAAAAGCTGGGCGAGGGCAATGCCACGGCCGGCTATTACCTCGCCAAAGCCTATGCCCGCTCCGGAAACACATCCGAAGCACAGATAACCGTCGATGAAACGCTCATCAAGTACCGCGCCCTCCAATACACGCACGGCATCCGCAAATGCCTCGAACTCAAAATAGAGTTATGCAATAAAAGCGGGGACAATGCGGGCGCGGCCGTTGTGCGCCAGCAGCTAGAGCGGATGAGACAATAACACGGTCACGGGCCCATCGTTGACCAGGGCCACTTCCATTTTCGCCCCGAACACTCCGGTCTGGACCTCTCCCAACCCCTCCCGTATGCGCATGCAGAAACGTTCATACAGTGCTTTCCCGAGTTCGGGCAAGGCCGCGGCCGTGAAGCTCGGGCGATTGCCGCGCAACAGGTCCGCATAGAGCGTGAACTGCGAAACCGCCAGCACCTGCCCCTGAACCTGGCGTATTGCAAGATTCATCTTCCGCTCCGCATCCTCAAAAATCCGAAGGTTGAGACATTTATCCGCGAGTGCGTCCGCATGGGCCTCGGTATCGTCCACCCCCACTCCCACCAACACCAGGAGTCCCTGGTCGATACGGCCCACAATGACGCCATCCACGGTAACGCTCGCACGTTTCACGCGTTGGATGCAGAGTCTCATAACGCGCTCCCTTTGCCCATCAGCACCGCAATGAGGCCGAGGAGCATCAGGGTCTTCAACGCCACGGACAAGCGGTGGAGCCAGCGGACGTTGTCCCTGTGGCGGAAGAGCAGGAAAATGACGATAAGCGACGGCAACGCCACGCCGAACTCGGCAATTATCAGATAGCGGCCGTCATAGGCCCCGCTCAAGTAAGCGCGGGGAATGAGGAAAATCAGGAGCAGCAGAACGCCCGCCGCTGCGTTAGCAGCCCACAGCGTGCCGTAACGGACCGGCAACGTGCCGCACCCGCTGGCGCGGTCACCGGGAACGTCCGCCATGTCCTTGACGATTTCGCGGGCCAGGTTCAGCAGAAAGGCCAGAAGCGCGGGCCAAAGCGCCCGGTGCCAGTTTACGGCCAATGCGCCGCCATAGAGAAGCGTAAAGCCGCATAAAAAGGAGACCGCAATGTTCCCATACAACACCGTCCGCTTGAGCCGGGCATTATAGAGCCAGAGCAGGGCGCCCACGGCCGCGGCCATAAAAAAGAAAGAAACCCCTGCGGCGCGTGCGCACGCAAGCCCGGAAAGACAGAGCAGGTTTGAGAGCCAGAAAGCGCGGCGTACGTTTGCCCTGCCGGACGGAAGGGGGCGTCCGGGCCGGTTGACGGCGTCGGTGTCGAGGTCCAGCAGGTCATTCACCACATTGCCGAATCCGGCCATCAGAAAGGCGGAGGCCATGAGGAGATAAAGCAGAATGCCGGGCCAGGGATCCGCAGGACCGCGTACCGTGTAAAAACCAAGTCCCACGGAAAGTGCGGCAATCCCGCAGTTTGCCGGCCGTACCATGTTCCAGTAGGCGGTCACGGGTTGCTTTTCCTTCCTTATGCACGGGCCTTGAAAAGCCCGGCAGTCGCTTCCTTCATGTCCCTGGGCAACGGGGCCTTGAAAACCACGGGCTTCCGCGTCACGGGATGGACAAACGCCAGCGATTCCGCATGCAGTTGGAGACGTGTGACCCGCTTCATAAGCTCAAGTGCGGCAGGGCGGTGCAATGGCTGCACGCGCTGGGCCCTATCCCGGCCCCCGCCGTAAACGGTGTCCCCGACAATGGGATGGCCGATGCTTGCAAGATGGACGCGAATCTGGTGCGTCCGTCCTGTCTGCGGCCGTACGAGGAGCTCCGTCACCCAGCCATTGCCCCGTTTCGCCTCCCAGCGGCTCAGCGCGGGCCGGCCGCCTTCCGCATCCACACGCATCTGCGCGCGCGCGGTCGGACAGCGCCCGATGGCCCGGTCAACCTCGCCCTCGCCGGACAATTCGCCCCAAACCAGGGCGCGATAGATTTTCTTTATTTTGCGTTCTTTGAAAAGCAGGGCCAGCGCACGATGGACACGGCTCTGCCGGGCCACAAGGAGGACGCCCGAAGTATCCATATCGAGCCGGTGCACAATACCCGGCCGCTCCTCCCCACCCAGTCGTGACAGGGACCTGCCGTAGCGATGCAGGAGCCCGTTCACCAAAGTACCATTTGGACGGCCCGCTCCGGGATGCACCACGAGTCCGGCCGGCTTGTTGACCACGATAATGGCGTCGTCCTCATGGAGGACGCCAAAAGGCACGGGTTCGGCCGCGGGTCCTTTGCGGCCGCGCGGCTCCGTTGCAGGCAACGCGCCTTCGACCACGTCGCCAGCCTTGAGCTTAAGGCCGGGCTTGGCAAGGCGTCCATTGACGGAAAAAGCCGAGGCCTTGAGCGCGGCCTGAATGCCGGTCCGGGAAAGCTCCGTGCATCGAGAGGTCAGAAAACGGTCAAGACGGAGGCCGGCGTCAGCATTTTCTGTTGTCAGCCGGAGGGACTGGCTCATTTTTTTTACCCCGAAGTGTAAGGAAGATCAGGAGCGCGATGCCCACGGTGATGCAGCTGTCCGCCACGTTGAAGATGGCAAACCGCTCCATGATAATGTCCGGAAAATCGCAGTCCACGAAATCGATGACATGGCCGAGCCGGAGCCGGTCGATCAGGTTGCCCATTGCGCCGGAAACAATGAGCGCAAGCCCCAGTCGCATCCAACGTTCCCGCGCTTCGGTCTTAAGGTAAAGACCGACCACCAATGCCATGGCCGCGAGATTGAAGACCGTAAAGAATATTTTGCTGCTCAGGAATGGTAGCAACGCCGCCGGCGTCAGTCCAAAGGCGCCGTTTTGGTTGTAGATGAAGGTCAGACGCACCCAATCCCCGAGGACGGGAATGGACTGCCCGGGCACCATACGGGAGGCGACAAGCTGTTTTGTCAACTGGTCCAAAAGAACCAGGACGGGCGCAAAGACCGACAGGAAAATGACTTTTGCCCTCATGGACCCTTCCTTTTTTTCCGTTCCGCTTTTTTCCGCAGCCGTTCCGTCATGGTCTGAAGCTCCCGGATGCGCTTATCGTCCCCGGAACGCGCAAGGACCGAATTGCAGCGGGCGATGCAGGAGTCCGTCTCCCCCAGTTCGAAATGGATGCGCGCGAGCGTCGCATCGAGAGAGACATCATTGTAAGGGTACTGGCGGGGGATACCTCGGAGGAGGGGGCGGAGCGCCAGAAATTCCTTTTTCGCTTCGCGGTATTCTTTTTTGGACAGATAGGCGTTGCCGAGAAGCCAATAGATGGCGCGATTATCCGGGTATCGGGTCTTGAACGCGGCAGCCAGGGCGGCGGCACGGCCGAACTCTCCGTTCCGGCCGTAAATGCCCACGAGGACTTGGATAGCCACTTCCCGTGAAAAAGAAGCATGCGCGGCCGCCTTTTCAATTTCCTCCACGGCCTCGTTCTTTTCATCGCCGAGGAGCGGAAGCCAGCTGAACAGTTCTGCACGCGCATACTGGTATAGACCGAGATAAAGGCATGCATCGGCGAGGGTGGAATCGAGGGCCGCGGCCTTTTTCAGAAGCTGGATGCCCTTCACGACTTCCGCAGTAAAATTCAGGTAGTGGGAAAAGCGGAGCGCATGCGCGGCACGGGTCACGGACAGGGTACCGAGGAAATAGTGGGCCCAGGCATCGTTTTTATCGCGGGCTATTTCAGCGCGAAGCAATGTTTCGCACTGCCGGGAAAGGCTGTCATAGACCGGCTCCCACTCCACGCTCTCGTAATCAATCATCATGGCCTCATAGGTCATGAGCCGGTAAAAGGGCGAAAGCACGCACGCGGGCTCGCCAATCGAATGGCGTCCGAACAGCCGGAGACATTCGGTGTACTGCTGGCTGAGCGAAAACGCGATACCCGAATCGATGACCGGGCGGTAGGCAACAGGCGACAGCCGGCCGGAGGCCGACAACGCAAGCAGTTGGATTGTTAAAAGGAAAAAAAGCCTGCGCATATCAGAACGCAATTCGTTGGAGGGCCTTATGAAGGCCCTTTTGGCGGGGTCCCACCACGGCCACCGATAAGTTCGCCGGGGTCAGATATTTCCGCGCCACATGCTTCAGGTCCTCGCCCGTGATGCGCTCGAGCTGGCGGAGGGCCGTGAGCACGGTCTCTGTCTTTCCCAAATACAATTCCGAACGCGCGAGCTGTCCCATCCGGTTCCCGGTGTTTTCCATGCCGAGCAGCAGGCCGCCCCGGATGTAGGATTTTGCGAAGTCCAGTTCCGCAGGCGTCACCCCCTTCTCCGTGAGGGCGCGGATTTCGGCCAGGACACGCGTGAGGGCCGGAAGACACTTGGCTGGTTCGGTGCCAAAATAGACACCGAGTATCCCGGTGTCGGCAAAGGCCTCGGCAAAGCTGAAGATGGTATAAACGAGGCCAAGTTCCTCGCGCACGCTCTGGAACAAGCGCGAGCACATGCCGTCGCCGAGAAGCGTGTTAAGTACAATCAGCGCAAACTTGTCCGGGGACGCGTAGGGGCAGGCACGAAAACCCAGCGCCACGTTGGCCTGCAAAATGTCGCGCGTTAACACCCTCCGGCAGCCGCGTGAAGGCGCGGGCGCCCTCCGGGCGCCGGGGCGTTTCGCCCCGCTGCCGGAAAGCGCCGCGAGCGCGCAAAACTCACGGCAGAGCGCACGATGATCCACACTGCCCGAAGCGGTGACCACCAGGCGCGCCCCCTGCATGGCCCGCTGCGCGGCCAGCAACGAGGCCCGGTTGTAGGCGTTGAGGTTTTTGCGCTGGCCGGCAATGGGAAACCCCAGCGGGTGGCCGGGATAAAGGCAGCCCATCAGGGCCTCCTGGACCGCATCCTCGGGATTGTCCTCAGAACCTCTAATTTCCTCGATGACAACTTGCTTTTCCTTGGCGAGTTCTTCGGAATCGAAGCGGGATTCGCAGAAAATATCGCGAATGACATCGCACGCATTCGCCAGTTCATCGTCCACGAAACGGGCATGGAGGCAGACCTGCTCCTTACCCGTGAACGCGTTGAGGGACCCGCCGCTCTTTTCAAGAGCGCCCGCAATGTCGCGTGGGGAGCGGCGCCGCGTGCCCTTGAAAATCATGTGCTCGTAAAGGTGGGACAGCCCCATGGACGCCCGGGTCTCGTCACGCGCGCCGCGGTCGACCCAGAAACCGAGTGAGACGGAGCGGACCCCGGGCACACGCTCGGAAACGACGGTGAGCCGCGGAGCAAGCCGGGTCCGCGAGATTCTCTGTTCAAGTGCGCGCATGGGGACTCCGCCTCAACGCGCCCGTTACTCCGCCTGCTTTTTTGAAAGACGGACCTTGCCGGTATTGAAATCAACGTCCACTAATTTGACCTTGATGACCTCCCCGAGTGTGACCACGTCTTCGCATTTACCGACGCGGCTGTTCGCCAGTTCGGAAATATGGACGAGGCCCTCCTTGCCGGGCAGGTACTCGACAAAGCAGCCGAAGTCCTTGATACCCTTGACCGGACCGGAATAAATCCGCCCGATTTCAGGCTTTTCGACGATACGCTCGATAAGCGCCTTCGCCTCGGGACCGCCCACGCCGCCGGGAGAACTGATGAGCACGGTGCCATCGTCTTCGATGGCAATGGTCGCGCCCGTGCGCGCCTGGATGTCTTTGATGACCTTGCCCTGCGGCCCAATGATTGCGCCGATTTCCTCGACTCCCACGCGCAGGGTGATGATGCGCGGCGCGTAGACGGACAGGTCCTTGCGCGGCTCATGGATGGCCTCGGCCATTTTTCCGAGGATGTGCAGGCGGCCGTCGCGCGCCTGGTGGAGTGCGCGGAGCATAATGTCAGGCGTGATACCCGCTATCTTAATGTCCATCTGGAAGGCCGTGATGCCGTCCTTGGTCCCGGTGACTTTGAAGTCCATGTCGCCGAGGTGGTCTTCATCGCCCAGGATGTCGGACAGGATGGCAATCTGATCGCCCTCCTTGATGAGGCCCATGGCGATGCCGGCCACAGGGCCCTTGAGGGGCACGCCCGCATCCATGAGGGAGAGCGAGCCGCCGCAGACCGAAGCCATGGACGAGGAACCATTGGATTCGAGGATGTCAGAGACCACGCGGATGGTGTAGGGGAACTTTTCCTTGCTGGGCAGCACGGCCGCCAGCGAACGCTCGGCAAGATGGCCGTGGCCGATTTCACGCCGGCCGGTGCCGCGGATAGGCTTGACCTCGCCCGTGCAGAAAGGCGGGAAATTGTAATGGAACATGTAATCCTTCCAGCTTTCGCCGTGCAACGCGTCGATTTTCTGTTCGTCCATTTTGGTGCCGAGTGTGGCCGCGACCAGACCCTGCGTTTCGCCGCGGGTGAAGAGCGCGGAACCGTGCGCACGCGGGAGTACGCCGACCTGGCAGTGGATGGGCCGGATGACGTTCGTGGCGCGGCCGTCGATGCGCACGCCCTTGGACAGGATGCTCTCGCGCATGACGTCGCTTTCGAGGCCGTGAATGACCTCTTTGATATCCTTGGCCCCTTCCGGGTATTCGGCCGCAAGCTTTTCGACCACCTCTTTCTTCAGGGCCGCAACCGCGTCCTGCCGGTCCTCCTTCTTGGCGATGGCATAGCATTGCTGGACACGGGCGAACGAGAGTTCGCGGACCTTGGCCGTGAGCACCGAATCGAGGGTCTTGGGCGTATAGGCGAATTTTGGCTTTCCGCATTCACGGACCAGTTCGGCCTCGGCTGCACAGATTTTTTTGATGGCGTCATGCGCCGCGGCGATGCCCTTGAGCATCTGGTCTTCGGAGATTTCGAAACTGCCGCCTTCGACCATAAGGATCGAGTCCGCGGTACCAGCCACGATCATGTCCATGGTGCTGCGCTCGACCTGTTCAAAGGTGGGGTTCACCACATACTGGTCGTCCACGAGGCAGACGCGGACGCCGGCCACAGGCTTGCCAAAGGGAATGTCGGAAATGGAAAGCACCGTGCCTGCGCCCACGATGGCGAGTACGTCCGCGTCATTTTCCTGATCCTGTGAAATAACGTGGACAATCACCTGTACCTCGTTCAGAAATCCCTCCGGGAAGCAGGGACGGATGGGCCGGTCCGTACAGCGCGCGGTCAGAATCTCCTTTTCACTGGGACGGGACTCGCGTTTAAAAAAGCCGCCCGGAATTTTGCCGGCCGCGTACGTCCTTTCACGGTATTCGACCTGAAGGGGAAAAAAGTCCTGTCCCTCTTTGGCATCCTTGGAAGCGCAGACCGTGACCAGGACCATGGTGTCCCCATAGCGGACCACCGCGGAACCGTTGGCCTGCTTGGCCCACCAGCCGGTCTCGATGGTCATTGTCTTTCCGTTCAGGTCAATTTCTTTCTTGATTAAATTCATCGTTTCTCCAATCAAATGATAAGTGAAGCGGTCCACATACTGCGACCGCCCTGGAACAAACCCCTACCGGCTTTATCAGCGGCGGATATTCAGTTCCTTGATAATCGCGCGATACCGCTCGATGCCGGTGTCCTGCAGGTATTTAAGCAGGTGGCGGCGCTTGTTGACCATTGTCAGAAGCCCGCGCCGCGAATGGTGGTCTTTCCGGTGGTCCTTGAGGTGCTCGGAAAGCATATTGATTTTTTCGGTGAGAATGGCAATCTGCACCTCTGTTTTCCCGGTGTTGACGGCGCTCCCGCCGTGTTTTTTTACGATCTCCCGCTTCTTTTCAGTTTGTACTTGCAAGGGTCTCCTCCTTTTAATTTTTTATGATTCGTTTAATAGCGTCAATATCTTTTCTTATATGGGCTGCCAGGGCCACAGGGCCGGCCAGCCGTTTCTGTGGCCGCACAAACGCCCGGATCTCCAGGCAAAGTTCTTTTCCATACAAGGTGCCTTCATAACCGAGCAGATGGGCCTCGAGCACCCGCTGCGTCCCTTTGAATGTCGGCCGGTTCCCGAGCGAGACCAGTGCCCGATACCTGCGCGCGCCCAGGACCGCATGGCCGGCGTATACACCGTCCGGCATCAGAAGCTTTTCCGGCGGCACCTGGAGGTTGGCGGTTGGAAACCCCAACCGCCGGCCCAGGGCGAACCCTTTCACGACCTTGCCGCACACCAGGTAAGGCCCGCCGAGCAAACGGACGGCCGCGGCCAGGTCACCTTTTGCCATGCGCTCGCGGATGCGGGTGCTGCTCACCGGCGCACCCTGCAGCCGGCAGGGGCGGACCCGGCTGACGCGCACGCCCAGTTTCCGGCATTGCCCGGCCAGCAGGCTGAAATCGCCCGTGCGGCCGCTCCCGAAACGGTGGTCAAGGCCAAAAACGATTTCACGCGGCCGCAAGCCCAGCAGCAGCACCTTCTCAAGGAAAGCCGCGGCTCCCATGCGCTGCAGGGTGGCGCCGAACCTCAGAAAAACGGCGGTATCAATACCCACGCCGCTCAGAAGTCGCACCTTCTCCGAAGGGGTCGATAGGCAATGAAACCCGCGCTCCTTGCCCACCACCTGGCGGGTGTGCGGGTCGAAAGTGACCACAACGCTGCGGGCGCCCAATGCATGTGCGCGACGCACTACCTGCGACAGTATTCTGCGATGGCCCCGGTGGACTCCGTCAAAATTGCCGAGAGTGACAACCGTGCCGACACGGCCGCGGCACCCTCGAAGGCTCCGGAGGATTCTCATATCTGTTTCAGAAGCCGGAGCGGACGCAGCAAGCGCCCTCCAGACCTCTCCTCCAGTTGCCCGATGCAAACCGGTTCGTCGGCCGCGTCAAGAACCAGCCGTTCACCGCTGCCCGCGGCTTCGTCGGCCACGGTCACCGAATTACCCAGCAGCAGCAGACGCACGTCCTCCGGCGCCACGCACAAAGTGGTAACACCGGCCAGCGCGCTCCGCATGGGCAACAGCGATTGCCGAAGGGTTTCCGCGTCCGCGGTCTCCAGCGCCAGCGCCTGTTCGAGCCGAAAGGGCCCGATACGCCGGCGGCAGAGCGACCGCATATGCGCCCCGCACCCTAATACGCGGCCGAGGTCGCGCGCCAGCGCGCGGATGTAAGTGCCCCGCGAGCAAACGACGCGGAGCGATAATTCGGCCTCAACGGGCCGCCATTCCACAAGCGCAAGCTCGCGCACATGGACGGTCCGCGGGGTCAGCGAAAACGCCTCACCCCGGCGCGCGCGCGTGTAGGCGCGTTCGCCATTAACCTTGACAGCCGCATAAATGGGCGGCACCTGCTGGATAGGGCCTTTGAAAGAGCAAAGCGCAGCCTCGATGTCCCCCACGCTGAGGGACGGGACCGGACGCGTGATCGTCACTGGACCGTCCGCATCGTCCGTCTCGGTTTCGGACCCGAACCGGAGGACGCCGGTATATTCCTTTTCGAACGATTCAACAAAGCGGAGGAGCCGGGTGGCATACCCCAACCCCACGACCAGCACACCTGTGGCGAGCGGATCGAGCGTCCCGGCATGGCCGGCCTTTTTCACAGCCAGAACCCTGCGGACGCGGGCCACGGCCGAAAATGATGTTTCACCGCAGCGCTTGTCAATGACCAGAAAACCGTCCATGGGGACGTTCATACGGCCGCGGCCGCAAGCGCGGGTGTCAGCAAGGCCGCCACAGCGTCCATCACGCGCACCCGCGCAGCGGCGATGCCGCCGGGCAAGGTACAGCCCGCGGCCGCGGCATGGCCTCCCCCGCCAAACCGGGTCGCAATTTCGCCCACGTTCCAGGCGCCATCCGAACGGAGACAAACCTTGACCGCCTCCGCCTGGGCGATAAACATGATGCCGACCTCGACGCCGCGGAGGCCCATCGTGAGATTGGAGAGGCCTTCGAGTTGGTCGCGCGCAGCGCCGCTCTCAGCCATCGCCTCCTCCGTAACGGCCATGAGACAGACCCGGCCGTCCTGGAGCAGTTCCGCGCGGCTCATCAACTGCCCTTCGAGTCGAAACCGGGCAAAAGGCTTGCCGAGAAAAACCAGGTTGTACAACCGCTGGCAATCGACACCGCAAGCGGCGAGTTCCGCGCAAGCGGAAAAGACACCGGCATTGGTGTTTGAGAACTTGAAGCCTCCGGTGTCGATGAGGATGCCGGCATAAAGCGACTCGGCCACGGCACGGTCCGTGAACAACCCGTAGGCGCGGATGAGGCCAAAGACCATGACGGCTGTGGCCGCGGCCGATGAATCGACCCAGTTGAAATCCCCGAAATACTCGTTATCGGCATGGTGGTCAATATTGATGACCGTACATCCTGCCGGCGGAGGAAAGTCCGTACGACTGCTGCGCGAAGCATCGAGCACGACCCACGTGTCAGCATCGGCCGCGGCGGCTGGGAGATCCGTATGGACCGGAAAAATCTCCTCAATAAAGCGGAACTGGCCGGGCAGACGCTCGCGTTTGACGATCCAGGCGCTCTTGCCAAGGCGCTGGAGGAGCCAGGCAAAGGCCACGGCCGCACCCACACCGTCCGCGTCGGGGTTGACGTGCGTGCAAATCACGAATGCGCGCCCGCGGTCAATTCCCTGCTGGATGCTTTTCAGCTCCATTTTCCAGTTCCTTTAAGATTGCGTACATGTGCTCCCCGCGCTCCGGAGCCTCATCGTAAGCAAACGTCATTTTCGGGACTTTGCGAAGTTTGATAGCATGGCCGACTTCTTTCCGGATGAAGGGGGTGGCGGCATTGAGCCCGGCCATGGAATCGCGTTTTTCCTTGTCGGTCCCGATGACGCTGACATAAACCCGGGCGTTTTCGAGATCCGGCGAGATATCGACGCCGGTCACCGTGAGGAACCCGATGCGAGAGTCCTTGATCCGGGTACGGAGGACCCTACTGATTTCGCGCGTCAAGAGTTCCTGGACGCGGCCGATGCGGATGCTCGCCATTTACTTGATTTTCTGGATTTCGAAGAACTCCAGCACGTCCTTTTCCTTAATGTCATTATAGTTGTCGAGTAGAATGCCGCACTCGTAGCCTTCCGTGACCTCACTGGCGTCGTCCTTGACACGCTTGAGACTCGAAATGCGCGTAACCGTAATCTCGATTTCGTCGCGAATGACACGGACCTGGGCACTGCGTTTGACCAAACCCTTGGTGACATAGCAGCCCGCAATGGTGCCGACCTTGGAGATCTTGAAGGTGTTCCGCACTTCGGCGCTGCCAAGAACGACCTCTTTCTCCTTGGGCTCCAGCATGCCGGCCATGGCCTTTTCGAGCTCCTCAATGGCCTCGTAAATAATTTTATAAAGGCGTATTTCGACGCCTTCCTCGTGGGCCAGTTCACGCACCTTGCTGTTGGGATGCAGGTGGAAACCGATGACCACCGCGTTGGTGGTGGCCGCGAGCAGGATATCGCTTTCGCGGATGGCCCCAACGCTCTTATGGATGATGTTGACCTTGATTTTATCGGTCGAGAGCTTCTGGAGCGCATCCGAAAGCGCCTCCACGCTGCCGTCCACGTCGCCCTTGACAACAAGATTAACATCGCGGACGCCGCCGATTTTTATTTCCTGGTAAAGGTCGTCCAACGACATATGCTTGATTTGACGGTTCTCCTTCTCCTTTTCCGCCTGGCTGCGCTTGACAGAGATATCACGCGCCACGCGCTCATTTTCGACCACCGTAAGAGTGTCGCCGGCGCGTGGCGTACCCGACAGACCGAGTACCAGCACCGGCACGGTCGGTCCGGCCTCGTCGACCTTGACGCCGGCCTCGCTGGTCATGAGTTTTACACGGCCATAATGCGGCCCCGTGACAAAATTATCACCGACGCGCAGCGTACCACTGGTAACGAGCACGGTGGCCACGGATCCGAGGCGGCTGTCCATCCGCGCTTCGAGAATAGCGCCGTTCGCCGGCCGGTCGGGATTGGCCTTAAGCTCCAAGATTTCGGCTTCGAGCGCCACGACCTCAAGCAACCGGGCGATATTTTGGCCCGTCTTGCACGAGATTTCGACGGCCACCGTGGGCCCACCAAAGTCCTCGACAATGACACCACGCTGAGACAGTTCAAGCTTGATGGTCTGCACGTTGGCATTGGGAAGGTCGACCTTGTTGATGGCCACGACGATTTTGACACCCGCAGCCTTGGCATGGTCGATGGACTCAATGGTCTGGGGCATGACATGACTGTCAGCGGCCACGACCAGGATGATGAGGTCCGTGATACTGGCACCGCGCGCGCGCATAGTGGCAAAGGCCTCGTGGCCCGGGGTGTCAAGAAAGGTGACCGGGCCATGCACGGTCTGGACGCGATAGGCACCGATATGCTGCGTGATACCGCCCGCCTCGCCCGCAGTGACGTTCGTTTTACGGATATAATCGAGCAGCGAGGTCTTGCCGTGATCGACATGCCCCATGACGGTGACAATGGGCGGACGGGGCTTGAGGCTGGCCTTGTCCTCGGGCGCATCCTTGGCGACCACCTCCTCGGCGTACTCCTCCATCAATTCCGCCTGAAAACCGAACTCGTCGACGATCTGCGCAATCACATTAAAATCGAGGCGCTGGTTGATTGTGACCATAAATCCGAGTTTCATACAGGCCGCAATCGCCTCGGCAGGCTTGACATTGATAAGGTTTGCAATTTCAGAGACGGACATGAATTCACTGACACGGACGGTGTTGCTGGCTTCCAGGACCTCGCCTTCATCACCCTCCACTCTGCGGTATTTCTTTTTAGAGGCGGTATCCGCCACATTGATTTGCGCCAGCGTGCGCTTGACGGCATCCTTGGCAGCCACGGCGTCCATAGGATTTTTACGTTTTCTCTTTTTCCGTCGCCGGCGGCCGCCAAATCCGCCGAACGCCTCTTCGGCCTTGGATTTTCCGATGGGTTCCACGGGCGCCGCGGGCGCTTCGTCCTCGTACTCGACCTCTTCAATGATCTCTTCGACGACCTCCTCGTACTCTTCAAAGGCATCGTCGGGCAGCGTCGATTCTTTTGCCTTTTTGCCGGACCCGGCGGCCTCGGCCTCGCGGATGGCCTTTTCAAGCGTGGAGAGGGCCCGGGTCTCTACTTTGTCCTCCGGTTTTTCCTTTTTCCACTCCCCTTCTTTATCGGCCCTTTTGCCTTTCTTTTCCGCTTCTTTGGCGGCCGCGGCGGCCTGGGCGGCCCGCAGAGCCGCGGTACGTCCTCCTGCCGCAGTCGCGGCAACCGGTGCAATTGCAGGCCCTTCTTCGGGCGCTGGCGCAGGTTCGGGCACGGTTACGGGACGGGCGCTTTTCCGGACAATCTTTGTCTTTTTTTCATCCCCCCCGGCCAATTTTTTATTCAATGCTTTTTTTGCGGTGGCTTCGTTGTCGGCGACCGGCGCTGCCACCGGGGCCGCCCGCTTGACAATGCCCTTTTTCTGGACACCGTTTTCCGGCGGCTTCCGAAACATCTCACCAAACAATTCTTCTTCCATCTTTGTGGCATCCGCGCCCTCGAGTAATAACTCGGCAGGGACGGCCGGGGCCGTACGGACGGTCTTTGACTTTTTTTCCGGCTCGTTACCAGAAGTTCTTTTTGTGACCATTGTTTTTCGTTTTCCTTAATACTTAACGGTTTCGGTCGTCTTCCAGTCCCGCGACGTTTTCGGAGACTGTCACTTCGACCTCCCGCTCCTCCTTGTCGTCGTCAGCCAAGCCGCTGGTCAGGAGATTATCGCGCTCCTCTTCGGACATTTTGTTGAAATCATCACTCCCGTAGACATCGATCTGGCGTTTAAGGAGCTTGCTGATGAGGCGGATGTTCTGCCCGCTCTTTCCGATGGCCTGGGCCAGGTCTTCCTGATTGACGATCACAACAATCTTTTCATCCCCCACATAAAAAAGCTTTTTGACTTCGGACGGGTGAAAACAGCGCTTGATATAAACGTCGCTGTTATCGTGCCAGTTAATGATGTCGATGCGCTC
>JAZDKP010000138.1:0-10369 GCA_043802925.1 Fibrobacterota bacterium | reverse complement strand
GCAATTGACCGCCACAAAAGACTGGCCGTTCCGTGTGCTTCGGGCGTGAATGGCGCGCGCCACGAGTTCTTTGCCGGTCCCGCTTTCGCCCTGAATGAGCACGGAGGCATCCGACGGGCCGACACGGTTGATGAGCGCGCGCAGTTCCTCCATCAGCCGGCTTTGCCCCACCATGGGACGCCCATCCGGGGTTTCTATCATCCGGGGCTCGTCCTGGGCATCCAGCACGCGCTCGGTTTTTTCAAGGATGCGGACGATTTCGTCGGCCTCGAAGGGCTTGGTGATGTAATCGGCGGCGCCGTTTTTCATTGCCTCCACCGCGTCCTGGATGGTGCCGTGCGCGGAGATCATGATGAAGAGCAGGCCGGGGTGCGCCTTCTGGACGCGTTGCAGGAGCTCCATGCCGTCCATCTCCGGCATTTTGAGGTCCGAAATGACCGCGTCCGCGGGTTCCCGCGTAAGAAGTGTGAGCGCTTCGACGCCGTTGCCGGCCTCGCGCACGGTGTGGCCCAGCTTTTCGAGCTGCGCGCGAAGCACGCAGCGCAGGGAGGCGTTGTCATCGACAATGAGAAGGTCCATGCCCATGGGGTGCGTCACTCCGGTTGATGGAGCGGAAAGGTGAGGCGGAGAAGCGTCCCTTTTCCCGCTACCGATTCAATATAAATATTTCCGTTCATGCGCTCCACCAGCTTCCGGACAATGGCCATGCCAAGGCCGGTGCCACGCGCTTTGGTGGTGAAGAAGGGCTGGAAGGCGCGCTCCCGCGCCTCCGCGGACATGCCGCCGCAGTCGTCCACAAAGTCGATGCGGATGAAACCGTCCCGGCTCTGCAGCGTGACGGCCAGCCGTCCGTCCGCCCGCGCCTCCAGGCTGTTGGAGGCGATGTTGAAGAAAATCTGTTTGAAGAAGTCCGGGTCAATGCGGGTGGAGAGCGGCCGCGCTTCAGTCGTGATCTCGAGGGCGAACGTTGCGGCGCGGCTTTCCATGCGGAAAAGTTCTGCACACCTTTCGGACAGGCGGACGAGGTCCACGACCTCGGGCGACGGGTCCGCGGGCCGTGCGTAACCGAGGAAGCTGCGGACGATGGCGTCCAGCCGCCGCGTCTCGTCGCGGATGAGGGCGATGAACCGCGTTGGGTCGTTGTTGTCAGCCAGCCGGTCCGCGGCCCCCTGGATGGCGCCCAGGGGATTCTTGATTTCGTGCGCTACCGCGGCCGTCATCTCGCCCATGCGCGCCAGGTGCTCCCGCTCCTTCAGCGCCGCGAGGCTTTCAAGGGCCGCCATGTGCGCGGCCGCCCGGCCCGCGGTCAGCGCGAGCGCCGCGAGATCCCCGCGGTCGTAGACCCCGCCGAAGCGCTTTTTCGCAAAGGCGAGAAAACCGAAAAACGCGTCCCCGGAGCGGAGGGGCAGAAGTGCCTCCATCCCGAGTGTTTCCAGCGCATCGAGCCGCTCCTGCCGCGGGTCCGGGGCCTTCCCGGGCGCGGGCGAAAGTTCGATGTCAAAGCGGAGCTCCTCCTTGACGGCCGCGCCGCGCAGGCCGGTGAACGCCGGGGCCGCGATGCGCGCGGGCGGTGACGCGTCCCCTTTCACGCCTGCGAGAATGAAGCTCCCGGGCTGGAGGGGGTCGCGGAGGCCGACGCAGGCCGCGGGCACCTTGATGGAATCAAACGTGACCTCCAGCAACGCGCGGGCCGCCCCGGCGCTGTCCCCGGCCCCGGCCATGCGCGCGTCGAGCGCGCTTTCCATGGCGCGGATGTCGCACTTGAGCGGGTACAGGCGCTGCTCGGCCAGGGGCAAGAGCCGCTGAAGCACGGCCTGGTAGACGAGCACGAAAAAACCGATGACCACAAAATGGAAAAGGAACCGCGTCCCGCCGGGCGCCACGGCCGGGTAGGCCCATTCGAAGAAACGGAGCAGGGCCACATAGCAGAACCCCATGGCGATCCAGAAGGCGAGGAGGAGCAGGTAACGGGCCAGGGCCTGCCGGATGTTCATCAGCCGGACCCGGTAGATGCCGACCCACACGAGGAGCATGAAGCAGAGGGCGCCGAGGTAACCCGGCGCATAGACCGGGACGCCGAACGCGGGCAGAAAGTTCAGCAGGGTCGTGACGGTCATGAGGAGCGTGCCCGTGAAAACGTAGGCGATGCGGTTGCGCTCGATATTGGACGCGCTCCGCCGCAACGCGCGCAGGAGGTAGGCGATCATCAGCGCGTAGCAGTAAACGACCCCGGCCACGAAAAGCGGGTAGAGCGGCCCCCATTCGGCGTGATGACCGTGCGGGTAGGCACGGACACCGCGGATGACCCAGGGCGAGGCGAAGAGGAAAAGCGCGACAAGGCCGGCCGCGGAATAGCCCGCAATGAGCAGCCGGTGCGGCACGCGGGCGTACTGGCGCGTGAAGCGCAGGATGAAATGGAGACCGATGGGCGCGGCAAAGGCACCGCCGAGGTGGCTGACGCGCGCCCAGAAAAGAAGCGCGTCCGGATGGCCCCGCGCCTGTTCCTCCAGAAAATAGCCGAGACACCAAACGGCCACGGCAAAACAGAGGGCGCTGAAACGGCGGTTGATTTTGAACGCCGCTTCCTTGCGGTGCACAACAACGGCCGCGGCCAGGTACAGGAGCCCGGTCGCAAGCGGCGCATAGTCGAACAGGGATCGCGTCATCATCGCGCTATTCCAGGAGAAAGTCCCATTTGACGCGCTGCCGACTTTCGACGAAGGCTGTTTCCGGGCTGAAAAGCGGCTGCCCGGTGTTGCCGTTCCCGTCGACAAAGGCCACGAAATCAAACTGGCGCCCTTCCAGACCGCGTTCCTGCGCGAACAACTCCGCGAAATCATTGGGCGGCAGGGTGAGGCGGCCGAGGATGTCCGAGAGCGGAAGGGAGAGCCCCTGCTCCATGCCGGCTCCGCGCTGGTACGCCTTATAGATGAGTTCCGTGCAAACCAGGGACGCGTCCGTGGAGAAATCGAAGTCGAAATCGTAGGGGACTCCGCAGCAGGAGAGCGCGCGGCGGAGGGCCGCGGCCTTGTCCTTGTCCGGAATCCGCGGCCGGAGGACCGCCACGTAGTCGGCGTCACAGGTCTTTTCGAGCGTGTTACGGACCACGCCGTTTGCCAGCGCCTCCACGGTGCGCAACGGCTCCCCGGCACGGCCCGTATCGCGCAGGGCGCCTACGAGCGCGGTGTCGTCCGTGAAGCGGGAAGCGGCTTCCGCGGATGTGCCGGTATAAAGGGCCGCGTGCGGCCAAAAGCCCGGGAGCCCGATATTGGAGAGGACCCAGTTGCGCCGAATCAGGATAATGTCTCCCGGTTCCAGCAGGGTGCGTAAATTGTCAATGCACGCCCGGGTCACGAAGCGCGGCCGTTCTGACAGGCCGTAATGCGTCCGGCCCATGAAGTCCGCGAGGTTTTTTTGGAGTGGAAAAGAAGGTCAAACACCTGCTTGCGGCCTATGTCCGGCGCATTCAGGAGTGTGAGCGAAAGGTCCCGTTCGCGTGCGAGGCGGAGCAGGGTGTCGGCCGCGGCTTCCTGCCAGGCAGCGGCCCATGTGAGGAGCGGCGTGTCACGTCCGGCAAGCGCGGGATGCGCGAAATCACTGAAGTGCGTGTATCCGGTGGAGGCGGTCTGGAAGGTGAACAGGTTCAGCACGCGGAACTTGAGGCGAGAATAAGCCAGGGCCAGGCCGCCGGACGCGGGCTCGTTCAGGAACTGTTCCACCTGCGATTCGTTGTTCACGCAGCGGAGGAGGCGGGAGCCGGAGATGTTCTGTACCAGGAAGGCGGAATAGAAGGCGTAAAAGGAGAGCGCGTGCGATTTGTCCCGGCTTAACAACGGGATTTTCCAGAAGCTGCAATGCCGGAGCCGGATGCGTTCGAGCGCCAGCTCGTAGTCCAGAAAGGACTGCCACAAGAGGCGCAGTTCCTGTTTCTGGTCCGGATCCATGGCGGCCGCTGCGGGCACCCGGAATAAGGCGGGATGGAGCGCGGCGTGGTCCGTGAGCCGCGCCAGTCCGGCCTCGCACCGCCGGACTTCCGCGATTTCCGCGAGCGTCTGTTCAAAGAAAATGGAATCACCCATCCCGTCCGGCAGCGGGGAATCGATGAAGAGGCCGGTGTCGTTTGCGGGCCAGAGCCGCGCGACCCTGCAGCCGTGAAAAAGGAAGGGAGCGACGACGAGCACAGCGCAGGTAATAAAAAACGTGCGCATGCGTCCGTTATTTCAACTGTTCCGCTACCCTGCCTGCAATTTCCGGCACTAAAGCGAGCCCGCGTTCGTCAAACGCGCACCAGGTGGGTTCGTAGCCTCCGCGCGGAAAACTTTCAACATCGGGCAGGTAGCCCGAAGAGGCGTCGGTCACGCCCACGGCCAGTGCGCCGGTGGCCCGCTCCAGGTCCGAGGCAACCTTGACAAAAGGCTCTCCGGGCAACGTCACCAGTTTCATGGGGCCCAGCCGCCATGCGTGAAAACGCGCGGGCATGCGGCCTGTGCTCAGGTCGGTGGCAGTGAGGAAGGCGCTTTCCCCGTGTTTTTCGAGGTCTTCCACGGTCAGCTTCAACACGTCCAGCCGTTCTTTCCGTTTCTTTTTTTCCTGCGGCGTTGCGGGTCCCTGCGTCTGGCACTCTTTCTGCAAGCGCCGGGCCTCTTCGGGTGACGCACCCACGTCCGCGCGCACGGGAATCCATGTTTCGAGGAAAGCACCGTTTAATTCGGCCGTTGGAACGTTTTGTTCGGGCGCCGCAAGCACGGTCTCGGCGCAAAGAGCGCCAAAGCGATCGCGTTCCGCGAAACTGTATTCGGACTGGAGCGGACGTGTGTCGCCGAACGCGCCGTTTATGAAAAGACAGGGGGCGCCGAGGGCGCTGGAAATCCTGTGCATGGCCACAGCCGGATAATCACCGGAGATGACGTTTTTTACCCATTTCTGGCTTACCATGACGGGATGTGCATTGGCGCGCAGGACCGCGGCCAAGGGGTTTTTATCCGCGTCCTTCAGCACCCACAGGTGCAGGCGGCGGTCCACCGGCCGGTTGAGCATGAATTTCCCGGCCGGCACGGCCGCGTCCGGAGCGCAGGCGCCGATTGATTTCAGTTCGTTCAGGACCCATCCGCCCGCGTCCAGGGCCCGGTGTTCCATGTCCACCGTGCAATGGGTGTTGAAGACCACGCAGGTGTCGCCCAGTCCTTCACCGATGGCCACGCGGCGGTTGACAATGGACCCTTCGGGCAGGAGGCCGATGCGTTCGGAGACAAAGGCCACGGGCCGCTCTTTCCCTTTGAGCCCGGCCACGCCGTGGGCCGTGAGGTCGAGCAACCGGTCCCAGTCGATGCGGTAGCAGCTGAGGCCTGAATGGCAGTGGGTCTGGCAGAGCATGATGCGGGATACCGGGATGTCAATTTTTTTGGAAAGCCGGTCGAGGAAACCGTACGTGGGATGGATGGGCAGGTTGGTTTCGTCCATGTTCATCCAAAGGGCGTCGCCGTTCGCGGACGTGAAGCGGATCATCCGCATCTGCACGGGATCGCGGACAACGGACTCGGCCCGGACAAAACCGGAATAGGTGGTGTCCGCGCAGTCGGTGATGTCCACGCTGCCGGCCGCGGCGCAAAGGCCGCGAAGCTGAAAACTTTCGATTTTTTCTTTCATGGTTTTGGAAATATAAAATTTTCGGAATGGCAAAGGGAAGGCGGGAAAAAAAGGCATTTTGGGATATTTTCTAACAGGCACGCGCCTTGGCGCGCGCCCGCAAACGGAATAATTTTGGTAGGGCAATGGCGTACGCCAATATAGCCATATCGGCTGTTCCATAAATACGCATCATGTTGATAATAAAACAGTTGCGATTGATTATGTACGCCACGGAGAACGTTTTATGATAATTTATGTTGCTTTCCCGGCTGTTTTACCTTATCTTATTACTGTATGAGGCCCAAAAAGCAGTCCCCTTCTATTTTCAAATACCACGATTTCAGGAAATTTCTGAAAGAGCTCTTTCTATATAATAAGACGCTGAACCGTCATTTCACCTTCCGTTATTTTTCGCAGAAGTCCGGTTTGGCCTCTCCCAGCGCGTTAAAAGAAATCGTGGACGGCAAAAAGAACCTGACCCAGTCGAGTATCATCAAAGTCGCATCGGGCTTTAAGCTCAATAAAAGCGAGACTGAATATTTCACCCACCTTGTCTATTTCAACCAGAGTGAAACCGAGGCGGAAAAGACCCGTTATTACCAGGCGCTTTCCAAAATCCAGAATTCCAAGAAGGGCAAGACCCTGACCTCCGAGCAGTTCGAGTATTATTCCAACTGGTACAACAGCGCCATCCGCGAACTGGCTGCCACGCCGGGTTTCAAGGACGATGCCGAATGGATCGCGGGCCGGCTCAACCCGCGCATCACGCCTGCCGAAGCGCGCAAGGCCGTGGACCTGCTGCTCCGTCTCGGGCTCCTCGTCCGCAAAGAGGACGGCACGCTCAAACAGGATTCACCCAAACTCGAAGTGGACCCCGATGTCACCACGCTCTCCATCCGCAACTTCAACCGCAGCATGATCGACCTCGGACGCGAGGCCATTGAACGGCACGCGCAGGAACAGCGCGAAGTGAGCGGACTGACGCTGGGTATCTCCAAAGAATGCGCCGTGGAAATAAAAAACATGATCCGCGAATTCAAAAAGAGCGTCTTACAGTATGCGGCCAACGATACGCGCACCGCGGAAGAGGTCTTTCAGCTCAATTTTCAATATTTCCCGTTGAGTGGAAACGGAGCGCAGTCATGACGGCCCGGCAAAATCTCATCATGTATATTTTCGGGCTGTTCGCCTCCTGCTGCTGTTTTTTTCAGTTCAGCTCAAACGAGGACCTGAAATGAACCGGTTGTCCGCGCTTCTTATATGCTTGTGCCTGTTCCTGACTTCGTGCGGTACGGGTCCTGACATCGCGGGTTCGGGTTCCGAGTCCCCGAACGCGCTCACGGGCACCGTGCTCTGGCAACCCGGCTTGAACGGCCCTGCCAGCCTGGCCGTAGGCGCATCGGTCGTGCTCTACCAAATCAAGGATAGTATCCCTGCGCCCGGGAGCATTGACTATATCTGGTCGCAGGCCGCAATCACGGTTGCCGACAACAACGGTAATTTCCGTTTCCCCGCTATGACCTCCGGCCACTACAGCCTCATCCTCGAATTCAACGGGCAAAAACGGTTCTCCGGTTATTTTAATTACCGCGCAAACGATTCCCTTGTGCATCTTGGCTATCTTCAGCTTTTCGCCACACAGAACATCCGCGGCACAATTCGCGACACGGTCAGGTCCGTCCCGTCCCGGCTTGTCCTCGGCTTGGTCGGCACGCCGTACCACGATACCGTGGAAACGGACGGCGCGTTTGCGTTCAGCAGCGTTCCGGTCGGGAACTATTATTTTTCCATAAAGAGCCTGCCGATTATGACTGGAATTGGAATGCAGGATTCTATCGTTGGGGCCACCTCGGTCCTTGTCTGCGACACCCTCCGGCCCATTATGTCCTTTATTGTGACCTCGAGTGCTGATTTGGCAGTCATTTACGGTGGCCGTGGGACCGCGCCACTTTCGGGGTCCACGGTCGTCAATACGTCTGTCCGCGCGTTCGATACGGTTTCCACTACGGTCAACTCGTTCAAAATCATATACGCACTCGAAAACAATACCGACCCATAACCGGAGGCCCTCCATGAAAAACCTGTCCGTTTTTATTCTCCTGCTCGCGTTTATCGCCGTGCACGCGCAGCGAATTATTTATCCCGGCTATGATCCCACGCCCACCATCACCTTCAGCGAAACACTCAGTACGCCGGTCGTCACCGGTACGCCGCTTTGCGGCCAAGCCGTGGGATTGTCGCTGACGGGGTGCAACATTTCCGGCATCCACGTTTCGGGCGATTCCCTCATCCTTGACGCGGAAGGCACGCTTCCCGGCCCGGTCCCCCTCGACCTGACCTTTCCCATCTTTGATGCGCAGTACGATACGGTGTTTGTCTTTGACAAGGCCGGTTCCTACCAGGCTTATTTGAATGTGATCGATAACATGGCGCAACTCGGCGTCATTGGCCCGTTTCCAATCGATCCGCAGACGTTGCTCGGAAGTTTCCGAATTTATCCTATCCTGTCCACGCTTCCGGTCTATCCGGTGGCCGACGACAGTATTACGCTCAAACTGATTGTGGGACAGACGGTCAACTGGGCCTGCCCGCCATCTTATACGGGCGTTTCCGCGGTTGTTGATTCGACCTGCATCCGCCTGTCGTACACGGAACATCCGAACATGACGCTCATGGCCTGCCTGGATACGATAAAATATGGGCCCCTCTTTTCGCTCCATAAGCTGGCGGCCGGTTCCTACAGTGTCTACATCGAGGACTCGGTCTTTGTCGGCAGCATTGTCGTCACAAACCCGCTCATTGTGAACGGTCGGGTGACGGAAATGATCGACCCGCGGCTGGATTATATCCGCCTTTCCGTCCTCAAAGGCGCCGCCGTAATCGCGGTGGCCGCGCCCGCCTGCACGTGGGGCATGGACCCGCTGCCGGCCGAAACGTTGCGCACGGTTTCGGATTCGCTGGGCCAGTTCAGCCTGACGCTCCCGGACAACCACACGGACTTCCTGGTCATGGTCTCGCTCGCCGGATACCAGGGTCAGAGGGTATATACAAATACTTATGAAAGCACGAAAAGTCTGCCGCCGGTCAAATCGCTGTCGTTCGAACTGATTGAAGACAGCCTCCTTGCGGAAAACGATCTGGAAGTGCGGGTAACGAACAGCGGCGCGCCCATGGAAAGCGTCTACGTATCGCTTTCCCCGGGACGGGAGGTGGCCATTTGTCCCATGTATGACATCATGGCAAAGGCGCAGGCCGACACCGGTCTGGGTCGGATCACCCACTATTCCGGCACCACCGGAAGCGATGGCAAGGCGCTCTTTTCCGCGCTGTCACTCAATCCCTTCATCGATTATGTGTACAACGCCTATTATTACGGGAGTGGGAACTACCTGACCCAGCGCGGCGTAGTCCGGCTGAACCGTTTCATTAAACCGCAGACGCTGGAGATTGCACTCGTGCCGGTTGCCATTGAACAGAAAAAGGACGCGGTGGCTGCCGAAGGACTCACGGTTCTTCCCAACCCGTTCAATCCCTCCACGGAAATCCGGTTCAGCAATCCGTCCCGGAACGCCTCCATCACCCTCTATGACCTTAAAGGGCAGCGTATCGCGGGGTTCAAGGACCTCACGGGGAACAGCGTCACATGGAACGCGACCCACCGGCCGAGCGGGCTTTACATTGTGAAGGCGGTCGTGGGTTCCAAGCGGTTCGTCAAGCGGGTGCTGTTGCAGAAGTAGTGTGGTGCGAAAGGAATGTTTCTGGGTCTGAAGATTGGAGGTTCTATGAAACGGGTTTTTCTCATGAAGTCGGTTGCAGTCATCGTTCCGGTCTTGATGTACTTTGGCTGCACCCAAAAGAATCCAATCGTCAACCCCCCTTCCAATCCATCGGACAGGTGGTGAACCTGGCTTAGGCGGCGGGGATTCGAACATAGTCGTACGGTTATAGGCGAACGAAGACAGGGCGGCTTTTATAATACGGCAAGGCATAAACTTCTTTACGGGTCAGCTTCAGTTTCTCGAGCAAATAGTCCATGGCTTCTTTGGGTTCTTCGGCAATGTGCGCTTCCTGATATTTTATTATTTGATGCCCCTCCTCGACATCCAAAAAGCCCGCCCGGAGGTTCGCTGAAATCGCCATCCATTGCTTCGAGAAACCGAACTTTTTTTGTAACAAGTGATCGCTCACATCCGCGACGATGCAGTCCACATGACGCGTACGGCCGTCGGGCAGGGCTTGCCATCCCATTTCGTCCTTCAGCCGGCGGATGATTTTTCTTTCATCCCATTCTTCGTATTGAGGCAGGGAAACCAAACTGAAATCCTGAATTTCTTGTGTGGGCGCCAGCAACCTTTCCAACTCCGAAGCACGATACGATGTACCAATTACTTTCATCACTCGTTCATAATGGTGCCGAAGCATGCCCAGAACGTTGAACTCAACCCGCGAACCGGAAACCCCGCCGTGAAAAATGGTTCGTATGCGGTTTTGCCTTGCTACGATAAACCCGGCCCGGCAACATCCCTGGCAACAGGGTGTGCAAAAATCACCGGTCTTGATGAGAAATTCCCGGTACAAACGGTACAGGACATTGAAGTCCGGAGTAACCGTGGTAATGGGAACGTTCAACCGTTCGCTGAGTTGCTTCAGGTTCGCAACCGCGATATCGGTCTGAAAACCGTGATTGAAGTTGGCGCCAAGGAGATTCAGATTATATTTTTTCCTGCAAAGCAGCATGGCA
>JAZDKP010000137.1:0-16762 GCA_043802925.1 Fibrobacterota bacterium | reverse complement strand
TTTGAAAGATAGGTGTTGCAATAGTTAACATTCGCAAGCAAATAAAAAAGGTGCTTGCCGGTGTTTAAAAATGCGGTGTCGCCCGTTTGTTCATACCCATACGCCTGAAGATAAGAGGCGTCATCGGCAAAATCCATAGCTTTAGACGAATTCATATTGCTGTCAATCGGGTAGCCATTGTAGACGTGATAATCGCCTGCATTTCTTCCCATGTACTGTTCTTTTTCATTATAATAAGCCAGCCCCAGCAGTCGATCGCGCAGCTTATGATCGAGTCCGATGCTATCCGGCAATACCTGGCCAAGAATTCTTTTGACAAGCCCCATATTTTCCGCATGTTTCTCTAACACAAAAAAGGAAGCCGTGCTTCGAGGCCCACCACTCGCATTGCCGCCGTCCCAGAAACCACGATGCACATCCCATCCCGCTTTAGTAAAATCCGAATCCGAAGCCAACGGTAAAATGGCGTTGCGTAATACAAAAACATTGAAGTCCTTCTCGGTTCCGGGCATGTCGTCAAATAGATAATTGGCCACCGCCACATCGCGGACATCGTACGTGTAATACCGCTCCTCGCTCACGCCAGCCCCGGATAGAATGTCCCGGCCACACATCCAGCGGTGATGTTTTCGATGGTTGACGGCGTCACGCCAGTTCTCTTTTATCCGCTCATCGCCGGTGATATAATACCACGGGACAATGGAAAGCCAGTGCGGGTGTTCGCCTTCCACATAGGTTTTATAATCGATGCCGATGCCATTGCAGGTATTACCGCCGGCATAGCGCACCGTCTCGTTGAGATTTCCGCTGAGATCCGACAGTTTGAAATCGTAAGCGTGCTGCAACGGAGCATCACAAATGCCATTGATCCAGTTGTGCGTATAAAGAAAGTATCCACCCAGACCCGTCTGCAAGGTCCTGAGCAAAGCCGCATCAGCATGGCACATATTGCCATCCGGCCCTCCGCCGGCCGAAGCGGCTATTTTGAAGGGGCCGATTCTTGGAATACCGGAGTCCCAATCCCCTTCTTCTGTCTCGCTGGGATTGGGAATGGAAAAATTGGTGATCGACGTATAGTTGTTGTAAAAGTATAATTGTTCCTCATAGGAAGCCAGGCGGGTTTCATTAAAATAGGTGCCGGTCGCCCGATAACGATCAAACGGCACCATGCCAAAAAGCGGGTAATTTAAACAACTTTCGATTGATTTTCCGGAATCCGTCCCGCCAAAAGAAACCAGCAGTTCCCGTGTCTCATGGCAATAGAAGGCAAATTTGTAAGTGCTGTCCTTGTGCATGGTCATCACTGTGATGGCGCAGTTTCCATCCGGGTTCAGTTCAAAACCGCCCGACCCATTGGCGGAAAGCTGACGATAGGCCAGTGATACCTTCTTTGCACCATCCCTTATATCAGCATAGCCCAGCGCATAAGCCGAAGCATCGCCAAAAGCATGCTGCGCGTTCCCGCCTTTGTAAACCGCATATCCGTCATTCGGTATCCAGCGATCTTTATAACCGCCAACCGAAAAACCGTATAAATATACCGCGCGAAAATCCGAATAACCCTGGACCAGCGTAACCTGCTGGTCCACTGCGCCGGTGATGTCGCCGCCAGTGCCGCTTAATTGATAAGCCGGCGCGCTGTTCAGCGTCGTCTTTAACTCCCAATGCAGTCCTTTTATTTCATAGAATGTCGTATGACGGCCGATGTCGTTCTTCAGTGTTAAAAAGGCCCGTGTATATCTCTTGTTCTTGTAAAAATGCAGCCGCATTCCGTAGCGCATGCAAAAATCACTGTGGTCACTTTTGAACAAAAAGCCGTCGATACGGATGCAGCAGCGAAACGGCCCATTCTCCTCGATAACCACCCGGCATGAATCCGCATCATAATTGGAGCGATAATCCTCTCCGCCCTGTTGCAGCCAGAGCCCGCCGTTATTGCCGGAAGAAATATAGGTCACCCCGCCCACACTGACTTCGTCGAAAATATTGGTCTGTGTCTTCTTTATCTTGACCTGCATGGCGCCGGTATTGACGACAATCTGCATACCCTCATCCACGGCCAACGATTCCGCGGCCTGTCCGCTCCCATTATCCACCAGATGGTAGATTGCCGAATCTTTGGCTGAAACCGAGGCCGGAAAATCCACCAGCACCCAGCGGATGTTGCCGGTGGCGTATCGTGCCATGACCCGAAACTGTACATCGGTTACGCCCTGAATACCCAATTGCGTTGTGGAAGAAATATTTTCCGCGTCCAGAAGTGGAACGCCCAGTTTAACCGGTTCACCGCTTCTGGCCCAGCCCGCGGTGACATTGGCGGGCAATGCTTCTTTGACCGTGATGGGAATGTCCAGCGCCCATGCACCCGCAATGAAAACAAATAAAGTGAGTATCATTTTTAACATTAGCCCCTCCCTTGATCGCTTAACCTGTCCATGCGAATGATAACCCATTATCACCACCAAGCGATTTCCTATTTGATCAACGAAATTCTCTGGGACGCTGTCCGCCCACCCACCGTGATTCTTATCAGGTAAATCCCACTGTTGACGCCATCGGCGTTCCATGTTAAACCGAGCCCCCTGTTGGCGGGATTGTGTAAAAGACGTTTGATTAATTTTCCGTTGATATCATATACTTCTATTTTTATCGGCGTATTTTCTTGACGTTGCATGCGAATGTTGACCCTCGAATTAAACGGATTGGGAAAAACCGAAATTCCCATGCCCTGGGCCAACCCTGATGCCTGTTTAACGGAGGTTTGGCATTCACCCTCACAATGGATGATCAATCGGTTGCCGGTGTTGGAGACGGCAAACTGTTCCACCGTGATCAATCCATTGCTATCCGCGATAACATGGCCGCTATTTACGATAGCGCCCGTGGCCACGTCAACATTCTCCCATGTATAATTCCCGCCAGGCATCCGGTTAAATTTCTGTACGCGCCGCGGCGTAATGTCCACGGTGGTGTTGGCGCGGTTGGATTTCAGGGTGAGGGCGATGGAATCCGGGCAATCAATTAAACTGTCCCCCGGCAGCCCCAGGCGGTGCAGCGAAGAGCTCCAGTCGATGTACATATTCATCACACCGGCCGAATCGTGAACAAGGCTGTCAAAATCATTGGGGCGGGGACGGCTGCTGGTGTCCGGGTCCCGTTGGCCGTAGTTATCATCCTGCGAAGCATTGGAAAAAGCCGGCGACAGTTCATCTTTACGAAAACGCCTATAGGATCCGGAAATCACCGTGTCCCCCGCAATCGCGTAAGAGTGGCCGGTATTCTTCCATTGTCCAAAAATAACCTGGCGCGTCGTTGCCATCGTCTGATACAGGCGACGGTGCATACGCATGGGCATGAGGTCATCATGCTCGCCGTGCGTGTTCACCACCGGTGGCAGATTGATCGCGAGATCGCGTAGTGCAATCCAGCAGGCATCGGTCCAGTTGTAAATATTGACGCCGTTGCGTGCCGTCATCATTTTGGTCTTGATCCCATAGAGATGATCAAACTTACTCAAGGGATCCAAATTCCAATATTTATAATAATCGTCGTACCGTACCAGCGCCAGATTGGTACGGGCGGCGGCGAATATGTCCGGATGTTGGAAAGCTAGCAGCAGAGACCCTGACCCGCCCATACTCGATCCTGTAATGTAAACACGGTTCGTATCAATATTAAACCGGGGATCGGCCTTGATGGATTGAATGGCAAAAATCAGGCGCTGGGCCGTGTAATCAATAATGGTGTCACGGGTGGAAAAAGAATCGGCGGTTCCGAATTCCTTGGAATAGCCGTACCACCAGGTCTGGCCCGGCAGCAGCGAGTGATCATTAATGGCCAGCATCACTTCACTGCTACTGCCATCCGGGACCGGTGTTTGCCAAACCGTGGCGCCGCCGCCGTGCAGCGAAGCTGTTAACGGCACGTTCTTCTTGCCCAGCAGATTATAATTCACTTCCACTGTAAAAACATCCCCATAGTAATCACGATGATGGTTCCAATCAAAATAGTCCATCCAATAGAAAAGACGATAGGAATGGCCCCAGGTGGCATCGCGCGTTCTGATCACACCATGAGGCCAGCGCCAAAATTCTTCGTGCAATGGCGTTGTCAGAACGTTTTGATCGGCCACAAGGGTTGTATCTTCCGTATTGCCGTTAACGGTGGTCACGGCGTAATAGACGTCAGCGGTTTCGCGGGGAGTATAAACAAACAAACCGACGCTGTCCGGCAACTCCGCGCCCTCGTCTTCAATAATGTGATGGCGGTGGTAACGGGGATCCCAACTGGTGCTGTCGTGAAGTGTGACCCGCGGAGTTAGACCGGAAAGCGTGGTGATGGAAGTGGAGGAACGGTAGAGACGATAGTGCAAGCCCACGCCGGCCTCTTCGGAAAAGGTTATGAACGTTTTCCCCTTGCTGAACCGGGCCTGCAGGTGGGTGACCGCGGCGCCGAGTTGAAAAGAAAAAACCATGACGCTAAAAACCATGATAATGCTTTTCATTTGCCCCTCTTTAGTTGACAGGAAGTTTCCCCGGTTGTTCAATCTCCCTGTTAATTCGCATACACAATTTTCTTTGTCAACGAAAAACTCCCTGCTTTAAAATGGACATAATATATTCCCGAAGACAAATTAGCGGGCCGCCAGAAGGAAGTATGGTTCCCGGGCCCCTTGTATTCTCTTGTCAATTGCCGGATCCGCCTTCCATTGAGATCGTAAATATCAATGGTGACAGGACATGGGCCGGGCAACTGATAAGAAAATGTGGTTGACCGGGCAAAGGGATTGGGCTGCTGTTTGAACTGCACGGCCAGTTGCGGCAAGGTCGCTTTCTCCTCGGCCTTGACTATAACACCCGTGGGAACACGCACAAATTTTATCGCCGTGGGTTGACCGGGGTTATATTGGTCCCAGAAAATGGCCGCATAGGTGGGCGGACATATTTGCGGCGCTGCCAGCCGGTTAATCCGCACGGTTTCTGTAGCCACCAACGCTTCCGGTTCCCAGTTTACGCCATTCCATTTGCGATATTTAACCAGATAATTGCTATCCGGTGATTTCTCAAAATAGAAGCAATAGACAAAATCGCCGCTTGCCGTCACAATGGCATCGTACACCGCGTTCTCGGGAACCAATGTGTCTTTCTGCCAGGCGCCCGACGTTGTCCGGCGGTAGATCAACAGATCGGTCAGGCCCACCGAGGTGGAACCATCACTATACCTCCCACCTTTGCATAAGAATACCTGGTTATTTTGGATTGTGGTGGCGCTGATCGTGTTATAGCGATACTCATATTCACCTTCAAACGGGCTGCTGCCCCAGCGGCCCAAATTCTGTTGTGCTCCCCAGTTCGTCCCATCGTGAATGCTCCAATACTCCCCCTTGCGCGAAAACACCGCCACACCGTTGCCATAGGGCACGAGTATCTGTCCAGGCACCCGCGGGCCAGGATAAACCACAATGCTGTCGGGAATGGGATCCACCCCAGACTGATAAAAAGGTCTTGGCGTTGCCAGGGCCGAGTTTTTGCAGGGGGACCAGGCAAAGCCATCATCGTCTGAATATTTTGCAGTAATCCCACCCCATCCATCACTCGTCGTGGCCCATAACCGTCCGGAAGCCAATCGCAGGGCATACGACCAATTGGGGCATTTATAAGCCTGCCCCAGAATGGCAAAACGATCCTCCACCCAGCCGTCCCCGATAAAGGCCAGCCGGCGGAAAAAGAAATCCACGTTCCCATGGTAAGAGGCGCAATTCTGCACGCCGATAAAATAGACATCACCGCTGTAATCCGCCGAACCCTCCGCCCGCCAGTACCAGTTGGTTAAATTTGTTGGACGACTCTCTCCCCGGGTGATTCCCCCCCAGGTCTGACCGCCGTCAAAACTTGCAATGGCCAGCACGCCGCCGTTTTCGCAGGGAGAGCCCGGTTTGCTCTGGATGGCGTTGGCAACATTTGCCTTTGCCAGTAAAATGAGCCGGTCGTTATCGTAGGCCACTGGCGCGCGGCACAGATTCTGGTAATACGTTTCTCCGCTGCCGCCAAAATGGCCCGCAGCGCAGGCAAAAGTTCCAGTGGCATTCAATACCGTCACAGGGCCCAGCGGTGCAATGGGTCCCAGCGCCCGGGCAAGTTTTTCAGGATCACGCTGCGTGGGCGGTTGGAGGCAAACTTTCCGTCCCAAAACAGTGGCCTTGCCCTGCATCTCGATGACCGGATAATCCGGGTCGCCACTGCCCACTAGGCGTATGTTTCGATATTGCAATACCGTGTTCCCTTGATATCCATTGCGACGGATAAAAAAGCCCTGCATTTTTGTAAGATCCAATTCATTGATTTGCGCCATTTCCGCCAGAGGGAAATTGCAGGTGTACCATTGTCCTGGTGGAATACGATAAACCGCGAAAGGCGTAAACAATCCGAGATAGCCGGCCCCCAGCAGGGGACCGCTTGCATCCTTGACCTGCAGACCCACCACAGCCGTGTCCATGTCACTATACACGTCAAAACGCAGGAAATGATAGGCAGACCAATTTCGCTGGCTGAACCGGTTGTCAAGTTGATCATCATAGCGGGGCTGATAGCGCTGGAAGAACCACTCCAGGCAATCGTGATAATCGTTGAGCGGCGGGCGCGCAGTCAGGTCCTGATAATTACCGCTTATATAACTCGCGGTCATGCCATAGCTGTCCAGACGGATGGAATCCGTGGTGTCCGAGAAAATAATCTGCACGTTTTGCTCTGCCGCGGACAAGGGCTGACATAAGGGGAAGCAAGCAAGGATCGCGGCTATCGTCATGTAAAACAACAGGATGTTAACCATATAGGACCTCCCATATCTGTTTATATTAGTACCTTTATTTCATATAAACCAATGTCTGGGTACGTGTCTGGGCACCCGCCGAGAGTTTAAGTAGATAAAAACCGGCCGTCAGGCTTGTTGCAGGGCGCCATTGCCGTTGGTGTGTCCCCTGTTTTTTTGTACCGTTCTCGATGTCGGCAATCTTCTTGCCACGGATATCGTAGAGGGCCATCCGGACCCGGATGTTTTGCGGTATGGTGTAACGGATATTAAGGGCCGTGTTGAAGGGAGAAGGCTGCGCCTTCAATTGCAATGCGGAGAGACCCGACGCCCCATTTATTTTTTCCATATTGACATCTGCCCTATGGGTCACGATATGACCCTGGCCATCGTCAACCGTAAGCATGATCGAGCTGAGTGATTCCGGAACCACCACCCGCATGCCTTCGAGACGAAACGTATCCTGGCCTTTCGTGACAATTTCCCAGAAATAGCGGAGCACGTCGCCGTCAGGGTCCACGGTCTGTTCGGCAGAAAGCCGGACCCGGCCATTTTCATCCATCCGGCTCAGCGCCGTTACGGGTGCCTGATTGCCGGTAACCGACCGGTTCGGGTCCCGCGGATCCGTATAACCATAAAGCTCCACGGCATCATTGTCGCCGTCGCCGTCCGTATCCGTCCGGTCCGGCCGGGTGCCGGTGACCGTCACTTCCTGCCCATCCCACAGGCCATCGCCGTCCGAATCGGGGTTGCCGACCGTGGCGCCATACGCCGCTTCGGTGGCGTCATCCAGGCCGTCGAAATCTGAATCTGCGGCCCGTTCATCGGCATCCATAGGCACTTTCAGGAAACGAATGTCTGTTTTTGTGGTGTCGGCAGTATTGATTTCATACCATACAATGGGCACATAGGCCGGCGGGGTGACCGTGGCCACTTCCAACGCCCGTATGGTACCCGTTCCCTGATAAAGCTTGAGCGAAGCCGACCACGTATTGGAGTTAATGAAATACTTTTTACAGTAGAGGGCATTTTCCTGGACATCTATCCAGGTAAACCAGATGCGTTCACCGCATAAGGAAAGCAGGCCCCGGCTCATGTTGGGGGAAAGGGCAACCACTTGTTCGGTAAAAGTCCCGTTTTGCCATTTGACCAGGGAATAGCCGGGCCCTTGGGAATAATAGGTTGTCAAGTGAAAACACATATAAAGGGTGCTGTCCTTGTATGTGACGCCGTTGATCAAGTCCCGTTTATAATCATTATTCATAAAAAGCGAAAAGGCGGTCCAGCTTTGTCCATCGCCAAGGCTGTAATAAAGGTTGCCGCCGGATTCTTTTAAAATGAGCACCTTGTTGTGTTTGTATGGAAACATGGATTGCATGGAGTTGTTGACGCCAAAGGAATATGGCTGGCTGTCTGAAGGCACATACACCGCGGGACGGCCCGATGGAAACCGCCAGCGCCTTCCGCCATCGTCGCTGAAGCTGGTGAACAGCGACCAACCCCGGTAGGCGTTCAAGTTATTGCTCAAACCGGCCATCCAGAGCCTTCCGCTGGGCAGGGAGGTGATGCGCGCACCGCCCATGCAGCCCCGGCTCTCATCCATCGCGACAATGACCGGCCATTTCTGATTGAGGGTGGTAAAGGTATTGCGTGGATAGGGCTGCCACCCGGCCTGCGTGGGCGTCACCTTGTAAAAATAATGATACATCATAAAGCCGCTGCCCGGTCCATTACTGCCACACCAGCCCATGGGCAGGAGATACTGGGCGCCCCGAAGCTGAAGATCGCCCTGGGTCCAGGTATTATAGGAACCGCGGTGGTGTGTGGTAAAGACCGAGGGCTGCCCGCCCGCCTCTTCCACGGAACCCCAGAGTGCGCCTCCATCGCGGGTGGCAATCCAGGAACGGTTAGTCGTTAACGAACCGCTTAGCCAGGGGGCATAACCCGAAAGTTCGGCGACAACGGCACAATGGTTGTTATCGAACGCCGATACCCCGTTGGCCAGATTGACTGCAACACGGCTATTGTCATAGCCGCTGTTGACATGGGCAAGGGTGACCGGAGCGGAAGCAATGACCGGGCCGGTGATCTTGGCGGGAATGTCGACATTCGGATGTGGGGTCTGTGGAGTGTTGTGCCATGACGTCAACAGCCAGGGGGCCACGGGCGCAGGGTCATCGACCACGGGCAGGGCGGGCGCAACATCCGCCGTGGCCAGGCGGACATTGTCAATAAACACCTGGGTCACGCCCTCGGCTTTGCGCAGCATAATCCGCAGGTTTTTAATATCCGTCATATCCAGATTTCCGACCCACCCCATTTCCCTGATGGGAACCCTGACCGTGACAAACTGCCCGGGCTCAATTCCATACACGCACCGGTGGGAGGGTCGGTCCTTTCCGCGAACCTGCACCCATAACCAGATTTTCGCCGCCGTTGATTTAACGTCAAAATAAAGGTAATCGAAACCTGACCAATCCTGAAGAGAGTCCGGCAGCATATCGATGGTACGGAACAGGGAAAACATCGAACAGAAACGGTTTACATTCCATTCTACATTCCCCGTGTATTCTTCATAGTGCGTATTTGTGGAATCCCAACCGCCTGCGCCACCATCATAACCGGTGCTGGTCAGCCAGCTCCAGTCCTGCCAGCGGCTTTGAAAACGAACCATCTTGGATGCTGTCGGATTGGCAGCGAATATTTCGTGGCAGAGTGCCCGTGTGCCTTGTGTGGCGTTGCCAACGCCCTGGCTGGTCAGCCAACCGACATCGGCCCGGTCGCCTCCCCCTTTATATTTGATGTCGCCATCGCCGGCGTCTGTTGCCGACAGCGGCCAGGGGGACAATTCCGCCTCTTCAAAACCGCACAAAAGACGCTCGCCGGAAAAAGCAGCCTGAGAAAGCACAAATAACATTACAACGGATAGATAGCTCCCCCTGCGCATTAAAGCGAATAATATTTTTTTCATAGTTTCCTCCCTTTATCCCTTTATATAATCAAAAATTATGCCCAAACCTCAGAAATCATTAATTAATCAAAAAGGCGCGTTATTGTTGAAAGTAATTATATTATGTATATTATAAATTAACATTGGCCAATAATATTATACATGTTAATTAACAATGAATAAATCTGTTTTCAACGAAATAATAACTGAATATCCATTTTTAAAATTCCTTCATTTTCTCCATTATAATAACTTATTGATTGTTTTCAACAGTAAAGAGATGATAGAGGATTGTCTCTTTGACAATGATTTCCACTATCCCCTTCTTGCTTACCATGTTAAAGGCAAAAAACTTTCGGATTTTTTCAAGATTCCCAAAGTCAACTTTTTGGCGGCTTTGGATCATAGCGTTGGCATTGCCATGAACCTGATGCGTAAGAATAGCAAGAACAAAGATTTGGATCCGGATGACTTTCTAAAAAAACTTTTTTTCTTTTCCAATTCCTCCACTGCGAATTGCAATCGCTTGATTGGCCCCTTAAATTGGCATTATAACCTTGAACTGGCCATCCTTTTTGTCTTTGGCAAATATAAAAACAACTATCTGGGCATCATAAAGATTAATAATTTCCAGTCCATTTTCCCGGAGTTCATCTCACAGATTTTCATCAACACCTATCTTGACGGTAGGATCGTTGCCTACAATCAAAACCTTCCCGATCTTCTTGGCCTGTCGCCCCCCCAAAAGGCGTTGGGATTGCCCCTGGATCAACTGGTCCATCAGTCCCTTCCCGCGGAGGATGCAGAAGATGCGCCGGACCCGCCCCTCAAAGAAATTCCCCTGGACAAGAGTATGCTGTCGCCGGCGGCCGAACATGGCTTTTCGATCGCTCCAACGCTTCCGCTGGAATGGGAGAATATTGCGAATGAGCGTTTTCAGTGCTTGAACCTGATCCCGCCCGTGGATCATGATTTCATCAACTACCGCCTCTCTTTTGACATGGAAATCGTCACGGGAGTCCTGCCCTATGTGATATTGCGCGCTGACGAGCATCCTCTTCCCGACACCTCGGGCTATCTCTTTGGTCCAATAGAAAGCCAGTGGACATTGAAGAAAAACGGCATCGTCATCTGCCGATCTGCGGACCCGACGCTGGCTTCGCTTCGGCGATGTCGCCTGTTGATATGTAAGACAGAAAATGTGCTTACGTTCATTGTCAATGGACGGACGGTGCTGCGCTATCACGAGCGCTATCCGCATCCCCGTGTTTCCGGCAGGCATTTTTCATTTTATGTGGTGGAAAATTCCATTTGCCGTGTCTCGAACATGACGCTGCACTGCGCAGTGCGTTCTCCGGTGAAGGAACAAATGGTGACGGCCTATTTCAAGAACATTCCCCATCATAAATTCCGCGTGCATCAAGTCCCCTATTATTACCGGGACAACAGCTATCTGCAATACCAATTTGAAGAAACCACCATTTACCACCGCCAGATTTCCCACTTGGAAAAGGAGAAAGCCAGGGTCACCGAGGAAAAACAGAAGATCGAGCAGGTGTTGGCCGTGCGGCAGAAAACGGACCGTCTGGTGGGCCAGAGCGGCATTATCCGGAAAATAAAAGAAACGCTGGAAGTATTGGCCACGTCCGCCGATTCCCTTCTCCTTTGTGGTGAGACCGGCACGGGCAAGGAGGTCATCGCTTCGCTTTTTCACGAGTTGGGCGCGAATATCGCGGCGCCTTATATCAAGCTTGACTGCAGCACCCTGCCGGCCAGCCTGCTCGAAGCCGAGCTTTTCGGCTACGAGCCCGGCGCCTTTACCGGCGCGGTCAAACGCCATATCGGCCGCTTTGAACAGGCGCAAAACGGCACGCTGTTTCTGGACGAGATCGCCAATCTTTCGCTGGAGACCCAAGCCCGGCTGCTGGGCGTCCTTGATGATTTTAAAATTACCCGTCTGGGAAGTGAAAAATCTATCGCATTACATTTAAGAGTGGTGACCGCCTCCAACCAGCCGTTGGAGCAGCTCATCAAAAAAGGGTTGTTCCGTAAGGACCTGCTCTTTCGCTTAAACCGTTTTAAACTGGAAATCCCCCCCTTGCGCCAACGCCTGGAAGACCTCCCCCTGCTCTGTCAGGACTTTATGCAAAATGCCAACGCGCAATATCGAAAAGCCATCAAGGGAATTACCGAACAGGGATTCAAGAAGCTTTTTGCCTATTCCTGGCCGGGCAACGTGCGCGAGCTGCAAAACGTGATCAATCGCGCCGTACTTTTCGCGGAAACCGATATGATTACCGTCGATCATCTGCTTTTAAACAGTGACGAAGAACAGACGGGGTTCGCTGCGCCCGCCGCGCACTCCACAAGACGGGGAAAAATATCAGCCGAAGAATTGCAGGCAACGCTTGAGCAGCATGGCGGAAACATCCGCCACACGGCCCTGATATTGGGCGTTTCACGACTGACGATCTACAATTTATTAAAAAGGTTTGGACTGACGCCAACGGCTGGCCGCCATCCCAAGAAACCCGGTTAGGACACTTCTTTCCGCAAATAACGGGATTAGAAAAGATTTGCCAAAGAAGCACGAGAACAGTGTATTGTATAAGTATTTATCAGACAACAAGATACGTCGCATAAGATAGGCTATATAAACCATTACATCAAGCACAGAAGAGCCCATCACCCGGTTCAAATCTGTGGCTCGCGGACGGTTCGGATAACAAACTTGACCACCCGGACTATTTTATTGAAGAATAATATTATCATCAAAACCAAAAAGCCGGCGAAAACATACTGAAAGATATGAATATACCGGTTCAGGAAATCAAAGGCGAACGCCCAGAGCAGCGAAATCAAAGAAGTCCCGCAGATGACAGCGGAAAAGGTCTTTACGCCGCTGAACCTCAATAGATAACCAATAAATGCCCCCGAAACGGGCCCTGTCATCGGTAAAGGCACGAAAATATAAACAACCAGCCCCCACCAGCCATGCGTACGCACCATATTCTCATTCTTCTGAACAAGTTTTTCCATCTCATCCGCCAGACGTTTTATCCATGCTATCCGGATGGTGTTATTAAGCGCCATGATGAATAATGGATAGACAGTCATCACTATCAGGATTTCCACAATACTGCTCAGCAGAACTGTAAGCCACGGGGAGAATCCTTCGTAAATAAACACGCCGATTCCCGCGGCGCGCCCTCCTATCAAGTTAAAACCCATGCACGCAAGTATCGTCCGCGACAAACGCGGGTCAAAGGCATGAAGCACTGCGGTTCCCACGACCGCAATCCAATCAAGCATAATTACCGTTATAAGCAACCGTACTTCGGGGCGGGTTGAAACGTTTTCAGGCACGGAGACAAATTCTTTTTTCAAAACTTGGCCCCCCGATCGCACCCAAATATCTTAACGGAGACAAATAATGCTATCAATTCCAGGGCGTCAATGGCAACACGGAAAAGTATCTTTATTGCATTCATTATGCGCGGCTCATGGAAAAATAAGATACTTCAGGCAAAATAGCATAAAGCAGATTAGCGCCGATACGCCGGCAACGCTCCAAACGTATTCAAGAATGATGAATTTACGGCGCTGTTCCGCTGTGCTATCAGTCATGGCGGACTTCAGGTAATCCGGGTCCCACAATTTAAGATAAATGACACGGCTTGCCACCATCGCCAGCCAGTTCAAAACCGCTATCATCACCATCGTTATCGGGCTTTCCGCCTTGCCGGAAAGAAGCCAGACAGTCAATGCTGCGACAATCACGTAGCCCGCGTACGTATAAAAATAATAAAACACTGTGAAATGAACGGGGCGTCTTGTCCCGTTTATCGTGCTGTTCTTACAGGCTTCATGCACGCCGCGCATCCCCTTCCAGACGATTCATTTGATTTTGCGAATATCCACGCATTTATACTTCGTTTTATCACACTCTTCGGTCTTTGAATCATAATATTTAACGGTCCTGGCGCAACAAGTCCCAAACAAAATTATTGTCAGCAATAGAACACCAAGTACACACGATTTCTTTTTCATGACGCCCCCATATTACATTTTCCCTCTCCAATTTCTTTGATATTCCCTGTCTTTTAACTCGTAAACGACAAAGCAGACCGCGAGTATGATAAAAACCATGCTTAAACCAATCCAAAAGGGCAGCAATACGGTATAATCCACTGCCATTGGACAAGGCCGCACAGCTTCATTCCTGTGAAAACAGCCGTTAACAGGATAATGACTATAAAGATGCTTTTCAAGAACATCGCGTCTCCCTGTAAATGATTCGCATGACGGTTTATTTATAAACATTGGCCGATTGTAACACCATCGGAAACCATTGTCAATGTGAAGAAGATTTCTTTCTATCTTCAATTATTATGGAGACAATAAAACGGCCGGCCCAAATGACAAAAACAACGACAATGCTTATCCAAAGCGGCAGTAAAACAACCAGCCAGGGCCAGGCAATCATATTCAATAGTTTTAATAGCGTAAACGCAAGGGTTGTAATCAATCCCACCAAGAAGATTAGAAAGCTCAAACGCACCTCCTTTACTGCCGTCCTTCAAAATGATAAATCTGCCCGTTGTTTCCGGCCGCCACACCATAAGAAGGCCCTGCAAAGCTGACGGCCGCCAAACGGATTGGCAGCATATTCTGGACAATCCGCCATCCCATCCCGTCATTCGACAAAATGGTGCCATTGCCCACAGCCCAGGCCCGGCTCCTCCCCTGCGTAATCACGGCCGTCAAATGGGCACGGGTCGGACTTTTCGCAAGCGACCACTTGCCGTTCGTATATTCCAGAATGCTTCCATTATTGCCAACGGCCCACCCGTGCTTTGGATCTGAGAAATGAACTCCCCACAACCAGACAGAGGAACCGCAGTTTTGATTTTTCCACTGCCTCCCGTCGTAAAAAAGGACCGTTCCGTTCGCTCCTACGGCCCACCCGTGAGAACTGTCGATAAAAAAGACGCTCATCAGGCGGCTTTTCGTCCCGCTCGGAATGCTCTTCCAGGCGCCGTCATAATGCAGAACAACCCCGTTATCGCCGACCGCCCACCCATTCAGCGGGTGGGTAAAAAAGACGGAGGCAAGCGTCGAAAGGACGCCGCTTGCCTCCATAGACCAATCTTTGCCATTATAATGTAATATTTTACCCTGATTTCCGACCGCCCACCCATGGTTTTCGTCCAGGAAATAAAGGGCGTTCAATCCGTTTGATGCCCGAGTCTGAAGGTTCCAATCATTTCCATCGTATTTCAGGAGCAAGCCGGCCTTTCCTGCGGCCCAGCCTGCTTTTGGCGTCAGCATGAAAATGGTATTGATATCTTCATTGCAATCCGGAAGTTTCACCGGTTTCCATTCCGCCTGTGGCAATGTGATGGCAATAAATATCACAAGGACAATCGTGCCAACACCAAGGGGTTTGCGGATATTTTCCATGGCCTTTTATTCCGCTACCAAGTGCACTCGCCTGTTTGCGGCCCACGCCTCTTCCGTATGGCCGGGTTCCTTTGGCCGCTCCTCGCCGAAACTTATCACTTTAAGCGACTTTTCCGCGAATCCCGCGTTTTTCAAATATTCCTGTACTGTCTTTGCTCTCCGTTCGCCCAGCGCAAGATTATACTCCGTGGAACCCCGCTCATCGCAATGGCCCTCCAGAGTGATACGTATATATTTTCCGCGGGCTTGCAGCATCTGGTTCAGGAACGTAACATTTTTCCTGACGATATCCATCCCCTGGGTCGGTATCACATAACTGTTGAAGTCAAAAGGGACGTCCTCTATGGCTTCCATCACCTTCCTGAGTGCGTCGCGCTCATCATCCGTCAAATCCCCCTGCCTGGCCTGAGTCAGGGAATCCGTTGTAGCCTTTACAGCCGCCTCTTCCGGCGCCCTTTTTACCTTTTTCGACGAAGCACAGCTACCCACCAGCGCCAAAACGAGGCTCAGGGTGATGCATCGCAGCAGTTTTCGCATGACTTGTCCTTGAATAATTATGAATTATTGTTTCAAGATAGCTTCTATTGTCGAACGGCACCGTTAAAAACGCTTTCGATTTGCAAACTGATTCGATTGATGCCCGCTTCAACAACAACCATGTCGCCTCCCTTTTTATCAAGAAGGGCCTTGCCAATAGGTGAATCGGCTGTGGCTTCCTCAATGATGTTTTCTGTTACATCTTCAAATAACAAGACATCCGTGGGCTTGGAAACGATTTTATACCGGGATTTTGTTCCCGTAGTGAGGTCAACGACGCCTACAATCGAATTTATTAGAACCGGCCCCTTTTTCAACGCCGCCCCCTTTTACTGTTTTCCATACGAATCGCCGTCTTTTTACCCTCACCATGGCCGGCAATCGCGGCCTTAAGCGCATCCGCATCATTTATAATGGCCCGGGCCTTGGTTTTTAGATTGGCCGGGTCTTTTTCATTCTCCTTTGCCACCTTTAGCTCCTTCAACTCCATTTCGAGGGCGCTGATTTGCGCCTTTATGCGCCGGATAAAGTATTTTTCTTTTACCGTTTGTAAGGCTTTTTTTACCAGTTTTCTTGCCTCGCCAACGTTCTTGTCCGCGATGCTTGTCAATTCATTAATCTCGGCTTTGACCCGGTCCGGATTATTCAGGGCGGCTTTTTCAGCATCTTCCGCGGCCTTTAACGCATACCTCAACAATAGGGTTGCCTCGTCATAATTTTTAAATGTTTTTTGTTTTTGGTTATTGATTTCGGCCAACGCCTTGCTCAATTCATCCTCGGCCGCCTCTAATTGTTCCGGGGCGTATCGCTGGGCGTTAAAAAGTTTGGCCGCGGCTATCATTTTCTCTACATTCTCGACATCCTGTGTTGGCGGCTCCTTACAACCCGTTAAGCCAATGACGAAAACACAACTCAATACGATTAACATTACGTTTGAAAATATCATGCTCGCTCCCGTATTTAAACTAACGCTAACTTTGGAAACATCATTATATTTTAATTGAA
>JAZDKP010000136.1:0-14073 GCA_043802925.1 Fibrobacterota bacterium | reverse complement strand
GGATTGCGGAATCATAGGTTGCCGTGGCCAACGGGGTTTGATTGAAGAAAGCAAAGAGAATGACTGGAGCCATGATGACAGCTAAAAAGCAACGGTTGATTGTTTTATGCATGATATCCTCCTATTGGTCTTTGAAATTCCCCGACACACTGCAATGCCAAGCCGTACTATCGCGTCTTTTTATAATAAGATACTCAAGAATGGCTGGAAAAGCCTTGAAAAAGGCGCATTCGTATCCTGAAAAACGAGGATACTACTTGAAAAAGAGGTGATTAATCATTGTATCGCCCGGTGTCTTGCCCTTTCCGCTCTCCCATCGCGTCCTTCCTGTACTGCGAGGGCGTGACTCCTGCCCAGCGCTTGAAGGCCTTCTGGAAAGTGTCCAGACTTTCGTAGCCAACCTCAAACGCAATCTGGGTGATATTGGAAGGGGTCTCAATAAGCAGTTGTTTTGTCTTTTCCACCCGGATTTTATTCAGGTAATTTGAAAAAGTCTCCCCTATTTCCCTTTTGAATAGCTTGCCCAGGTAGTCTTTATTCAGATTGAAATGCCGGGCAGTGCTCTCCAGGGAGAAATCCTCGTTGAAACCGTTTTCTCCGACATAAGAGGCAACCATACCAATCAAAGGATGCTCAGACCTCTTTTCAACCCCGGCTTTGTTCCGGCCGCGTTTGCGGACATACAAAAACGAAGCCAACAATAATGCAGAAAAAGCCATAATACAAATGATGACAGGAACAAGCCGGGTCTTTTTTGGAACTAGGACCAGGTTGCCCCATTCGCTTGGGTTCCCGGCATTGAGTTGGCCCAGGTTGACCCAGTCGCCCCGCATCATGGCTGAATCGCCGCCCTCCCTGTCTCCAACCACAACGTCCAAGCCCAGGGTATCGTTTCGTGTTGTCCCCATATAGGCCCGGGGAATATTCACGACGAGTGAATACCCGGAATCCGAGTCTGAATTATTGTTCAGCGTCCCGTGGAGGGTTGAGAGAACCCTGATGATATGGCCGGTGTCCGGAAAACTGGTAAGCGCGGCCGGATCATAAAGCTGAGCATCCCCTTTCGGGCTAATTTGGATCGCCCGAACGTCCTTGTCCAGAAAGCAGGCGTGCCGGTGCGCCGGCTCGTAATAGAGCATCACGAAGTCATTGGCCCAGATGCTGTTTTGGAGATAAAGGCCCGGCGTGTAATCCGAATAGATATAATCATCCTCAACTTTAATACGTGCGCAAATTTCGCTGTCATTCCATGAAAATGCGAACGAGACGTTATGATTTCCGCAGAGAAATCCGTTCCAGCTTAAATCGGATGTGTCTGGCCCAAAAGACGCAAAGGCGGTCTTGGTTGAAAAAGTCGGATTCCGGTCCAGTACAACATATCGAACTGGTGTGGCGGTATCCGAAAATACTCTTCCGTTCAAGGTGACCACTTCACACGCCAGTTTAATCCGCCACATGTCCTGGTCCGGTATTTTTGAGACATCCCAATAAAAAATATAGGGTCTTTCGCTGACTTGTCCTATTTGCCGAAGAGGAGGATGGCTATATGTCAACTGCTCCCAATACGATGCAAAAAATCTCACCTCTTTTACTGAATCCGGATTTGAGATAGCAGGCTTAAGCCGCACGACATTTGAGCTGATGACGGTGAACGGACGTGGTTCAATCAGTATTTTGGCAAGGACGTTTACCTTGAGAATCATTAAAAACACAAACACCTTGCTCAATTTACTTAAAAAACTACTGTTTTTCATGGGAATGTCTGACTTTTCCGCGTTTTTAAACTGGAATATACGGGCATCAAAATCATGTATCCATTATCTTTAACGGTATAAATAAATAATATAATTTAATAATGGAGGATTTTATGCCACGGTTTAGCGTTATCGTTGTTTTTCTTTCAGCCTTTCGTCTTTTTGGGTTTTTCGACAAAACACCTCCGGCAAACGTGGTTTTCGATTCTACAAGCCATACATGGACCTTCAGCAATCAGCGTCTGGAAGGCAAGCTCTTTTTTGATACCTTGAACAATGGTTTCTTCGTTACATCCTTTAAGGATAAAAAAAACGGCTTGGACATTGTGAATACGCCTTCAAGCGCAGGCAAAGTGTGTTTTTTAACAGGAAAAAGGGGAACCCCCATCATCAGCCGGTCAACCAATGTTCCTAAAAATGGCGCGGCCTTTTCTCCGAATCCTTACCTTTACCCCGTTGATGCGAATGCGCGGATTGTAAGGCTTAATTTTGAGGAGGGCGCGCAAAACAAGTGGCACACCAATCTGGTTGAGGTCCAGGTGATTGTCGGCGGGGTAAATGTGGCCCCAGGAAAATCAGCATCCGCGCTGGCAACATCTATCTGGTGCGGCTGCACGCCCACCTCGGCGATTGACGATGACACAGCCACAGGCTGGACGGATGTCAACGGCGGAAGCTGCTGGTGGCAGGTGGACCTGGGTTCGGTAATGCACGTGGAGGAGGTCAGGATCAAATATGCCAAAGGCACGGATCCAACAAAATATGACTGGGCGCCTGTTTCTATCTCTATAGATGTTTTCACCGTGGGTGATAATACCTCCTTGGCCTTTGATCTTTCTTCCAATTTTGCCCTGGGGAACTGGACGTTTGGCGATGCTCTTTCCATTAAGGGCGGAGGAGTCAAGACATTGGAGGTTGAGGCACAAGGCATCAATCAAAATGCAGGAACGAACATCACCCTTTGTTATGATATCTATCCGGGCAACGAACCCTGGGTGACTAAATGGTTTAAAATATCGTCGCCGCAATTGCTGGCGGATTCAACGGCAATATTGGACAGTATTATTTTTGATAATTTTTCCACGGCAAGTAAACTTGCCCAGGGCAGTAAAAAACAGTTTCTAAGCGTCACCCCGCGTCGTTCAACACTGCATTTAGTGCCTGTCAATTCCCAATGCACCCAGGGTTTAATGGTGAGCAATTTAAACTATATGTGGTTAATGGATGTAACGGCTGGAAAAGTTAAATTGGGATACCGGCCTGATTATTGGTTTGGCGAATACATGCAGGCCACGGACAACAAGACCACCAAGGGTTTTGAAGGCTTCTGGGACGGTGGTTCATTTGATGCCGGTATATTTCAATATCAGGTTTTTTTAGTGGACCGGCATATCCGGACCACGGCGAAAACATCAAAACCCTATGTTTGTCCTTATCCGTATGGTCTCTTGAGAGAGTCCAGACTGCCGCAGGTTGCCCAGTTGATTGCTGATATGGGGTACAATGGTGTTTTCGGCAGCGATCTGGGGGATTGGATAAAGCAGAATTATACCACTTCCACAATACCGCAGTTTTGCGACGCGACCGATCCGACAAGTTATGCCTATAATATGGTTTCTCGTGGCATGCAAACAGCTCTGGGTATTTCTCCCAATACTTTTTATCCCAATACCGGAATTTACATTAATAACATTCCGGCGGCCTGTTCGATGGGACAATATATGGGAAAGGTCAGTAAAGCGGCCCATGCCGCAACGTGGTTTATTGAAGACAAATGGGTGGACGATTACCATTTTGCAGCGCCGGGCGGACCTTCTGGATATGTGGATGCCATATGGCGCGAAGGATTCCGGATTATTTCCGACAGCATTAAAACGGCGGTCTTTCCGGATTCCATTACTCTTGGCAGAACCTGGGAAAACATGGTTGAAATGATGGATATTGCCGACTGGTCGCAACCCACGGATCACGATAATTACGGCTGGGCCGATGATTGGATGGATGCCTATATATCATTCATCCCGTTGCAACCTAATTTCACCTTATGTATCCCCTCGCCGGTTTTTGTTGTTAATGCCAATAATCCTCTGGCGCACGTTCTAGTCAGGGCTGGAAAAAGCGCAAGGGAAGCGATCGATCTGGATTTTACAGCTTCACGTTCGGCCAACATGGGAATAATGTTTAACTGGGCAAATGATAGTCTCACTTACACCACCCCCGAGGAGGTCGTCATTCAGAACAAATGGACCACCTGGCATGTGCAGAATGCTGAATGGCTGGAATATACCCAGAAACTTGAGGTGAACGGAACCCTGCCCACGGGGACAAAAGGATTCATGCACTTGCGTGATTTATATCAGGGAAAATATGGATTCGTCGGCTGGTGGAACCATTCGGCCAATGCCGCGACTGTGACAGCAAGAATTGACACCAAAAAGTGGATGCTCACGTTTGACACGCAGAATCTGTCAATAAAAAGCGTGCGCACCGGAAATCCCGTAGCCTTTACGGTCAACGGGGACTTTGTTGAGCTGGAAGCAATACAGACACCCATGTGGTCGTATGAACTTTTGGAATTTTCGGATTCCACCTCGACTGGAATAAGGCAGTTGTCAGACAATCTCCAGGAGCCTTTTCGATTCGATATCCGTCCGAATCCTTTTAATCCGACAACTGCCATTACTTTTGCATTGAGTGAAAAACAAAAGGTGTTATTAAAAGTCTATAATTTGAACGGCCAGGAAGTAGCTTGTCTGGTCAACCAGAATATGGAAAAAGGCGCGCACCATACCGTCTGGAACGGGCGGGACAGTTTTGGCAGAGAATTGGGTTCCGGACTGTATCTGCTCAAGCTGTCTGTTCCCGGCGCGCAATATAGCCGCAGGGTGATGCTTTTAAAATGAGTAAATACTATTTGGGAAATTTAAAAAAGAGAGAATAAAATGATTTCCGTCCCAGTTCGGATATTGGCCTATATGTTTATTCTCATGATGCTGGTAATTCATGCCAAGGCGGCTACCGAGACCTGGATTCTCTCGGGCCAGTCAAATGCCGAATACCTTATTCAGGCAAAAAGCCTTGAAAACGTGAGCATTCCGATGATGAATGCGGAGAGTGTTGATGTAACGCTTTTCAGCTCCGCATCCAGCGGGAAGTCCATAAAGTACTGGAACGAGGGAAGCGGCGGCTGGACGGCGCTTCAAAACAATTTCCTGTCGGCCAACGGTTATGCGGACGTGTTTATCTGGTATCAGGGTGAAGAAAACGGCTATCGCGATCCCATGAATTCCGACACGTATTTGGATTCGTTGACGAGTTTTATCAATCGCGTGCGCACCCTCGGTCAAAACCCGGATATGACGGTGGTCATTTGCCAGCTCGGCAATGTTACGGTGGATTATGTTAATTACCCGCCCATCCGTGATGCGCAGCAGCGTTTTGTCGCCCTCGATACCCATGCGCTACTCGTGCCTAATCTGGGCCGTGAGCTCAGGGACAGCCTTGTTCACTTATCCGTCAATGGGGATAATGAATTAGCAGCGGAAATCGGCCGGGCATTGCTGAAAACGCGGCTTGGGAAAGATGTGAATTGGCCCGGTCCCGTGCTTGACGCATCCGTCATGAATGGCGCGGACGGGGTGGTTGCTCATTTTGCCGAGGTCCAGCATCTTTCCGGGATTTCGGCAGCCAGTTTTGCCGTATCCGACACCGATGGCATTGCCCAATGTGTCACGGTTGAAGATTCAGGCAACACCGTCGTCAGCCTCCGTTTTAATCGGTCCATCAAACTTCCCGCAAGACTGCTTTATGGGTACGGAAACAACCCACCAGGCACGCTGGTAGATGAAGCCGGTAACCACGCTCCGGCAGTCCAATTGGCGATAAAAGAGGGGGCGCTGAAGGATGAATTGACGGTTGCTCCGAACGGCTCCTGTAATCCACGGCAAGACACCGATTCTGAAGTGCGCAGACCGGCGCAAGTTGCTGATGGAGACTTTAAACTTGCAGCCAGGCCTAATCCGTTCAATCCTGTTGTAACCATCAGCCTGGCCAATGCAGACAAGCCTTATCACATCTCTATTTTCGATCTTTCCGGCAAGCGGGTGCAAAGTTTCAAGGCCGAGGCATGGGAGAAAGTTACCTGGAACGCATCCTCGTTTTCCAGCGGAATCTATCTGTTACGCGCGCAATGCGGAAAACAGCGACGGGTCAAAACATTGGTTCTACAAAAGTAACGTTTAAACATAGCCGCATGTAAGCGGAGCGGCGCGCCTCCTCAACCTGTGTAAACATTTTTTTGGAGAATATATGAGCGCTTTTAAGATTCGTGGTCTGCGGTGGTGGGTGGCCGGCCTGCTCATGTGCGTTACCATCATCAATTACCTGGACCGGAGCTGCCTTTCGGTGGCGGCCCCCACGCTAAAGGCCTCCCTGTCGATTGACGAACAGACGTTCTCCTACATCATCATCGCCTTCCAAATCACCTACCTTATATGCCATCCCATCGCGGGCAAGGTCATCGATCTTCTGGGTCTCCGCATCGGCTTTACGCTGTCCATCACCTTCTGGTCCCTGGTTCAGATGGCGTCCGGCCTTGCGTCCGGCTGGCGCTCCTTCGCATTACTGCGCGGATTATTGGGCGTGGGCGAGGCGGGGAATTTCCCGGGCAGCATCAAGGCCGTGTCCGAGTGGTTTCCGCGCAAGGAACGGACCCTGGCCACGGGCCTGTTCAACACGGGCGCGAGCGTGGGCGCCATGGTGGCCCCGCCGCTTGTCGCTTTCATTATTTTGAAATGGAGCTGGCAGTGGGCCTTCGTGCTCACAGGCGCCTTCGGGCTCGTATGGGCCTTCTTCTTCTATTTTTTCTACCGTTCCCCGAAGGAACACCCCCTGCTCACGGAAACCGAGTTCGCACACATTCGCCAGGACCACACCAAAACCGGCGAGGGAGCGGCCAAGCCCTCGCTGAAAAAGGTGCTGAAGCACCGGAATTTCTGGGGCATATCCGTGGCCCGTTTCTTCTCGGAGCCCGCCTGGTCCTTTTTCGTGTACTGGATCCCCCTTTACCTTTCCACCGCGCGCGGTATGAACCTCAAGCAGATCGCGGTCTTTGCGTGGCTGCCCTTCCTGGCAAGTGATTTCGGCTCCCTGTTCGGCGGTGCCCTCTCTCCGCTTTTCATGAAGCTGCGGCTCTCCTTCCTGCACGCCCGTAAAGCGGCGGCCCTCACCGCCGCGCTTATAATGCTCTTCGCCGTGTTCATCGGAAAGGCGCCGACCCCGGGCTGGGCCGTCTTCTTTTTCTGCGTGGGCGCCTTCGCGCACTCGGCCATGTCCGCGACCCTGCTCACCCTTCCGGCCGACCTTTTCCCAAAAGAGACCGTGGGTGTGGCCTACGGCTTCACCGGTAGCGCGGCGCTGTTGGGCGGCATGATTTTCACGTTCACCACGGGGTATGTGGTGAAACACATCGGATACGCCCCGCTCTTCCCGGTTATTGCCTGTTTGGACCTGATCGGCGTGGCGTTCCTGTGGAGCCTGGTGCGCCAGCCCATTTCCGATGGGCGACTACGAGATGATTGTAGTGCAGGGTGACGAGCGTTTCAGCGTCCTCTTCCGGTGCCCGCTTTAAAACTTCATCATTTTCCCGAGAAAGGGCTTTTCCCCGGGCAGGGCGGCTTCGGTGCCCGAAACCGTACCAATCCGGCTGAAGGACATCTGGTAAAAGTAGACGCCCCGGGCCACGGGGTTTCCGGCTTCGTCCAGTCCGTCCCATTCGCTTTGGGCCCCTGCGGCGTAGGTGCCGCGCACATCCCGGCTTTGGAGCACACGGATGAGCCGGCCGGACTGCGTGAAAATTTTTATGGCCACATTGCAGGGATCCGTGGTCTCCCAGATAAAACGCGTTTTTCCGCGGAAGGGATTCGGATAATTGTAAATTTCTTCGCGCGACAGGCCGGCCTCGGTGTCATCCGCAAAGCGCGCCTTATAAACCCGCCGCGTGCTGTTGTCAAAGTTGTCCTGTGCGATGACCACAAAATCGTATTCCTTGCCTTTTAGCGACTGGCTGACACCCAAGAGCTCGTTGTCCATGATCAGGTTGAAATAGCGCTGCTCCGGGTGCCCGTCCACCTCGGTCACCGATTCCACGCGGCGGCGGTCAAAGAGCCCTGGCATTTCGTAGAACAGCCCTTCGTTCACCGTGCTGCCCACGGTACGGATGCCGTCCGGGTCCTCCATGAGGACCGTAAGGACCGACTTCCGGTTGAGCGAAAAGGACTCGCCTGCGGGCGCGCTCTCGAATTCGAGCCCGCTGTTTCTTGCGCCATTGACATACAGAATTATCGACGGCCCGTTGCCGTCACACAGGGAGTCGATGCCGGCCGGAATAGCCCCGGAGAAGTAGATGTTACCGAGCCCCTCCTGCGCTTCACGGCCGCCGTACCAGGCAAAAAAGCTGAGGCGCGAACCCGCGGTGAAGAAGGGGACGCTCTTGGGCACCCGGCAATCGAGGGAAAAACGGCCGTCCCGTACCTCGGCCACGTTAGATAACAGGACCGTGCCGGGCCGGAGAATGGTGATGGCGTCCGAGACAATCGTACTGCCAACCCCCCGGTCATACTTGACGGAGACCGGCAGATCCGGGCCGATGAGACGCACCGAAAGCTTGGCGGAAGGAACCGCGCCCCCCTCCTCCAGCCGCCCCGTAATGCGGAGCTTCTGGAGCATGGAAAGCGTGTCATACAGCGCGGTGCTGTCGACCGTGATACGGCCAAAGGCGGGGTACAGGTACATGGCCGGGTCGCCGAAAAGATTGTAAACCCGGGAATTGTCATTGATGGTGCCGGAGTGCACGGTATCGAGGACCGTCCGGTAAAGACGGGCCGCCACCATGGCCTCTCCGAGCGGGACCGGCGGATCGTTGGGATGGCTGAACTGGACGCGGAAGAATTTGTTGAGGAAGTCCGCGTTGTCGCCGCCAAACGATTCACGGGAGGCGCCGACCGTGGCGGTCATGCCCACGTCCGCGGCCGTGAGCAGCTTGATGCAGATGCTCTCCTCATTCAGATTGTCGAACTCGCCCACATTGCACGAAGCCGCCCAGAACATCCCGCACTTTCCCGCGTTCTTGAAACGGGGAAATGACTTTTCAAGCGTAAAGACCTGTTCATCGGTGAGTTTGTTGAACCCACCGTGCCCGACAAAGGTCCAGAGGAGCGCGCCCCGGTTCACGGCGTCCACCAGGGCGGCCTCGGCCTCGGGCTTTTCGCGCGACACGGAATTCACGGGAAACTCCTGCATGTAGACCTTGACCTTTTCCACGGCCGGCGGAAGCACCGCGGCCATGCGCTCGCAGACATTCATATGCTGCGTGCTGAAGTTCGAGTTCACAACGTCAATACCCGAAAGCTGCCAGTCATCGTCCGCGAGAAAAAGGACGCGGTTGCGCCAGATGCGGTTGTCAAGGCTATCGGTCTCGAAGCGGATGATTTTATCGACCACCGCCAAAGCCTCCGACGTGTTGCTGACAGGGAGGCGGCCCACCATTAATTTGAAGGAACTCGGCGTACCCGCGTAAAAGTCGTCCGTGGCCCCCCCGTTGCTCCGGAGCATGGGTGAATAAATAAGCGGTCCCTCGGATGCGGCAAAGGTCTCGTAGGGCGGAATGTAATTGGGGTCCTGCACCCCGATGTAGCCCTTGAAATCGCGGTGTCCGTTGCCCATGAGCACGACATACGACACGCCCCATTTCTTTGATGCAAAGAACAGGAAGTTACGCAGGGCCGTGATATCCATTTTCCCGCCGCTGTACTGGTCGTAGAGATCCTCCATCAGCACGATTTTTGGCGCGCTTACCGCGTCGGAAGCGAACTGCGCCCGGTGCAGCGCGAGCCTGCGGGCCGCGTCGTAAAACAGCGCGGGTGTGATCACCAGGTAATCGGCGCGGGGCGCGGGGTCGTGCAGGTCGCGGAGGACGCTGGCCATGGCGGGACGGGTGTGCCGCACAATGGAGGCGGGACGCCTAAAACCCGCTGCGGAAGCCGCGCAGAAGCGGCGGCCCTGAAGCGTGTCGAGGCCATAGGGGAAACCGGTCCGTTGCAGCAGGAGGGTGTCGTTCGAAAACAAGGTCCGGGCCACGGCGGGCCGGAGCGGGTCCGACACGTCCAGGCAGAGCAGAGTGTCGCCCGGCGTAAACCCGGTCAGGGCATATTCAAACAACGTGTCCGTCCCGGGAAGACCGTAAAACAGGAGCGCGTTGTTGCGGGCCGCAAGCTTCCGCGGGTATTCGACTTCGTACCAGTTCAGGTAATGACTCCCCACACCATCCAGGGTGCCGATTTCCACCGTGTCACCCACACCCCGCAGCCCGGTGTACGTAAAAGTGAAATCGTCGGGCTTGCCCAGCGTACTGCGGTTCAGGCGCACGGCCAGCGAGTAAGGATAGGAAATATTGTCGGTTCTGTCAGCCCGCATGGTCTGAACCAGGATACGGCCCGCGGAACCCGCCATGTCCTTGATATACGGGTCCAGGGGCTCGCGGAAGGGATCCGCAAGGGAAGAGAGTCCGCACCAGGCCCAGAGCACCTTGAAATGCTTTTTTAAGACGCCGTCATAAATGGTGGGATTGTCCCGGTTACTTTCACGATGCACGCGTTCTGTAAAGGCCGTCAACCGCCTCGACCGGGCCGAGGTCCCGTTGGATAGGGTGTCGAGCCGGCGCGGAGGCGCGCTCGTGTTGGCGTCAAGCGCAAGCCAGTAATAGTTATTGAAATCAAACGGGTGATTATGGAAGACAAAACCGGAGTCCGAGGGGGCAAAACGGGAAGCCCCCTGCCCATAAAAACGAATGTCATCGCCTGCATCAAAGGTATGATTCCCGTTGTGGTCCGTGACCGCGATGGGCAGTTCCGTGAACTCCGCGGAGTCCTCATCCCCTTCGGTATAAGGCTGCCGGAGCACCAGCGAACGGACCCCGTAAAGCCGGACATCGTCCACGTCCACGCCCACAAGCGGGTCTCCCGCGGCCGCAAGGTCCGCGCCCGTGATACGGTAAAGGCCTTCGGCATCGGCCTGGAACTCATCGTTGTTGCGGACCTTTATTTTATAGAGCCGGTTGAACCGGAACGGGGTGCTATCCTGCAGCGCCCGGGTACGCGCCAGGGGGGCCGCGTCGCGGAAAGCGCACGCGGTCTTGTAATTCAGGAGTGTGTTCCGTAGCACGCTTTCAAACCGGCCCGCGGAGACCGCGCGGCCTGTCCCGGAAAAAGTGACCGTGGCCCAAAGTTTTTTTGCGAACAGGAGCTGCCCGGTCAAAGGCTGGTATTGCAGCGGCGACATATGCAATTGAAGCACGCGCTGGTTGGCCACGCTGCCGCTGCCCCAGAGCACATGGCCGGACGGGACCGCGGGAAGACGGTACGATGCACTGTCCATCGAATAAGCGTCCGGCCGACTACCCGGGTCTCCCAGAAACACAGGCCGCAGTGGAGTTGGAAGGGTGTAGGAACGCGTGCCGGCCGCGCTCCAGGTCACCTTGGGTGTGCCCGAAGGCATGCCCACCAGGTACTGTATGAGCGGCACAGAAGGGGCGCCGGAGGGCGGGGTCTGCAGAACGCCGTCCACCGAAACCACGGTAAAGGGCCCCTCCTGCGTCATGACCGGGTCGTCAAAAACGACCTCAAAGGAAAAAGCATCCGCGCCGTCCTTGAGCACCGTCACCCGGGGCGGGGCGGCAAAGGGCGTCACGATACAGACGGAAAGGAACAGTCCAAGAAAATGTCGCATCAATGAAAAATATAGCAAGTATACAGCGCAGACTCAACCGTTTTGAGCATCAAACCGCTGGCGTGTTGAGCAGGGCCTCTATCTTTGAAAGTTCAGCATGGTAATAAGTCCCGGTCATGGGATAGGCGGTGCGCAGTGCGTGCACCAGGCCCAGCGCCTCTTCCCTGTCACCCCATTCAATCAACTGATAGAGGAGCGTGATGCGGTCGACCTTGTCCTTAAGCTGGGTCACGTCCTTGTAACGGTCCGTCATAAAGGAAAGGTCCACTGACGCATGCAGGTAGCGCTTGAGATCCCCGAATGCGCCCGGGTCCAGGAGCGGATCAAAGTAGACCGCGAGCCAACACTCGATGTTCAGCCCCGCAATCCAGTAGGGCTCGCAGTAATAGGGCGCGACCTCCCCGTTCAGGCGCGTCAGCTCCGATAGCCAGGCGCGGATATCCGCTTCGTCCGCCTTCCCGCAGCGGGTAAAGTCAATCTTCCGGCAGTTTTCCATGTTCTCTATCTTGAAATTGCTGATGGCCGGGAGGCCGAAGAGCCGGCATGCCAGGGTCCGCGCGGGATGGACAAGACAGCGCCGCGTCCCGGCGTCCTGCAGGCAGCACCGCAGATTCCCTTCGAACGCAGGGTGCGGTACAATGGACGCCATGAGTATCTTTTCAACCTGTTCCCGTGTAAAGTTATGAATAAGATAATTGATGGCCCCGGTGAACTCGATGGCCGTACAGGTAGGCGAAACGCAACACTCCCCGCAACCCTCACAGGGAACCTCCGGCAACTGATGATAAAGTTTCGCAAGCCCTTCTATTATCATACGGTTATAAAAATACGCAAACATCCTCTTCCATTACCATGATTTCTCAAATTATATTACCCAATCATACAAACTTTATAGTGAAATCAAGCAAGAAGTGAAGGAGGGCCCATGCTTCGTATTCTCCTGTTGACCTGCCTGTTGCCTGCAGTGCTCTTTTCACAGGCCTGGCTCGACCCGGCCAATTTTCCCAATGCCACAAACTGCGACACCTCGGGGCTCATGGCGCCTTTTGAGGGCCATTACCGCGGGGACATCAAGTACAAAGTCCGCACCACGCCTCCGGTCCCTGGTTCCATTCCCCAGCGGTACTATGCACCGGTCATCGACGGCCTGCTCGAAGACTCCATCTGGTGGTACGCCGAGACCCTGCTCGTCAACAGCTGGGAGGACGCGGGCGCAGCGCAGGCCTGCCAGGATCCGCGTGAGTTCAAGGGTCCGCAGGACCTTCACGCCATCTGGCGCTTCTGCTACAACCATGACGGCCTCTATGTGGGCGTGGAAGTGCACGACGACATCCACGACGTGGACAGCCTGCTCGGCTGGTACCAGCAGGACGGCATCCAGCTCTCCATTGACCCGTGGGACTGGGGCGACTACGGCACAGGACTCTGGTCAAAGACCGGAGGCAACACCTTCCGCCGCTATTACAGCGACAACGCCGCACTCATGCCCTACGGTGACAACTCGCACACCGCCTACCTCATGCTCCTCAAGCGCATGAACGAAGAGCCCTACCTCACCGGCCTCATCCACTCAAACCTTCTCCTCAATTACAACCGCGGCGACGAGGCCACCAACTTCACCCGCGGCCAAAGCGCCTTTGGCATCGACTTCGCGGCCACATCGCAGGGCACGGACCCCTGGTTCCGCTCCATATGGCACATGGAGTTCAAATTCCCCTACAAAACCGAGCTCTGGAGCGCGCTTGACGGCACCGGCTTTTACGGCACGGACGGCCTGCCCCAGGTGGGCAATGTCTTCAAGATGGAATTCTACAACTGCGACGACGACATCCTCGGCCCCAACGGCTCCAGAGGCGGCATCAGCGCACTTTACCGCCGCCGCACCGTCCCGTTCAACGAAGAAGCGAGCGGTCATAACCACTGGTCCGACACCAAGTACTACATGGCCATGCAGTACGACGGCAGCACCCAGAAGCAGATCGTGCACCCCATCAAAGGTGACCAGCAGCACGGCGACAAGCGCATTGCGGGCAACTGGGTCGACGCGGTCACCGAACTTGACCGGTATAGTTTTACGGGCGATGGCACCGTCAAGCTGGGCACCACCACCTACTTCTTCGACTCCACCACTGCAAGCGGCGGCGCCATCACCAACAGCGTGGGCACGGGCTTCGGCACCTACCAATACCTGCCCAACCCGGGCGGTGTCAAGCTCAACGACACCCTCAAGGTGGCGTACGGCAGCACGAACCTTACGCTCATTCGCGAGCTGGTCACGGGCTACAGCCAGGTCGAAGGCCGCTGGGTGCAGGCGCACCTGGCCGTGACCGCAAACGCGCGCTGCGGCGGGTTCGACACGGCATGGGTGCCCAATACAAACGCGAAGGAATTCCGCTTCTGCCCGGTGTCTAAAATACGGCTCGACACGCTCGCGTACCCGCAGTATAAGCGCTGCCGCGACTCGCTGCGTATTTACGACTTTGCCAGGGATTCGCTGGAGGACACGTACACCTACACGTACGAAAAGGCCATCCTG
>JAZDKP010000135.1:0-3317 GCA_043802925.1 Fibrobacterota bacterium | reverse complement strand
ATGCCGACCGGATGCTGGCATGATCCATATCACATACATTTCAAGGACCCGGCAACCGGCAAGACAGACTGGAAGGCAAACGTCGCGCATTCCGTGGCTTATCAGGACGCCGCGTTGGAATACGCCGGCACGGTCTGGAAGGATGTCGGCATAGAACCCGCCTGGTGGCGCGAGGTACAGAACCAGGGTGATGTGGAGGCCTATGGATTTCAGCAGGGCAACGCGCATCTTTTCACCGTGCTGCGCCACGATCCAACGTGGACGAAGCGGAGTGGATTATACGACGCCGCCAAAGGTCCGGCGCCGGCGGATGTCAGCCTCTCGGCCGACGCGCGCAAACTGGGATTGGCCGCGGACCAGCCGATTTTCGTCTGGGAGTTCAAGCCGCGTGATCCGGACAAGTTCCCGCGGCGGGCCGGAATCCAGAACCTGCCTGACTGGGATAAACTTTTCACCAAGCGCGTCTGCAGCGTGATCCCGGCCGGAACGGTCAAGGACCGCCTGCCACTTCCGGTCGGTCAACTGGAACCGGAACTCACCCGCGTGCTGGCCGTCAGCCAGGTGCCGGCCGTGTTCTGTGCGCTGGAGGGACGTGAGACGAACCTGCTTTTACCGGAACTGCTCGATTGCCGGATTGAGACGGATGGCGGCGTCAGCGATAAAGGCTATCAACTGAAGGTTACGAGCGTCTATCCGGCCGAGGTACTGCTGTATGTGCCGCCGGAGATGAAAACCCCGGCGGTCAGCGTCAATGGCAAAGTCGTGTCCGGACAACCGGTCAATTTTGGCGCGGCGAAATTTCTGCGAGTGAGCGTGCCGGCCGGGGATAGCGCCGTGCGGATGGCGTTGTAAGAAAGGCGGAATGTCCGCCAATGCAGATCCGCTTCAGGCATAAAAACCACATAAACTGAATGGAGAAATACATGACTAAACTAAAAATGTTCCTGTTAAGCGCCGGGCTGGTATTTCTTTTTGGGAATTGTTTTTCATCTTCCGCCGAAGAAAAAGTTTTGCCGATAATAACGATTACCAAAACAAAAACTGCCCCGGTGATAGACGGCGAGATGAAGGAAGGGGAGTGGAAGTATGCCGCCGCCGCCACCGGTTTTATTGACTTGGGCGGCGCCCTGACCCGGGACGATACGGTTTTTTATATCACTTATGACGCGGAGAACATCTACATCGCTTTCCGGTCAACCGTTGTGGGCAAACCAAAGGCAGAGGCAACCAAGCGCGACGGGGCGGTCTATCACGATGATGCCATAGAAATCAGGTTGGCGCCTGACCCCGCCCGTCCCAGCCACCACTATGTATTTATCGGCAACTCCGCCGGCGCCATTTACGATGGCATCGTCAGCAATACCGAGTGGAATGGAGACTGGATATTCAAGAACCAGGTTAAAGATTCCGGAGAGACAGTTGCCGGGGTCTTGTCCTTCGCCAAAAGCATCTGGACCTCTGAGTTGGCCATCCCATTTAAAAGTTTGGGGTTATCGGCTCCCAATGACGGCGCCCACTGGCGGGTGAACTTCCACCGGGACTGGAACGTGGCAACAAGAGAAGAGGGCGAATCCGGAAAAGATATGGCCCATTGGACCTCCTGGTCTCCTCCCGCTTCAGATTTCAGTAATCCCAACGGATTCGGCTATCTTTATTTCAGGGAAGAAGCCCCGGTCATAAAGGTGGAGTCTTTTGGCGACCCGATTGGCGGAGATATTGATGTGAAAGGCCGTGTTTCCAATTTCAGCTCCAAACCACTCAATATTCGTCCCACTCTTTCCGTGGCTCTTTCCAAAAACAAGAAGGAGATTATTAAACAGGAAATCCCGGTAACCATCAATCCCGGCGAAGAGAAACCCCTGGAGTTAAAAGAGGCGTTGGAACTCACCAAACCCCTGGCCACCGACCTCAGTTTCACGGTGGCCGATCCGGCCGGCAAGGAAACGCTTTATCGCAAGGTCTTTACCTTCACCGCGCGGCCTTCTTTCAGTCTGGATACCGCGCTCTTGTACTTCAAGGGCGCCCTGGAGATCGCCTGGGACGCCAAACGCCTGCCGGGTCTTTCCACCAATGTCTCCGGCTTGGTAGAGGTCCGCAACACAAAAAACAACACGCTCATCACCTCTTTTCCTCTGAAAGGATTCAGCGACAAGGCCCGCACCGGCGTTTATTCCATGGATATTTCCAAAATGACGCCGGGAGAATATGCAGTGCAGGCCTATCTTAAGGACAAGGACACGGTAATTGCCCAGGCCGGCCGCGACTGGACCATCCCGGAAAAACCCGTGTGGCTTGGCAATACACTCGGAATATCGGACAAGGTCCCTCCGCCCTGGAGCCCGGTCAAGGTTAAAGGGCATTCCGTGTTTGTCTGGGGCCGGGAGTATCAGTTCGGTCAACTGCCGTTCCCCGCGCAGATAGTCAACCAGGGAAAGACGATGTTAAGCGCTCCCATCCAGTTAAAGCTGGTTACCGACCAGGGGGAAATAAAGTGGGAAGACAGCAAGCTGGAGATTGTATCCGAAACAGACATCAAGGCAAAATTAAGGATCACCAATACCAGCCCCCGGATAAAGATGGTCGGCGACATGGAAGTGGAGTTTGACGGATTGGTCAGGGTTGACCTCAGCTTTATTCCCAAAGAACCGGTGATTATTCAGCGCCTTGTTATCCAGATGCCCGTGAAAGAAGAAGATGCCTTATATCTGAAAGCGCTCAAAATGTTTCCCGACAAATTCGGCTGGTACGCCGCCTGTCTGTACGAAGGCGCAAAAGGCAATAAAACCGACCTTTTCGATATTAGCAAAACCTGGTTTTTTTCCGCCAAAGGCTGGGTCTGGGAAAATGACTTCATGCATTATGTCTGGGTCGGAGGGGATGAGACCGGGCTCTCGGTGACCTTTGATTCCGACAAAAACTTCCAGAGCAAAAAATATGTGGTGGTGGCAAATAAAGCGGGGGCGAAAGAACTGGAGTTTAATCTGATAGATTCTCCGTATTCATTAAAAGAACCCATTTCGTATACCCTCGCGCTTCATGCCACTCCGGTCAAGTCCCTGCCTTCAAACCCGAAGGTATGGCATTTTGGGTATTTCGGGCACACGAATTTCTATGCCGCCTGTCAGTATGGCCTTACCCGTGGTGTGGGTTGGCCCGGACTGACGCCGCAGGGCAAGGAAATGGTGAGCCGGCTTTGGCGGGAAGGGTGCCGGGTTTTCCCGGATTATTATACGGACGCTCTGGCCGTCATATCGCCTGAATTCCAGCTTTTCGGCAAGGAATGGGAGGCAATTCCAAAATCACGATGGGGGGGCGGG
>JAZDKP010000134.1:0-4090 GCA_043802925.1 Fibrobacterota bacterium | reverse complement strand
CGAGGCCCTTGAGCTTTTCGCTGACCGCTTTGCCCAACGCCTTGGCCACCGCGGCCTTTTTGCCCTTGAGTTCGAGTACACCGCTGTGTAACTGCAGAAGCGATTTATTCTGCGAATCATCAATGACCTGCGCAATCATGTGTTTGAGCGTCCGCCGGACGGCCAGACGCGGCCGCTCCGCGGTGCCCAACACCTTGGTACGGGCCGCCGCATGTTTGGCTTTCCGTTTTGTGATCCTGACTTTTGCGATGTCCATAGGGTTTCCTTGATTGATTACGCTGCGTTGGTTTTTCCGGCCTTTTTACGCACCTGCTCGTTGAGGTAGCGGACGCCCTTGCCCTTGTAGGGTTCCGGCGGTTTGAGCATGCGCAGGTTGTTTGCGATCTGGCCCACCAGCGTTTTGTCGGGGCCTGAAACCTTGATGCGAGTCTGGCCTTCGCAGGCGAAAGTGATTCCTGCCGGCGCCTTGACAACAATCGGGTGCGAATAACCGAGTGCCAGTTCGAGGTCCTTGCCCTTCATGAGGGCCTTGTAGCCAACGCCCTGGATATCGAGTGTCTTTTCGAAACCCTGGCTCACCCCCACCACCATGTTATGCACAAGGGCGCGGTAAAGACCGTGGAGCGCCATGACGTTCTTGGCTTCGGAACCGCGACTGAACGAAACGGCCTTGTCGGTGATCGCGACGCTGATTTCCGGACGAATTTCCTGCGATAACTTTCCCTTGGGACCTTCGACCATCACGGTACGTCCGTTCAGGGCGACTTTCACCTTCGGGGGGATTTCGACGGGCATTTTTCCAATTCGAGACATAGCTTCCTTCCTTTACGGCCTACCAGACGTAGCACAACACTTCGCCGCCCACGTTCTGCTTCTTGGATTCGATGTTGGTCATGACGCCCTTGGGCGTGGTAAGAATGGCGAGCCCCAAGCCGCTGAGCACACGGGGGTTTTTCTTGATGCCGGCATAAACACGGCGGCCGGGTTTGGAGATGCGCTCGATTCCCTTGATGACGCTCTCTCCTTCCTTGTACTTGAGCAGCACCTTGACGAGCCCCTGTTTGCCGTCGTCAAGGACGACAAACTTGCGGATGAACTTTTCCTGCATGAGAATCCGGCAAATCTCCTGCTTGAGATTGGACGCCGGAAACGTCACGGTCTTGTGACCGGCCATCAGGGCGTTGCGGATGCGGGTCAGCATATCGGCGACGGAATCATTAACTGCCATGGAACGTCCACTCCTTACTTAATGAATACTACCAACTCGACTTGGTGACGCCGGGGATGAGCCCCTTGAGCGCCATTTCGCGAAAACAGATGCGGCAAAGTCCGAAATCGCGCAAATAGGCCCGCGACCGTCCGCAGCGCTGACAACGGTTATAGGCGCGAACCTTGAATTTGGGCTTGCGCTTGCATTTTTCAATCAGACACTTCTTGGCCACTTAGTTTCCTCCCTTTTCCTTCTCTTTGCGGAACGGCATCCCCAACTCTTCAAGAAGCGCGAGTCCATCGGCATCGTTTTTAGCGGAGGTCACGATGGTGATGTCCATGCCGTGGAGCTTTTTGATTTTATCGTGATCAATTTCATGAAAGATGATTTGTTCCTTGAGACCGAGTGTGAAATTACCACGTCCGTCCATACTTTTGCGGGAGAGCCCGCGGAAATCGCGGATTCGCGGAACCGCCATGGTCACGAAGCGGTCAAAAAACTCCCACATGCGGGCGCCGGACAACGACACGCGGCAACCGATGGCCATGCCCTGCCGAATCTTGAAATTGGAAATCGCCTTTTTGGCCTTGGTGGGCACGGCCTTTTGGCCGGTAATGAGCGTCAGCGTCTTGACCGCGTCCTCGAGAACGCCGGGATTACTCGCCGTGTCGCCGACACCGACATTCAAGACGATCCGCTTTAGCGTAGGCACCTGGTGTACATTCTTATAGCCAAGCCGTTCCATGAGGGCCGGGAGCACTTTTTCTTTATACTGTATCTTAAGTCGTGCCATGGTTATTCAATCTCTTCCTGAAGTTTCCGGGAAAACCGGACCTTCGACTTGTTTTCGAGGATTTTGACGCCCACACGCGTGGGCCGTCCGGACTTAGGGGAAAGAACCATCACATTGGAGACATGGATGGGCGCCTCCTTCTCGATAATGCCTCCCTGTTGGCCACGGCCGCGCGGCTTGGTATGCCGTTTGACAAGATTGTAGCCTTCAATGAGCACGCGGTCTTTCTTGATGAGCACCTTGAGCACCTTGCCGGTGACGGTCTTTCCGCCCGCCGCACCTTTGCCGGCAATGATCTGTACCATGTCGCCTTTTTTAATTTTCATAGCGTCGTTGCTCCTAGAGTACTTCGGGGGCCAGCGAAACGATTTTCATGAAATTCTGATCGCGCAACTCGCGCGCCACCGGCCCAAAAATGCGCGTTCCGACCGGTTCACGCTGGGCATTGATCAGCACCGCTGCGTTGTCGCTGAAACGGATATAGCTCCCGTCCTTCCGAGAAACCTCCTTGGCTGTGCGGACAATGACCGCCTTGGTAACATCGCCCTTTTTGACGGCGCTACCGGGGATAGCGTCCTTGATGGACACAACGATGACGTCACCCACGGAGGCATAGCGTCGCCGGGTTCCGCCCAGCACTTTTATGCAAAGCACGGTCTTGGCACCTGAATTGTCCGCCACATGAAGTCGGGTTTCACTCTGTATCATTGAATACGCTCCACAGGTTACTTGGCCTTATTGAGAATCTTGACGACCCGCCAGCGTTTGCGCTTGCTGATGGGGCGCGTTTCCATAATTTCGACAAAATCACCGACACCGCACTCGCTCTTTTCATCGTGCGCCATGTAATGTTTGTTGCTTTTGACAACGCGCTGGTATAACGTATGCACCTCACGGCGCTCAACATCAACCAGCACGGTTTTTTGCATGGCGTTCTTGATGACCACCCCGGTCCGGGATTTACGATAGTTCCGTTCGCTCATTTCACCTCCGCCTTCGTGTTGTTCTGTGCCGCGCGCCTGCGTTCGTGGAGCAGGGCCTTGACCCGAGCGATATCCCTGCGAAGTGTGCGGATTTTCAGGGGGTTCTCGAGCTGCCCGACCTTCTGGCGGAAGCGCAGGTTGAAGAGCTCGGCCTTAAGGTCGCGCTCCTTGTTCTTAAGGTCGTCGTCGCCCAACACACGTAAATCTCTGGCTTTTTCCATGGATTAATCCTCTGCAACAATGAAACTGGTCCGTACCGGAAGCTTCTGGGCCCCCCGGCGCAGGGCCTCTCGGGCATTAATCTCGTCCGTGCCCGCGAGTTCGTACAACACACGCCCCGGCTTGACCGGGCAGACCCATATCTCAGGTGCGCCTTTGCCACCGCCCATTCGGGTTTCGGCCGGCTTGCGTGTGATGGGTTTGTCGGGAAAAAGACGGACCCAGAGCTTGGCGCCCTTTTTGACGAACCGCATAATGGCAATTCGGCAGGCTTCGATCTGACGGTTGGTTATCCAAGCCGCATCGAGCGTCTGGATGCCATAATCACCGAAAGAAACGAATTGGCCGCGGGTGGCGTTGCCCCGCATGCGGCCCTTTTGCACTTTTCTACGCTTTACTTTTTTAGGACTTAACATCGTGACTCCGTCTCGCTAATTGACTGGCGCGTCCTGGGGCTTTTCGCGCTGGATGATTTCGCCCTTAAAGATCCAAACCTTGATGCCGATGACCCCATAGGTGGTGCGGGCATTGACCTGGGCATAATCGATGTCGGCACGCAGCGTGTGCAACGGGACACGCCCCTCCTTGGAAAGCACCCGGCGCGACATTTCGGCCCCCCCGAGGCGGCCCGAGCAGCTGATTTTAATGCCCTGGGCACCCATGCGCATACCGGACTGGATGGCTTTTTTCATGGCGCGCTTGAAGGAAATACGGCGTTCAAGCTGCTGCGCGATATTTTCGCCCACCAACTGCGCGTCGACCTCCGGACGCTTGATTTCGCGAATATTGATATAAACGTCTTTGCCGGTAATGTGCTGGAGCTCTTCCTTCAGCCGTTCGACCTCTTCCCCCTTTTTACCGATCACGATACCGGGGCGGGCAGTG
>JAZDKP010000133.1:0-8949 GCA_043802925.1 Fibrobacterota bacterium | reverse complement strand
TAGCTTGCTACGGCTTGTTTGTCATTCCGGGCTTGACCCGGAATCCATCATCAGGTGGTGGATTCCCGCTTTCGCGGGAATGACAGAGAAAGCCTCTTTGCCTTTCGATACCCCGCAGCTTGCTGCGGGGAGGATTCATTTCGCTTCACAACTTCCCATCCTTTTCAATATTTGTGCAAACGTGGTCTTCCCCGCACCATTAGGGCCGGCGATGATATACAGGTTTGGGGTTTGTTGGAAAGCCATGTCAGAGTATAAAATAGCTTAATTTTTGGGAATCCTGAGCACGTAATGCAACTTTCACCGCATCAGGTAATAAATTTCCGTCTGCATCATCAGAAACGCAAGCGCGTAAAGGAGCGGCACGCGCACCGTGAACCAAATCCACTTGTTGCACCGGAGCGCCGTCCAGGCCGTGACGCCGGCATGGGCGAGCAGGAACCAGCCAAAGTCCCGTGAGATGCGCCGCAGCAGTTCATCGATGAGGGGGCGCGTCCACCCTTTGGCCTCCAGCAGGAGGTAAAACTTGTCGCCCATATATTTCTGGGCCGCGACATGCATGAGTGGTTCGTTCAGGACATAATAGTAGAAGAGCATGGCGAGGCCCATCATTGCGCCCACAATGGCGGCCTGGAGCTTGAAATAAAGGTCGTTCTTGAGCTTGTAAGAGAGCAGGCCGAAGCCCACGGCCAACACACCGGCCATGACGGTCAGGCCGTCGATAGTATGGTACTGGACGAGTGTGAAGACCAGTTCGGCCAGCGCCATGCCCGTGGCGCTTAAAATGGCCGTCTTTTTGGAGGTGAAGGAATCAAGGACAACGAACAGGAGAATGGGAAGGATGCCGATCCAGAAGAGGCGGGCGTCCATGCTAGGCCGGGTTCTCGCTCACGCGGGCGATGGTGCGCGCAATGACGTTCTTGTCGTCCTTGTTTGAGGCCAGTTCCAGGCTGGTTTCGAGCGCCTCGAGCCCTTCCTCCTTTTCCCCGCCCATGGCAAGCCCGAGCCCGAGGTTGAACCAGGAGAGGCTGGAGAACGGCGCAACGATGATGGCGTTCATAAAGAACGGGATTGCGGCTTCAAGCTCCTTGCGCTTGAGGTGGATTTGGCCGAGACCGAACAGGATTTCACCGTCATTGGGCCGGAGGTCGCGGCATTTTTCGAACCGCTCGAGCGCCTGGCCGCTCTTGTCCAGCTGGTTGAAGTAGAGAAGGCCCGCGTTAAAGAGGGCGTTGTAATAATCAGGGAACTCCTTGAGGATATGCTCGTAGGCCTGCGCGGCCGCGGCATAGTCCCCCTCTTTGTGCAGGGTCAGCGCGCGTTCAAAGCGGAGCTCCGCGGCCTCTCTCCTGCCCGCGGACTCGTCCGAAGCGTAGTCCGGGGACGCCAGCCATTCCTCGGAAAGCACAAACAGCCGCTGGAAGTTGTCGCGGCCCCCCTTTTCCATTTCGAGCAACGCGGCAATCTTTGCCAGCCGGCCGTAGCCGTACACGATAAAGTTGGGCACGCGGCTGTCGAACGGGAGGCGGCGCAGGTCTTCGAACATGCGTCGGCAGATGCGGTCGTGTTCCGGCTTTTCCTTTTCCGCAAAGACGTTGACAAGGAGGCCCTTTTCGCGGTCGGAATAGAGCAGGTAGTCGTCGTAATGGAGCCGGGACTTGCACTGGACGCAATGGAACATGTTCAGCTCGCCGCGGAACAGGGCCTCGCGGAGCGCGGGTTCCTCATGCACGTCGGCCACGCGCGTGACAAAGACGTCTTCCTGCGCCCGGCACTGGGGGCAGGTGATGCCGACCCACTCTTTTTGGACTGGCATTGTGGTTCCCTTGTCAAATGATGAAGTCGCGGGCTTCCTGCTCGGTATCGAACATTTTGAGGATGGTGTCGATGCCCGTGAGGTGGAGGATTTCGCGGATTTTCTCGTTGCAGCCGAAAAGGATGAGGCAACCGCCCTTCTGCTCGAGCCGCTTGCCGAAATTGGCGAGCAGGGCCGCGCCGGAACTGTCGATGTAATCCACGGACCGGAAGTCCATGAGGATTTCGGTGGTTTTGTCCTTTTCGATGTCCTGGAGGCGGAACTTGAGGGGCAGCATGGTATCGACCGTGAGGTTGCCTCCCAGCGTCAACAGGATAAACCGGTCCGCGTTGAACTGGTCGATGCGGAACTGGTCCGCATTCTTTAGGATGTTGATGCGGATTTGCGATTTGATCTCGTCCTTGAGCCGGGTGCGCAGAAAATCGAGTTCGGGCGCCTGCGAATTTTTGCGGAGGACCTGTTTGAGCTGTTCGCGCAGCGAAGGGGAAGGGTCGTCCGGGACACGCGTGAGGAGTTTGAGCACGCTCCGGTTGGTGCGGGCGATTTCGCCGATGGCCCAGACCGCGCTGATTCGCATGGCGGGCGGGTCGAGGGCGCCCACCATCTCTTCGAGCGGGTTGATGAACCCGTAGTCGCCGAGCCGGTAGAGGGCCTTGAGGGTGTTGGCGCGCACGCGGCTGTTCTTGTCCTGCTTGAAGCGCGTGAGCACGCGAACCGAGCTCTTGTTGCCCACGGCCTCGATGGCTTCCACCGCGTTGGCGCGCACGCGGGGGTCGGGGTCCTCGAGGTAGCGCGTGATCATTTCAGGCGCGCGTTCGGCCGCGGCCGGGCCGATGTGGCGCACCACCGTGGCGCGCAGCCGGGCATCGCCGGTTTTACCGAAACGGCGTATGAGGTCCTCGGAGTTTTGCGCGGAAAGGAAGTGCCGGAGGACCATGATGGCCTCAATGACCGTGTCAGAACTGACGTCGTTGAGCTGGTTGTTGAGCTCCCGGACAAAGTCGGGCGACTTGGAACGGAGCAGTCCAACGGCCGCGGAGACGACCGGGGCCGGGTAGAGTTTGGCCTTGTCGCGCAGGCAGAACCGTGACAGCGCAAGCGATACCTTCAGTGCGAGGTCGCTGATTTCGCGATCGGACGCAGCACTGAGGCGGATGGCATGGGGCAGAAAGTACGGGTCCGAGGCGCGTAGAATCTGCTGAAGGCCCTTGATTTGGCTCAGCTTGTCGGTACTGTTCAGGAGAAATTCACTCATGGCGTTTTGACCGGCATTCGGTTCGTCGGATGGCGGCTCCCCTTTCATCGATCCAAATATAATATGACAAGCCGCCCTCTGTAAATTAAAATGGCAGGAGCCATCGGTTTAGCGCGTACTTGGCCTTGGGCAGCATGCTGTGGAGGAAGTGGAGGTCGGCCCGGAAGCAGAACGAGGGATCGAGGTAGCAGTTGATGGCACACCCCTCACAGAAAGGGAAACGGCCCTGCTTTTTGCGGAGTGCGCGCACCGGCTCCGATTTCCAGAGCGTGTCAAGGTCGTTCCTAATGGGCAGCCCCTCCTGCGCATGGTGATAGCACGGGACGAGCAGCCGGTTGTCGGGCCCGATGACAATGACCGCGTCCATCACCCTGCAGGCGGGACGCGTTGTGGAATTACCGCCCGCTGCGCGAAGTTTGAGGAGCCCTCCGTTCACATAGACGTGCCGGTGGCGCGACCAGCGCCGGAGGAGGGCGTCAAGGGAGGCATAGGATGGATTGTTGAAATAGGAAAAGGCGGGGTCCAGGATGAGCTGCGTCCGGAAGCGGCGCGCGATGGTGTAGACGCCCTCAATTTCCCCCTGGTTCTCCTCTGTGAGGGTGAAGAGGATGTCCGGACGCAGTCCGGCTTTCCGCGCAGCCGCAAGCCCTTCGAGAACCGCGTCAAAGCAGTCGGCGCCGCGCAGCCGGTTGTGGATCGCTTTTGTGCCGTCGAGGGAGACGCGCGGCAGGTCGATGAGGCCCGCTAATTCCTGCGCCCGTGCGGCGAGCAGAATGCCGTTGGTGGTCACGCTGGTGACAAAACCGAGTTTCCGCGCCTCGCGGAGCACTTCGGGAAGGGCCTTGAACAGGAGCGGCTCCCCGCCCGTGAAGTCCGCAAACCAGGCGCCGAGTTTCCGTGCCTTCCGGAGATTGTCGAGCACATCCGGTAGCATGGCCGTCTGCGCGGGCCGGCGATGGATGTCGCAGAACCCGCAACAACAGTTGCATGCCGTTGTCACAAAGTAATGTAGCAGGAGAGGTTTTTTACGAAGGGTGATCATATATGATTTTATTTCCCCCACGCATTTTGCCCTGTAGCGGTGCAGCACGCTGCGCCGCTTTGATACGTCGCAGCATGCTGCGACGGTACAGGGCAAAATTGGGCGTTTTAAAGATAAAAATACGCGCGATTGATTGCCAAGAAAGGCAATTAATATATTAGTAGTCTATGTCCGATATCATCGTCAAAGGCGCGCGGGAGCACAACCTCCAGAACATCACGGTACGCATCCCGCGCAATACTCTTACGGTTGTCACCGGCCTTTCCGGTTCGGGCAAATCCTCCCTTGCCTTTGACACCCTTTACGCCGAAGGCCAGCGCCGTTTTGTGGAGTCCCTCTCCTCCTATGCGCGACAGTTTCTGGGGCTTATGGAAAAACCGGACGTGGACTCCATTGAAGGGCTCTCCCCCGCCATCGCCATCGAGCAGAAGACCACGCACAAAAACCCACGTTCCACGGTGGGCACCATCACCGAAATCTACGACTATTTCCGGCTGCTGTTCGCGCGCGTTGGCATTGCGCATTGCCACGGCTGCGGCCGCATCATGCAAAAGCAGACCCTGCAGGAAATTGTGGACACCGTGCTTGCCCTGCCCGAGAACGCGAAGATACAGGTCCTGGCCCCGGTTGTGCGCGGGCGAAAGGGCGAATACCGCGAACTGCTCAAGCAGATAGCCAAGGACGGGTTTGTGCGCGCGCGCATCGACGGCGACGTACGCGAGTTTGACGCGGACGCGCCCATGGACAAGAACAAGAAACACAATATCGAAATCGTGGTCGACCGGCTGGTCGTGGGACCCAAAATCAAGAAACGCCTCACGGATTCCGTGCAGACCGCGCTTAAATATGCAAGCGGACTCGTCATCATCGACACACTGGACGGCAAAGAGAGCCTCTTTTCCGAGCAGATGGCCTGCCCCTACTGCAATATCAGCTACGGTGAGGTTTCACCCCGGCTTTTTTCCTTTAACACCCCCTACGGCGCCTGTCCCGAGTGCGACGGTCTGGGCCATAAAATGGAAATCGACCCGCGCCTGGTTGTTCCGGATGACACCAAGTCCATCAACGGGGGGGCTATCCGCGCCTGGGGCGTGCCCACGGGTTCCTTCTTCGGCGAAATCTTCACGGCCGTGGCAAAATACGCAGGCACCACGCTCGACACGCCCTGGAACAAAATGACAAAAAAGCAGCAGGACGCCTTTCTACTCGGTACCGGGAGCGTGAAGCTGCGCTACCGTTGGGAGCGCGACGCGGGCCATTCGGAAATGCACCGTTCCTTTGAGGGGGTCATCCATAATCTGCAACGTCGTTACAAGCAGAGTAATTCCCAGGGCATTCGTGACTGGATTGACGGGTTCATGACCTATCAGCCCTGCCCGGGCTGCAGGGGTGATCGGCTCAAAAAAGAATCGCTGGCCTTCCGTATTGCGGACAAAAACATTTCGGAGGTGACCGCTCTTACCATCCGCAAGTGCAGCGAATACATCGCATCCCTCCGCTTGGCTCCGACCCAACAGAAGATTGCGCACCAGATATTAAAAGAAATCCGCGAACGGCTTGATTTCCTCATCAATGTGGGGGTTGATTACCTCAACCTCAACCGCGCCTCGGGAACGCTCTCCGGCGGCGAGTCGCAGCGCATCCGCCTGGCCACGCAAATAGGTTCGCAGCTCGTGGGCGTCCTGTATATTCTTGACGAACCAAGCATTGGCCTGCACCCGCGCGACAATAAAAAGCTCATTCTCTCCCTGCAGCGGCTGCGCGACCTGGGCAACACCATTGTGGTGGTGGAGCATGACCGCGAGACCATCGAGACCGCGGACTACATTGTGGACATCGGGCCGGGCGCGGGCCGGCTGGGCGGCCGCGTTACGGCCGCGGGCACCCGGGCCGACATCATGCGCGCCGAGGAATCCGTGACCGGGCAGTACCTTTCGGGCAAGCGGACCATCCCGATGCCCGATATCCGGCGAAAAGGAAGCGGGCTTGAGCTGGCCATCAAAGGGGCGTCGGGCAACAACCTTCACACCGTGGACGCGGCTTTTCCCCTCGGTTGCTTCACCTGCGTCACCGGGGTCTCGGGGTCGGGCAAAAGCACGCTCGTGAACCACACCCTTTCGCGCATACTCGCCCGGCATTTCTACGGGGCCAAGGAAATCCCCATGGACTATAAATCCGTGAGTGGCCTTAAGCACATCGACAAGGTCATCAGCATCGACCAGTCCCCCATCGGCCGCACCCCGCGCTCCAATGCGGCCACCTACACCAAACTTTTCGACCCTATCCGCGACCTGTTCGCCTCCCTGCCGGAGTCCAAAATACGAGGGTATACGCCGGGCCGCTACAGCTTCAATGTCAAAGGCGGCCGCTGCGAAGCCTGCGAGGGCGACGGCATCCTCCGCATCGAGATGCACTTCCTTCCCGATGTTTACGTGACCTGCGAGGCCTGCAAGGGCAAGCGCTACAACCGCGAGACGCTGGAGGTGTTGTACAAGGGGAAGGACATCTCCGATGTGCTCCACATGACCGTGAACGATGCGTTGGAATTCTTTTCCGCACATTCGCAGATACGCTCAAAGCTGGAGACTTTAAAGGAAGTCGGGCTCGGCTACATCGCCATCGGCCAGTCCGCGACCACGCTGTCGGGCGGCGAGGCGCAACGCATCAAGCTTTCCACGGAATTGTCAAAACGCGCCACGGGCCGGACCTTTTACATCCTCGACGAGCCCACCACGGGCCTTCATTTCGAGGATGTGCGTATGCTTTTATCGGTCCTCTCCAGTCTGGTGGATAAAGGCAACACCGTGGTGGTCATCGAGCATAATATGGACGTCATCAAGTGCGCGGACCATGTCATTGACCTGGGGCCCGAGGGCGGCGAACGGGGGGGGGAAATCGTGGCAACCGGAACGCCCGAGGAACTGACGCGCGCGGAGCGCTCCTATACCGGGCAGTGGTTGAAAAAGGAATTGAAACGTTAGGCCCTGCTCAGGCCGTGACATCCACGGTGTTGCCCGTGGTCGCAGGCGTGTAGTCTTTTCCCGCGTTCGCGGGGTCCGCATACCAGGCCGTCATTTCGTCATAAAACTTTCGAACTGCATCCGCGTCATACCCGCGGCCGTTGGCCATGGTGGTTTTGTAAGCAGGGGGGGCTGCTGCGGGCGTTGTTTCAACAACCGGCGTTACAGGTTTTTCGGCTTCGTCTGTGGAGGTTGTTCCAATCGCATCTGCCTCATTGGCCACGGCTTGTTCGTCCTGTGCCGTTGCCTCCTCCATCTTTTTCCTGTAGGATTCGAGTACGGCAGTTGTAATAGCCTTATTGTCGTAAATCCGGCTCAAGAGGCTGGCGGAAATACCTGTCCCGGAATTCTGGGGCAGACTGCCGAGAATACCGAGATTCACGCTCTTGTTCACGGACGAAAGGGCCAGGGCCAGTTCAAGTTTTTGACTGGTCGTGCTTTTTGTGGAGAGACCGGCAACGCTGGCCGGTGAAACGGTATAATCAGAGATGGATGTTATCATTTCCCATTTACCTCCGTTCAAGTTATCGGAAACTTGAAGTAAAATCTAAAGGACTTTCTCACCTCCCCCCCTTTCTCCCTCTCCTAAAGGAGAGGGGGCCGTATCTGACAGAATGACAAAGGGTTGCTGCGTGTGATGCAGTATACAGCTCAAGTGCCGATATTTTACTATATTTGATAAGAAGGGAGAACAACCATGAAATATGAACTACTTAAACTCGAAGACAACGACACCTGCACCGAGTGCATCCCTGTGCTCATCACCAAACTTGCCAAGGCCCAGAAAAAGGCCAGCATGCTCCTTCTGGACATGCACGATGTATCGCTTATCAATAGCGGCGGAATCGGGGTGCTGATTCGCACGCACAAGGACCTGCAGCTGGCAGGGGGTGGCATCGTCCTGGCCAATGTTACGGAGACCCTGCGGGGTATTTTGGAACATTCCGGGATATGCGAAATCGTCAAGGTTTATGACAGGCTTGCGGATGCGAGGAAGTCGCTGGATCGGAAGGAATAATCAGAAGCATGTCCCCTTGAAGAGCGCCCGAAAACCATGGGTAAGCGCATCGTTGACGGCGAGCGAAGTTTTCCGGAATATATCGTCATTGTCCTTGTAAAAATCCCCTGCCCAGCCCCCTGCTTCCTTTACCAGGAGCGCTCCTGCAGCAAGGTCCCAGGGCTTTAAACCAATCTCCCAGAAGGCCTCGGCGCGTCCCGCGGCCACATAGGCAAAATCGAGGGCTGCGGAGCCCTCGCGCCGGTGGTCACTGACCCGGGACTGGATTTCGGCGAACTGCAGGGCGAACGGGCGGAGGACTGCCGTGTCGCGGAACGGGGTCCCGAAAAGGACCAGCGCGTCGGACAGTATGTCCGTGGATGATACGAAAATGCGTTGGCCGTTGCAAAAAGCGCCTCCGCCTTTGGTCGCGGTAAAGAGCTCGTTTGTCATGACGTCGAGCACCAGCCCGTAGACGGTTTGGCCCTTTCGCTCGGCCGCGATGGAGACGGAAAAATGGGGGTGGCTACGGAGATAATTGGTCGTGCCGTCGAGTGGGTCAATGACCCAGCGGACATCGCCGGGCCCGGTGTTTCCTCCGCCCTCCTCGGCCAGAAAGGTGTGGTCCGGATAGTCAGTGCGGATAGTGCGGATGATGGCTTCTTCCGCAAGCTTGTCCACAAACGAAACGAAGTCATTGCGGCCTTTGGACTCAATGTCTTGCGTTTGCACGTGGCCGTAGTGTTCGCGGAGAATGGCGGCCGCGGCTTGAGCGGCGCGGCAGGCTGTTTTGTCCATCAGATGGAGTATTTGTGGATG